>NZ_NTTM01000033.1:0-481 GCF_002560985.1 Bacillus sp. AFS018417
AAAATAATATCAGGCTGATAATGCTTCCATTTGAACGAATTTTGCTTGTTCACACTGAACACCATCCTTTTTCTAGATTGATAGTATCAGTATGTCCAAGTTTAAGAGATTTTTTGCACCAGAACCGGTTTCCTCGACTCTCCACGAATCATTTGTTGATTTAAGATGATGTCGTACTTTCTCTTCTAATTGAGGTCCATATTGATGAATCCAGCGCATAATCGTTGTATGAGAAATGGATAAGCCCCGTTCCTCCATCATTTCCACCAAATCTCGAAAACTGAGGTTGTACCGTAGGTACCATCTTACCGTTAACAAAATAATATCCGGCTGATAATGCTTCCATTTGAATACATTTTCCTTTTCCATACCAATCACGCACCCTTTCTAGAGTAATAGTATCAGTATGTCCAAGATTTATAGATTCATTGCAATTTTCCCGAAATCTTTGCACCAAAACCCTTAGAAGTACAGCAGCAGA
>NZ_NTTM01000034.1:0-13553 GCF_002560985.1 Bacillus sp. AFS018417
CTCTGTTGCATCAGCGACTCCTAGAATATTACACCCTTTTATGTTAAACGTCAATATGTTTTTCTAAGAAAATATAAAAAGGTTTATTTATTACAATAAATCTTTTTATCATGAGACTGTCTCAATTTACCCTGCTACTCGCGGGCAGTAATAAAGCCCTCCACTATTGATAGAAGTTTTGATTTATTTTTCTTATATAATTTTTAAAAGAAACTATAAATCAAATAATTACATAGTAAATACAAATCCCCCATAATAAACGTAAGCGGTGTCCAGAACTCATGTAACTCATTTTTCTCTTTTCCATACTCTCTCAGTTCTTCTGCCATATACTTTCTCCATACTTTTATTATAAAAACTCCCAAAGATGCAAAAAAGGACTAGGCATCCCCTCCTAGTCCTTTCAAAAAACCCCTTTTATTGACGAACGTAGACAAAATAAAGTACGAATAAAACTCCCATTACATACATAATTGGATGAATCTCTTTACGACGACCGCTTACAACCATTGTAATTGGATAAAAGATAAAACCAATCGCAATCCCTGTTGCAATACTATATGTGAGCGGCATTGTAATAATTGTAAAAAATGCCGGTACTGCAGTTTCGAATTTCTTCCAATCAATTTCTGCTAATGATGATACCATCAGAATCCCTACAATAATTAAAGCCGGTGCCGTTACAGCTGGTGTTACTACACTTAATAATGGCGAAAAGAAAAGTGCTAATAAGAAAAATCCTGCTGTTACAACTGCTGTAAATCCAGAACGTCCTCCAGCTGCTACCCCTGCAGAGGATTCAATATAAGACGTCGTTGTAGATGTACCAAGTATTGCTCCGATTACAGTTGCAATCGCATCAGAGATTAATGCTCTTCCTGCACGTGGTAATTTATTATCTTTCATTAAGCCCGCTTGATTCGCAACTGCAACAAGTGTTCCTGCTGTATCAAAGAAATCAATAAAGAAAAAAGTTAAAATAACAACAAACATTTTAGGAGTGAAAATATCACCAATATGTTGAAGAGCAACTCCAAATGTCGGCTCCAAACTTGGTACAGAACCAATAACTGCTTTTGGTGTATCAATTAATCCTGTCACTACACCAGCAATTGCTGTAAGAACCATCCCAAAAAATACTGCTCCATTAACTTTTCTTGTCATTAAAATAACAGTTATAACTACACCGAAAATCGTAAGTAATGTTGTTCCTTTTGTTAAGTCCCCTAAACCAACAAGTACAGCATCATTATTCACAATAATTCCAGCATTTTGAAAGCCAATAAACGCGATAAACAATCCAATCCCTGCGGCCACTGCAAATTTCAACTCTACTGGAATTGCGTTAATAATTTTTTCACGAATGCCGGAAGCTGTAAGAATGATAAAAAGGATACCTGATACTAATGTCCCAGCAATCGCTGTTTGCCACGGAATCTGCATTGTCAATAGAACTGTGTAAGCAAAGAAAGCATTAATTCCCATTCCCGGTGCTAATGCGATTGGATATTTTGCAAAAATCCCCATAATTAGTGATCCAATTGCTGCTGCTAAAGCAGTTGCAACAAACACTGCACCTGCGTCCATTCCTGTTCCTGCCGGTAGTCCCTTAATGTGCCCTAACGACAACGTAGCAGGATTGACAAATAACACATACGCCATAGATAAAAATGTTGTTAACCCTGCAATGAACTCTGTTTTATAATTTGTTCCGAGCTCATCGAACTGAAAGTAACGTTTCATTCTATGTTTCCCCCGTTATATGATTGCTCGTCGTAATCCTTCCTAGCCCCTCTTTTATCCACAAAAATAAAAAAGGCTTCCATTGCATATACATGGAAGCGTCTGTAAACAAAGATAATTATCCCTTATCTTTATATTAAAACGCCTCGTAGTCAAGCCATTTACGGTAGCTAGGTAGAAACTTTCGGGCCATATTCCCGATATTATACGACGGCTGTAATATTCACTTTTATTATTAATTACATACTCATATTAACTTATATGCATCCAAATGTCAATTGAAAAACGAACGTTTTTTATTCAAAATCAAATTTCGTTCGTGTAAAAATAAAAAAAGACGATCCATCTACACATCAAAGTATAGATGGATCGTCTTTTATATCATGAAATTCACTTTATTCCCACTCAATTGTTGCTGGTGGCTTACTTGTTATATCATACACGATACGGTTCACGTGTTTTACTTCGTTTACGATACGTACAGAGATTTTCTCTAATACGTCCCAAGGAATACGTGCCCAGTCTGCTGTCATACCATCAATAGATGTTACAGCACGAATACCTACTGTGTAATCATACGTACGCTCGTCACCCATAACACCTACGCTGCGCATGCCAGGAAGTGCAGTGAAATATTGCCAAACTTCACGGTCTAAACCAGCTTTTTTGATTTCTTCACGTAAAATCGCATCAGATTCACGAACGATTTCTAGTTTTTCTTCTGTAATTTCACCTAATACACGAATACCAAGTCCTGGACCTGGGAATGGTTGACGCCATACGATTTCATCTGGAATCCCTAGTTCAGATCCTAACTCACGTACTTCATCTTTAAATAATGTATTTAATGGTTCAATTAATTTGAATTGCATATCTTCTGGAAGTCCACCAACGTTATGATGAGACTTAATTGTTTGTGCAGTTGCTGTACCACTTTCAATAATATCAGTGTACAGTGTACCTTGTGCTAAGAAGTCCATTCCTTCTAATCTAGATGCTTCATCATCGAATACATAAATAAATTCGTTACCGATGATTTTGCGTTTTTGTTCTGGATCTTCAACGCCTTTTAATTTGCTCATGAAGCGTTCTTGCGCATCCACTTTAATAACGTTCATGTGGAAGCCTTCACTAAATGTTTTCATAACCCCTTCAGCTTCTCCTTTACGAAGTAAGCCGTGGTCAACGAAAATACATGTTAGTTGATCACCGATTGCTTTATGAATTAATACAGCTACAACAGAAGAGTCTACACCGCCGCTAAGTGCGCATAGTACTTTTTTGTCGCCAACTGTTTCACGAATCTTTTCTAATTCTACTTCAATGAAGTTCTCCATATTCCAGCCTTCAGTACAACCACAAACACCGAATACAAAGTTTTTAATTAAATCATTACCGTGCTCAGAGTGACGTACTTCCGGATGGAATTGTACTCCGTATAAGTTTTGTGCTTCATTGCTCATACCAGCAATTGGACAAGATTCACTTGTTGCATCTACTACAAAACCTTCTGGTAAGCCCGTTACTAAGTCGCCATGGCTCATCCAAACAACTTGTTCTTCTGGAAGATTTGTATATAATTTCGATTGATTCTCTACTTTTAATACTGCTTTTCCGTACTCACGATGGTCTGCACGTTCTACTTTTCCACCAAAGTGCTTTGTCATTAATTGCATGCCGTAGCAAATACCGAAGATCGGTAAGCCTAAGTCAAAGATTTTTTCGTCACAGTGGAATGCACTTTCGCCATATACACTGTTTGGTCCACCAGAGAAGATAATTCCTTTTGGATTCATCGCTTTAATTTCTTCTGCTGTAATTGTATGCGGATGAAGTTCACTATACACGCCAAACTCACGAATGCGACGTGCAATTAACTGGTTGTACTGACTTCCAAAATCTAAAACGATAATCGTATCGTGCTGTTTCTTCAAAATAATCACCCCATAGTTCTGTATATAAACATTTTCACCAATTTGGTAAAAACAATTACCAATATAATAAAAAAGCCAGTCCCCTGCCCTCAGTCTCATAACAAAGAAAAGGCAGGAGCCTAGCTTTATAAAGGAATTTTCTCCTTATAAACATAGACACGCTGCCTTCATAGTCAGGTCGTTTACGGTAACCCGGTAGAGACTCTCAATCCATATCATTGAGGATATATGAAGGAATACTTTATATTATCTTCCTAGATTCTAACAATGAAGTATGAATACGGTCAAGAGAGAAAGCGACAAAATTCTACAGAAATTATTTTCCTGTATAGAGAAACTTCCTTCAACCCCAGCTTCACTAACAGTTATTCGAACGAGTCAACATCTTATAGATAGTTTCCCGAAACACCTATCTTTTTTATCCCGCATTAACGGGCAGTAAGCCTCCCACCTCAAGTTTTAGAGAGAAGCGAGGTAGATAGGCGGGGGACAACTGCCCGTAAAAGCCCGATTGGTTCAACTAACCATCAGTGGGGATGAAAAAAAACCACTGATGGAAGTTTCACTTTATATTTTACTGCTTATAGAACAAAAAACATCCATCTCTATAAAGAGATGGATGTTTCGCGGCGCATGAAATTACATCATGCCGCCCATACCGCCCATGCCCATGCCGCCCATGTCAGGCATTCCAGCAGCACCAGCTGGTTCTGGTTTGTCAGCAACAACTGCTTCAGTTGTTAAGAACATTGCTGCAACAGATGCTGCGTTTTGAAGAGCAGAACGAGTTACTTTCGTTGGATCTACGATACCAGACTCAAGCATGTTTACCCACTCGCCTGTTGCTGCGTTGAAACCAACGCCTACTTTTTCACCTTTTAAGCGTTCTACAACAACAGAACCTTCTAAACCAGCGTTGATTGCGATTTGACGAACTGGCTCTTCTAATGCGCGAAGTACGATGTTAATACCTGTTGCTTCGTCACCTTCAGCTGCAATACCAGCTACTTTAGCATATACGTTCATAAGTGCAGTACCACCACCTGCTACAATACCTTCTTCTACTGCTGCACGAGTTGAGTTAAGTGCATCTTCAATGCGAAGTTTGCGCTCTTTCAATTCAGTTTCAGTTGCTGCACCTACTTTAATTACAGCTACGCCACCTGCTAGTTTAGCAAGACGCTCTTGTAATTTTTCACGATCGAACTCAGAAGTTGTTTCTTCTAACTGCGCACGAATTTGACCAATGCGAGCTTCGATTTGTTCTGTATTTCCTACACCTTCAACAATTGTTGTATTTTCTTTCGTTACAACAATTTTGCTAGCACGTCCTAAAGATGCGATAGTTGCAGATTTTAAGTCGCGGCCTAATTCTTCTGTAATTACTTCACCGCCAGTTAAGATAGCGATATCTTCTAGCATCGCTTTACGACGATCACCAAAGCCAGGAGCTTTAACAGCTACTACGTTGAATGTACCACGAAGTTTATTTACTACTAATGTAGCTAACGCTTCGCCTTCTACGTCTTCAGAGATGATAAGAAGTGGTTTACCTTGTTGTACCACTTGCTCTAATACTGGTAAGATTTCTTGAATGCTAGAAACCTTTTTATCAGTAATTAAGATAAATGGGTTATCAAGAACAGCTTCCATTTTATCAGAATCAGTAATCATGTAAGGAGAAGCATATCCACGGTCGAACTGCATACCTTCTACTACATCTAATTCTGTTGTGAATCCTTTAGATTCTTCTAATGTAATAACGCCGTCGTTACCAACACGCTCCATTGCTTCTGCAATTAATTGTCCTACTTCTTCGTCAGCAGCAGAAATAGCAGCTACTTGTGCGATAGAAGATTTACCTTCGATTGGTTTAGAAATCGTTTTTAATTCTTCAATTGCTGCTACAGTAGCTTTTTCAATACCTTTACGAAGACCCATTGGGTTCGCACCAGCTGTTACGTTCTTTAAACCTTCACGAATCATTGCTTGTGCTAATACAGTTGCAGTTGTCGTTCCATCACCAGCTACATCATTTGTTTTGCTAGCAACTTCTGCTACTAGTTTTGCACCCATGTTTTCAAATGCATCTTCTAATTCGATTTCTTTTGCAATTGTTACACCGTCATTTGTAATAAGCGGAGAACCGAATTTTTTCTCAAGTACAACGTTACGACCTTTTGGTCCAAGCGTAACTTTTACTGCGTTTGCAAGAGTGTCGACACCGCGAAGCATCGAACGACGTGCTTCTTCACTAAATTTAATATCTTTTGCCATAATATTTGACCCCCTTGAATTTTTAAAGATTTATATAATTAACTGATAACTGCTAAAATGTCGCTTTCACGTAAAATTAAGTATTCTGCACCTTCGTATTTTACTTCAGTACCTGCATATTTTGAGAAGATAATACGATCGCCTACAGCTAACTCTAAAGCAACACGCTCACCATTTTCAAGCACACGACCAGTACCAACTGCCACTACCTTACCTTCTTGTGGTTTTTCTTTTGCAGTGTCTGGTAATACGATACCACTTGCTGTTTTTTCTTCTGCTTGAACAAGTTCAATTACAACGCGATCACCTAATGGCTTTAGCATGAACAATAACCTCCTCAATTTACTATGTAAATTTTATGTTTATTAGCACTCAAACACTTCGAGTGCTAACACACTTATTATAATAAAGAATCTCATTTTCTTTTGCAAGTGAAAAAACGTAATTTTTCGGAAAACTATTTTACATCCTCTTCAGTCTTTCCATAAGCTTCTCTTCTTTACCTGATGGGTAGCGCAATAATATAAATCCTTGACTTCATGGAAGATCGGCACTGATAGAAGATTCTATTTGATATTCCATCGTTTTTCCCTCTTCTCCTATGTTACAATAAGAAGATGCCATAAGTTGTTTTCTCTATGGATAGAGCATTTTCCTTTTTCATTACAAAAAATTTAAAAAGGAGTTACGAAATTGAAGAGACAATACTGGTGGGTTGTTGTTACATATATTTTAATGCAATTATCAGGTGTAATTGGAGGGTGGCTCCTTTTAAAAAGCGGAATATACAACAATGGAAACAGGAGCTTTCAAGAAGAGGTTCAATTGGCAACTGCACATTGGGGAATAATTAGCTTCTTTGTTGCTCTTATTATTATCCTTTTGATATTACGCAACGATACACAATCAGAAAAATGGGATCGGGAAAAAACAAACATTCCCGCTACAATAGGATGGATTATTTTGGGGGTTTTTCTTGCTTTATTTGCCCAAGTAATTGCTGGCACAATTGAAACACAAATTTTTAAAGTTAAACCTGAATCTGAAAATACACAAAACATTATCGAGATTATAAAAGCTGCTCCATTATTTATGATTGTTTCTTCTATATTCGCTCCCATTCTTGAAGAAATTGTATTTAGAAAGATTCTATTTGGAACACTATATAAACGATATAACTTCTTTATCGCAGCAATTGTGAGTTCACTTATATTTGCTTTAATTCATTTTGACCCTACACATTTATTAGTGTATATTTCCATGGGGCTTGTTTTTTCATTTTTATATGTAAAAACAAAACGGATTATTGTACCTATTATGGCTCATGTTATGATGAATACAAATGTTATGTTAATTACATTTGTACTTCACCCATACATAGAAAAAGCTGAAAAATTGCAAGGATTCATCGGAGGATTTTAAACATGCGAACTTCACCATTTGTTATGGCAACTTTGTATTTTCTTCTTGGGTGTATTTTTACATACTTAGCAATTACAAGTGTTGAAGATACAATTTGGAACTTTTATACAATATTACTCGCTATAATGGCAACAGTCGATTTTAATTTGGCACTTCGCCTTCTTTTTTCTAAACCGAAAAAAGGTAGTATGAAGAAATAATAAAAACGCAGGGAATTCCTGCGTTTTTATTGTGGGTAATTTTTTAAAAAGTACACAAGCGTTTGTAATTCTACCGCTAAATCGATATGATGAATTCGAATATGTTCTAATATATTTAACCTAGCAGGTGTAAAGTTTAAAACACCTTGTATACCAGTATGCGATAAGCGATCTGCTACAGCTTGTGCAACAGAAGCAGGTACTGTTAATATTGCCACTTTTATATCATCGGATAATTTCTCTTCTAATTCATCCAGATGATATACTGGAATTCCTCCGATTTCTTTTCCAACTTTCTCTTCATCAACGTCAAATGCCATCTCAATTTTTGTATTATTATTTTTCGTAAAATTGTAATGTAAGAAAGCTGTCCCTAAATTACCTACCCCTATTAGTGCTACACGCGTTACATCATCTTGATCAAGTGTTTCGCGGAAAAACGACAATAAATAATTTACGTTATAGCCGTATCCCTTTTTCCCTAATGCCCCAAAGTATGAAAAATCTCTTCGAATCGTCGCCGAATCCACTTTCACCGCTTCACTTAATTCTGCAGATGATACGCGTTGCTTACCAGATAACGATAAGTTTTGGATAAATCGATAGTATAGAGGCAATCTTTTGGCAGTCGCCTGCGGAATTTTAGGCTGCTCCATGCAACCCCCTCCTCTCTTCCTATCTGTTCAAGTGATTGAAACATGTACGGAAGTTTAGCATTGAAAGTTTTCCCTGTATAATAGAGAGAGAACTTCTCTATTATGTTCAACTATACACTATTTTTAGTATGATTGAGAAATATAATCATGGCAAAGTTAAGAAATTATTTGAGGTGAAAACATTGATTCTACTACAAGTGAATAACCTTTCCAAGTTATACGCCGCTGAAGTGATTCTTTCAAACATTAAGTTAGAGGTACAGACGCGTGATCGCATTGCACTTGTCGGCCGTAACGGCGCTGGAAAGTCTACATTATTAAAGATTATTGCGGGAGAACTGTCCCATGACAGTGGAGAAATTATTAAACCGAAAGATGTATCTATCGGTTACTTAGCACAGCACACTGGTCTTGAAACATCATTAACCATTTGGGATGAAATGCTAACGGTATTTCTCGACTTGCAACGCATGGAGAAAGAACTCCGAAGGCTAGAACAAGAAATGGGGAAAGAAGAAAATTTCACAAATGTCACTGTACACGAAAGATTGTTAGCAGAGTATGATCGCCTGCAATTAGATTATAAAAATAAAGGCGGCTACCAATACGAAGCTGATATTCGCTCTGTTTTAAGCGGACTTGGCTTTCCTTCTGAGACACACGGAACTACAATCTCCACTTTAAGTGGTGGGCAAAAAACCCGTTTAGCTCTTGGCAAATTATTATTAACAAAACCAGATTTGCTTATTTTGGATGAGCCAACCAACCATTTAGATATCGATACATTAACGTGGCTGGAACAATATTTACAAGGCTATCCTGGTGCTATTTTAATCGTTTCACACGATCGATACTTTCTAGATAAACTCGTAACACAGGTGTATGAAATCTCTAATAAACAAAGTCGAAAATACACGGGGAACTACAGTAAGTATTTAGAACTTAAAGCATCGCTATACGAACAAGAGATGAAGCGTTATGAGAAACAGCAAGAAGAAGTCACAAAGTTACAAGACTTCATTCAAAAAAATATCGCCCGCGCTTCCACAACAAAACGGGCACAAAGTCGCCAAAAACAATTAAATCGTATGGAGCTTATGACAAAACCACTCGGTGATACAAAATCTGCTTCTTTCCACTTTGATATCGATAGGCAAAGTGGAAATGATGTACTACAAGTAAAAAATATCACAATTGGTTATAATAACGAGCCAATCATTGAGCACATTCATTTCCAATTAACGAGAGGTGATAGTGTTGCACTTGTAGGTCCAAATGGAATCGGAAAATCCACTTTATTAAAATCTCTTGTGGATAAACTTCGTCCTTTAAACGGCAGTTTTTCATTCGGCTCTAACGTTTCTATTGGATATTATGACCAAGAACAAGCAAACTTAACATCATCAAAACGCGTATTAGATGAACTTTGGGATGATTACCCGCTACAACCAGAAAAAGAAATCCGCACAGTACTTGGAAACTTTTTATTTTCTGGTGATGATGTTTTAAAGCCAGTCTCTTCTTTAAGTGGTGGACAAAAAGCACGTTTAGCTCTTGCAAAACTTATGATGCAAAAATCAAATGTGCTTATTTTAGATGAACCGACAAACCATTTAGACTTAAGTAGTAAAGAAATATTAGAAAATGCTCTTATTGATTTTCCAGGAACTATTTTATTTGTTTCTCATGACCGCTATTTCATTAATCGCATCGCCACAAAAGTTATTGAATTGTCAACAGACGGGGCAGCGGAATATCTAGGCGATTACGATTATTATATAGAAAAGAAAAATGAAATGTTAGAACGGGCAGAACTTGAAGAACAAGAAACGAATAAACCTGCACAAAAACAAGTGGCGCAAGAAAAATTAAATTATATTGAAGAAAAAGAACGTAAAAAGCAAGAGCGCCAACGTACGCGTAGAATTGAGGAATTAGAAGAAAACATTGCTGCAATGGAAGAGCAAATCGCTACATTAGAAGAACAACTTTGTCTGCCTGAAGTATATGCTGATTACGAAAGAGCAAGTGATATTACAGCAGAAAAACAAACACTACAAGAACAATTAGAAGCATGTATGGAAGAATGGGAAGAATTACAAATATAAAAAATAAAAAGGTTAGCAGTTACGCTGACCTTTTTATTTATCCACAGTGTTATTCACACATTCAATTTTATATTATCAAGCTAAATATTAATTTTTCCACATTATCCACAAATAAAATAATATTTACCCACAGTTTATACTCACAAAAAAACCTATATTATCAACAGATAATATAGGTTTTATCCACAGGTTGTGGTTAATTATGTGTATAAAGTGAAACTTTCATCTGTGGCCCCACTAACATTTAACTAAACTTATCTTCTTTAACGAGAGTCGAAAATTCAGTGTCTCATTAAACGCGGAATAACTATGATTCAATATCCAAGCCAGGATTTGCATTTAATGCTAATGTTGCCCTCTTTCCTTGCTCATATGCAATCGTACCAGCTGCAGCAATCATAGCAGCGTTATCTGTGCATAAAGATAACGGTGGAATAATAAGCTCTATATCGTTTTTATTTGCAAACTCCTCTTCTAGTCGAGCCCGCAATCCTTTATTTGCTGCAACTCCTCCAGCAAGAAGCACTTGCTTCACGCCATACTCCTCCGCTGCTCGTACTGCTTTTGTTACTAACACATCAATTACACTTGCCTGAAAACTTGCAGCTAAATCTTCAGGTGTTAGTTCTTCTCCGCGCTGCTTTGCGTTATGCACAGTGTTAATAACTGCGGATTTTAAACCACTAAAACTAAAATCATAAGAATCTGGTTCCAGCCATGCACGAGGCAGATCGATTGTCGGCTCTCCTTCATGGGCAAGACGATCAATGTGCGGTCCACCTGGATATGGCAATGATAACGTACGTGCCACCTTGTCGTATGCTTCTCCTGCAGCATCATCTCTTGTTTCGCCAATTACTTCAAATGAACCATGCTCTTTCATATAAACAAGCTCTGTATGTCCACCAGATACAACGAGAGACAATAATGGAAACTGCAGTTCCTGTACTAAGCGATTTGCATAAATATGACCAGCAATATGATGCATGCCAACCAACGGGATACCATGTGCAAAAGCTACCGCTTTTGCTGCATTCACACCAATTAACAATGCCCCAACAAGGCCTGGCCCCTCTGTAACAGCAATTGCATCAATATCTTCAAACGTAATTTGCGCTTCTTTTAACGCTTCTTCTAATACAACCGTTATTTGTTCCACATGGTGACGAGATGCAATTTCCGGAACAACCCCGCCAAAACGTTTATGACTTTCAATTTGCGAAGCTACAATGTTCGCTAAAATTTCTCGTCCATTTTTCACAACTGCTACAGCTGTTTCATCACAGCTTGTTTCAATACCCAGTATAATTGTATCTTTTTTCATCATAAGTTCACCCACATTACAAGACCATCTTCATAATTGTCTGTATAGTATCTTTTGCGAATTCCGCCATTTTGAAAACCAAATTTCCGATATAACTTTTTTGCAACTTCATTTGAAACACGCACTTCAAGTGTCATCGTATTTGCTCCAAGAGCTCTCGCTTTGTTCATTACTTCTTGTAATAACACTTCTCCGAGCCTTTGACCACGGTATTGTGGTAATACCGCAATGTTCGTAATATGTGATTCATCAAGAACGACCCAAAGTCCGCAATAACCTAGAATTCCTTCCTCTGTTTCCAGTACAACGTAGTGTGCATACTCATTCATTTTTAATTCTCGTTCAAATGCTTCGGCAGTCCAAGGAGTCGCAAATGAAGCTTCTTCAATCGCAACAATTTGCGGAATATCCTCTTCCTTCATATTTCTAAATGTAATGTTCATTCATAAAACCCCTATTTCGTTTGACTTTCTAACCATTTTGCCTCTGCTTCTGCCAAACGAAGGTAACTTGGAACGAATGTATGCACAGATTGCTCTTCTTTCTGTAAGCCCAAGAAAGCTAATTCACTTGGGCGTGGATTATGTTTCGTCAGCGGGGCAAATACTGCTTGATCTCCTAAGTGTTCTACAATTGTATCTTTATGCTGTTCTACATCATTTCCGATAAATAAAATAGGTTGTCCTATCTCTTTTAACATTTGTAACCAATCGGCAATGAGAATAATACGATCCTCTTTCACAGATTGCAACTTTTGTTCTCTATATGTATACAATCCCGTATAAATTTGCTGACGACGACCATCAAATAACGGACAAATATACCCTGGGAAATTTATTCCGTTTGCTGCCAGCACTTCTAAACTTGATACACCAACAATCGGAATTTGCAATGACCAAGCTAATGTTTTTGCTACTGTTACACCAATACGAACACCTGTATAAGAGCCTGGACCAGCTGCTACAACGATTTTATTTAATTCTTTTGGTTTCACATTACATTCTTGTAAAAGTTGCTCTACTGCTGGCATTAGACGCACAGAGTGATTTTTTGTTAAATTTGTAATGATTTCTCCCACAACCATATTTCCATCAATAAGAGAAACTCCCATTACATAGTTAGAAGTATCAATTGCTAGTACTTTCATTTTGTAATAGCTCCTCACATAATCTAATATAACGTTCTCCGCTCGGCTCTAATACAATTTTTCTTGTACTATCCCCCGTGTGGAATAAACTGATTTTTAAAAGTGAAAGTGGTAAAAAAGACTCTATTAAATGCGCCCACTCCACCACTGTTACACCTTGACCATAAAAATATTCATCAAACCCTAAATCTTCTTCGCTCTCCGCTAGGCGGTATACATCCATATGATAAAGCGGTAATCGTCCTTTGTATTCTTTAATAATATTGAACGTTGGGCTATTCACAACACGTTTTACACCAAGACCTTTTGCAAGACCTTTTGTAAATGTTGTCTTACCTGCACCTAAGTCTCCTTCTAAAATCAAAACATCCTGCGCCTGAACTAATTGTCCAAGCTTTTCTGATAAATTCTGCGTTTCTTCTGAAGACATTGTTGTTATTTCATATTTATTCAAAGGTTTCACCTACCTTACTGTTAGTATTCCCTGCTCTTTATTATACAGATTTTTTATTTTTGTTTCAGTTTCGATTATATAAAAAAGACCTTAGGAGTTGTCCTAAGGATAAGATTGACTGTCTTATAAGTTTAATTAGAGTAAATAAAAAAACACGAAACATATTGTTTCGTTCTTTATATTATATAAGTGGCGGTCCCGACCGGGGTCGAACCGGCGATCTCCTGCGTGACAGGCAGGCATGTTAACCACTACACCACGGGACCATTTGGTTGCGGGGACAGGATT
>NZ_NTTM01000035.1:0-12225 GCF_002560985.1 Bacillus sp. AFS018417
AATCCCCTTCCTCAAAAATCCGTTAGGATTTTAGGTGGGGGTAGTTCAATGTGAATTATACACAAGTAAATTAATCACGGTTAAATAAACGCTGAATGAACGTTTTTTTGGTGTTATCTTGACGATCTTCATTTAGTAGTCCAATAGCTTCATCTAGTTTGTCTTGTAGTAACTGTATTTGTGCATCTTTCTCTTCTTTCTCTGAACGCTCTTGTAACAATAATTCAATGATATCTTGGTTTTGTTGTACAATTTTTTCTTGTTGCTGAAACATGTGCAAAAATTTATCTTGAAGTACTGAAATGTCATTTTCCGAACGTTTTGGTAGTGTTATCTCGGTGTTTATTTCTCCGTGAACGCTATCCGTTTCTTTGGCGTTTTCTTCAGTGATATCAATGCTTCTCGTTGCAGCTTCTTCTAATTTCCAGTTCTGATTTAAATATTCTTTCATCTGTTTTAAAATATCAATATCTTTTTCATAGTAAATGCGTTGTTTCCGCTCGTTTCGGTCAAATATATAGTCCATTTTTTCTAGCTCAATTGACCATCTCCGAAGCGTATTTGTGTTAATGTCTAATTGTTTTGCTACTTCTTGTGCAAAATATCCATATTCCAAATTTCACACCTCCGTTATTTGTGTGTTACACTATTTTTCTTTATTAGAATGCTGTTTCCTCTAAAAGTGTTTTTTATATTTTTTGAGAGAAGGTGTTATGTTGTGAACGCTATCCGTTTTTATAACGTTTTCCTGAGTATTACCAACGGTTTCGGTTATAGTAGAATAAAAGTCATGCGCGCCATATCTTCGTTATCCATGCGTTATGGATGGTATCCATCTTTTTTGAATCTTTACCTTCTGAGAAGTATGAAATGACTTATATGTACCTATACTATATTTAAAAGCCTATTTCCATGTTCAGATTTGCTTTCACTTTTTGGGGTATAAAAATATCTAACTTCTACTGAGATTTTCTCCGGAATTTACTAGTACTTGCTAAAACACAATTTGTCTATGAGATATTAGAGGTTTACTTCTAATACAAAAATTCTACTAGATATGTGTAAGAGAATCAAAGGTTTCCTTAGTTGGATTAGTATTTAAAACAAAATTATTAGATCCTGAACAACCTAACGATATTATGTTAAATTGAATTATTCGTGAACACTATCCGTTTTTTTAGCGTTTTTTATATAAATGTTCACTATTAGCTGAATCGGGATCGTGTATATGTTAAAAATACAAAAATTACTTGCGATATAAATCTATCCAAATTCTAGTGAAGTTACTTCATCAATTATTAGAAATTACTAAGTGATTTTTTGGGGAATTCTTTTCCTAGATTGATAAGATAAAAGTGTGATAATGACTCTAAACTAGGAGTGAAAGAGATGTTAGAGCAAACAAATCTAAATAAGGTACGGATTGAAGCTTGGACAGATACTGATCTTACCTTGCTGCGTTGTTTGAATGAACCAGAGATGATGAAACACCTTGGAGGTCCAGAGAGCGAGGGGGAATTCTTTCACGCCACAAGAGGTACCTTGAGATTGGTGGGAAAGGCTGTTTGTTCAGAATGTACTTCTTCCAGAGCTTGAAGTAGTCGGCTCTGTCGGATACTGGGAAACCGTCTGGCAGGAGGAAACCATGTATGAAATCGGATGGAGCGTTCTGCCACCATTCGAGGGCAGGAGGGGCATAGCGAATGCGGCGGTTTCATCGGCCTTAGCTAGTGTCCGTGCTGAGAAGAAGCACAGATACATTCATGCGTTCCCATCCGTTAATAACCCTGCGTCAAATGCGATTTGTCGGAGATTAGATTTCTTGTTCATTGCCGAGTGCAATTTCGAATACCCGCCAGGAAACTTTATGCAATGCAACGAATGGCGTCTAAATCTCAATGCGACAACGTAAATAGAAATAGGGAAGATTGGGGAAACATGTAGAGTCCTTGCAAAAGAATTTCATATAGAATACTAAAACAAAATATTCAAACAGCAGATGAACTTCATAATGATAGCCCTTTAGAGATTGATAAGATAATAGAAGCCGTGATTAGTAAATATTCAACATCTACAGGAACAGTAGCTACATTTTTATTTAAAGATACAGCCATTGAGGAACTAACTTCACACGTATAATGTTTTCCGATCCCTCGGGTGGATCTCATTCTCTATATAACTAATAGCAGCCTCTATAGAGACTTTAGAAACATATACAATTAATTTGCGGTGTGTATACTTTTTCTGCAGGAGAACTAATTGTAATACCCGGTATTAAATAGGGTATCAGTAATTAATCTTATTCCGAGACTTCCTACTACAACTTCAAAATAGAGTGAATAATCTGAAAATTATTGAAAAATACACCTATAGGAAATTAACAATCTGTTTTTTGTTATCATTTATATTATAAGAATATTCCCTTTATTTGGTGGGATGACGGGGAGGATAATATGAACGTTCAATTGAAGGGTAATGAACAACTTACCGAACTATTAAATGAATGGTACTTACAGATTCGCGCGAGAAATACAGAAAATGCGAAGAGATTAAAAAAAGAAATTGAGAAACAGATTAATGATTTAAAGGATAATCAAAATTTACTCTTTTATTATTCACTTCTTGATTTCCGGTATAGCTATTTAATCAATAACTTGGGTATTTCTAAAAAGAGTTTTGATAAAATTGAAACTTTTGATACACCAAAAGAAGACTTCTTAGCATATTACTATCATTTTTTTAAAGCAATCCATTCTAATGCAATTGGAAGCTATAATTTAGCTAAAGAACATTATGACAGAGCAGAATCTCTACTAATACACATTCCTGATGAACTTGAAAAAGCTGAATTTTATTATAATTTAGCAATATTTCATTACCACATTTACAAAGGACTTTTAGCGACAAAATATGCAAATGCCTCCAAGGACATATTTTCCAATAATACTGACTGTGAACTTAAAATGGCTTATTGTAATAATCTTTTGGGATTAGCTTGTACTCACTTGAAAGAATTTGAATTGGCAGAAGAATATTTTGTTTCAGCTATAGATTTATTTCATAATTTCGGTAGTGAAAGAGATGTTTTGATTGTCCGTCAAAACTTAGGTTTAATGTATGCAGAGCAAAGAAGCCCTAGTTTAGCAATTCGTTATTTATCTGAAGTCAATCAGAAAATGCCCAATAATTATAAAGCACTCTTTGTTGAAGCTAAACAATACCTGAAACTTGGGGAAACAACAATTGCATTGGAACTTATTAAAGAAGGCTTAAAAATTTGTAATGAGTTAGAACTTTCTGAGTACCAACATCGTTTTATTATTATGAGGGAAATGTGTAACAATACTACAACTGAAAATTTAGAAAAAACAATTTTAGCAGGAATGGATTACTTCAAAAAAGAACAACTATGGGAGTATGTTCAAGAATACAGCGAGATATTAGCTGTTCAGTTTCATGCTGAAGCAAATTTTGAAAAAGCAAGTACATATTTCTTTTTAAGTTATGGAGCAAAAGAGGAAATTTTTGAGAAGGAGGCTTTAAAATGAGAAAATTGAATGTGTTTTTTGTGGGAATTATGGCAGTGGGAATTATAACTTTTGGTTTAAATAATTCAATAGATTCTGATTCTAAACAATCTAGTCAAGCTAAGTATACAACTGTAATGTATGCAGACGGTAATACTGGATGAGAATTTGATCCACAAAACAAAAGAATATCCTTGTTTAAAATCACGAACCTAAATATGTAGAAAATTTGTAAAGTACACCAAGCGCCATAAATATTCCCACTAGTATAATTGCAAATGCAGCAATAGCACACCCTATATTCCATATATAATACAATCCTACTGCTACTAAGCCTACTATGACTAATAAGCTTATGATTGGCAGTATAAGCCCAGCCAGAAAATACAGCGCACTAATAAAAACACTCACCCATACTATAATTAGTGAAGATATTTTGAAAAACGAAACAATACGTTCTTTACTTCCTTTTACTGTCTCCATTATTCAGCTCCTTATGTTTATATAGCAAAATGGAGTGTTCGTCTTTATAAAAAAGACAATGCACTCCATCTAGTTGTTTATACACGTTGTTGTTTTTTAGTATTAGAAATCAATCCCTTCATTATCTTCCTCAGCAATTCCACCAATTACTTCTTTTGTATTAATAATTTTTACCTTCTTGAAGTGTGGTTTCTTTAATTTCAGTATCTTTTTCTGATTGGAGTAGGGATCAATAATTTCTAGAATTAATTCGTGAAACAAAAGCAACCAAAAAATTAATTGTATCCTCGAAACAAGAAAGTTCTTGGTTTAGCCGTTTTTTTAAGAGATGAAGATTGTTTTTAGATAGCAATAGCGAATTTGAGGGAACCGTGTAAGATCCTTGTAAAAGAATTATACATGATTTTTTATTTTCTATAAATTTGATAGTCTTCCCTAAAAGATGACACTGTATATCTTTCAAAAATAGATTTCTAAAAATCTTGTAGATTTGTTATTTATTAAATCTTGTTTTTTAAAAACTAAATACAATAAAAACATTAGAATTCGTTTTTAAGGCTTTACTCTTACTCCAACAAGGCATTTGAGCTTTATGCTTAGTAAATTTCTGATTTAATACCTGAGTTAGTGATAGAAGACACTGGTATTAAAGGTTGGAGTTTTATAGTTAAATATTATGAGTGAAATATAGCAGAGAGAGGATAGGAATATGTTTGCATGACAAATAGCCTTGTTGATTATGATTTTTTCAAACAAGGCTATTTATTGCTATTTTTTTAACTACTAGTTTCCTTTCAAAAAATCATAGAAGATGAACGTACTTTCACGTTTTTTATCCAAGTTACTAATAGCTTCACTTTCTTCACGACCCCTACGGACTAGATATGCTTTATATTGTTGCCCAAACATTTTAATAAAGTGTGCAGGATTGCTTTTATCAGCTTTATTAAACTTAAACCATTTTACACATTGCTCAAAATAATACCATGTAGATTCTCCAATATCTGGTGGCATCCTATTTGCAATAACGTATGCATCCTTTTCTGATAGATTCGTTACCTTTTGGAGCATAATATAGTTATATGCTCTTTGTTGATCTTCACTTAAATAATCACTTAAATCGTGTAACCTATCATCACGGTTTTTAGGTTCATTATTCACTGCTGGATTTGCTGATTCTTCTAAGTTAAAAACATCTAATCCATTAGATGCATCCTGTACTGGTTTATCTTCATGTGAGAGTTTATTATTTTTCTTAAAGATCTTTTTCTTTAATTGATCAGTAAAAGTAGAGCAAACATCAATTGTAAAAGCCCATTTTACCCTAAAGTATTCAACGATTTTCAGGTAATTATTATGTAAAGTTAAGATGTAAATAGATGGAGCAATCTTGCCATGTCGCCTGACTTTGATTTGTTGGCACACTCCGAGATCTTGTAACCAATTAAAAATATAGTTGATAACGGGTTTAGAAATACCAGATTTTTTACTAATATGATCTTGTTTTACTTGGGAATAGCCTTCTTGTACTAAATAGGATAATACCGTTTCTAACGCTTCATATTTTCGTTTTGTGAGGTGATCTTTAGTAGCAACACCTTCATGTTCTAGGACAATATCATCAATATAAGTAGTAACTTTTTTGATTGCTTGATTAATAGTCCCAGGTGTCTTTGACAGATGTTTGATTCGAGGACTTAATTCAGCTTTTGCTCGACTAAGCAAAAAGTTTTTTAACAACATGAAAAAACCTCCTATTTTCCCACTAAACACACACAGAAAAAATATTGGAAAACAAGAGGTTTATATTCACTTTACATTCACTACATGTTATAATAGACACAGGTAATTGAACATAATTTTATATGAATAAGACCCCTACTTTCCTTTGAGAGTTTTTAATTGATTTTCAGTTTGGTCGCTGATCAATTAAAAACGGTGGTTTGGTAGGGTTTTCTTTTGTAACTTTAATGAAGTTATTTTATATATATGTATCATTGTATAACTATTATTATGGAACATCAATGCTTAATCTTGAGATAGAAGTATTTAAATTAGGAAAAAGCCGCTAGTTAGTTTATACTAGCGGCTTTTGATTTCGTATTGAAGGTATCTTCTGAAATTCATATATTCCTCTTGCAACTTGTCGTACTTATAACCAAGGAATTCTGTATATTCATTTAGTTGCTTCTCTAACTGTTCTCTTTTTCCCGTTGGTAATGTAAGTAATTCTTGATAAAGATCTTGTGTCATGAAAGGTAGTTCTCGATTCTGTTCGAGTTCTTTCTCTTCTATATCAAGGTCTTTTTTTGTTTGCTCTTCTTCCATAAATAATTTTTCTTCTTTAATCTTCTTAGTATTACCGACTAAGAAGTCTGTGCTGACCTCAAAAATATTTGCTATGACAACTAAAATGCTGTAAGAAGGTTCAGCTCCTTTATTCTCCCAATTAGATATCGTTGTTTGAGCAAAAGATGTCCCAGTAACGTTTCCAATTTCTTCACCTAATTGTTTCATGCTCCAACCATTTTCAAGTCTCAATGTTTTTACACGTGCGCCGAAAATACTCATATTTTTATTAATCCTCCTTTTAAAAAGTGTAATTCTCCAAATGAACTATATTGTATTCGCAACTTAAAGGGGATGATTTAACTTCAAAAGTGATACTGTTTTTGAAAATAATCAAAAAACAGTTGATTTAACTTCAAAAGTGATATATTATACTTATAAGTATAACCTAAAGGAGGTTAAATGTTGCGATGTTATATTATGAGCGTAAAACTCAAAATTACTCTTTGGATCGAATTTCACAAAAATTAAATATCAAGCCTCAAGTGTTACATGCTATCGAGAAGGGAAAATCAGGTGTTAATGCAGAAAGGGCGGAAAAAATTTCTAGATTTTTTAACAAACCCGTAGAATATTTTTTTGTACCAACGTATTACAAAATTCGAGAATAACTGAAATATGGTTATTGGATACTTAAATCAAGCATAAAAATAACTATGTAAATTTTATTATAGTAAAAAACTCTAGCAATTCAAATATAATTAATGATCCTTGAAAACTGCATATCATATGAGGAAGATTTTTAGTCATGCTGAAACGATCGTATCAAACGTTATCCATTGTAATGAATATATAAGAAAAAGCCAATACCACAAGAGCAGCCACAACAGCCGGAACAACCAAAAGAAATACAAAATCCGGTTCTACCACAAGCAGAAATACCACAACAAATTGTTACACAACTACAACTAGAAAAAATACCACAAAAAATAGAAAAGAAATTCCCAGAAACAGGTGGAAAACCTGAAATCCATATGTGAAATTGACCGGTTTTATTTGTATCGTATTTGCCTTAGCAGGGCCGTATTTTCAATGAGAAATTGAAAGGGAGATGATATGAAGTGTCAGGATTCTATCTCGGTATAACAAATGGGCAAATTATTAATAACAGCTTTTCAGATCTATCTAAACGTGAAAATAAAATCATTGTAGGTAAACCAGGAAGAGGAAGAGCAAGTAAAATGAGCGATTGGTTCTCAAAAGACTTAATACAAGCGATATCCATTGCACAAGCGGTAATCAAACTGAAAGAACGGTATGATGTTTGGATAGAATCCACTACCAAATTATTAGCAGGAAGTATTTTGTACTTAGATCAACGGCATGGAAACTTGTATTACTTAGATTTGGAACAGGTAAGGGAATTTATACAAAAAGCAAAAGACTAGGATACTTATCTTTCTGAACTGAGTGATACGTTAGATAAAAATCATCCAACGTATCAGATCTTTAAGGTACTTGCTTTATCAGCAAACCAAATAAGAGAAGGCACAATAGATAAACTCCTAGAGATAATTAATCAACATGCTAACAAACAGGGCAAGTTAGAAAGGCAAAGAGAGTACTTTTGGTTTCATTATTAGCTAATAGATACAAAGGATGAAATAGGAAGGAGATAAATCTATGTTAGGAGTAGCTAGGAAGTACTCAAAGGCAATTAGAACGTTAAAAAATATGAATGAAGGAGAAAGGAGTGTTGATGTAATAAAAGCCCGTTTTGGAGCTTACAGAATGGTTATAGAGGGTATAAGAGATTCTAAAGATAATTACATTTTCATTTTTGATCCAAAGGGCATCTTTTATAACGATACTCACGAAGAAAAGCGAGAACAAGGCTACCAAATACTAAAACATGATCTGTTAATTGGTTCTAAAAATTTACAAATTGGGTGTTATCAGAAAGTAGTCGTGTATATCAGTGTAGAAACTGAACAAAGTACGTATGAAGATCGAGGAGAAGCTTTATCTCATTTTCTTCAATTTTTAACGGAACATAAAAAAATAAGACCGATTCATCTTGTGTTTCATCAGTATGACTTATATCCAATCCCTCATATGGAGCAGTTTTTACAAGAAAGTGCGAAATATCATATTCACAATTCTATTGTAGTAGAGTCCCACTCGGTATTACAAAGAATCTATGGAAAAAAAGCAGCACAACGAATTATAACCTCGTGTCAAACAACCGTCCTAGCATAAAACAACACTCATATTCAACATTTCATCCTATCTAGATGGCTAGAAAACTATATAAGGGGAGGACGGTTTACTCTTCCTTCCTTTTTACAAATAGGAGGCGATCATATGGGAACAGAACAAAGACTCACATTTTATGATATTGCAGCATCACCAGCGCATAGTATTAAAACCTTTGATGGAAAGACATACAAATTGAAAGGTGCCATTGCGATTGAAAATGGCACAGGAAGCATTGAAAAAGTAGCACAAATTTATTATCAGGTTCGCTCAGTCAGAGATGAACATCAAAATTTAATTGCAAAACGGAAACATAAACAGGCTGAATTAGTAGCTGTAAAACAAAAGTGTAAATAAAAAAAGCGATTTTGAAGTGTGCTGAGAACCTAGCACAAAGTATATGGCTCCTTGAAAAGTAAATATTGCGTGCCTCCCTTGAAACGGTCACTAGAGGGGTTAGGTATACGATGCTGTTTGATGGGTGCTACTTAAAACTCGTCTGTGACCACTGGAAAAGCGATGTATCAAAGATCTGTGTGTAACAGTAACCGTGAGGAATATCCCATAATGACATTCTGAAGAAGCGGTGAACATCACATACAGCAGATACATAAGGTTCTACGTTCATGCCAAAATACGTAGTGCGGTATTGGGCATATAGAAACTAAGTCGGGATTAGCTTCTATACGCATGCCAATACAGGGTTCGTCATTTCAGCCATAAATGACATTTCCATTTTTTCTCTTCTTTTCCTTTTTATTGATATAATGAAGACAGATGTTGAAGTTTAAATGTGTCTCATCACACTTCAAAATCGCTTATTGAAAATATGGTATAGGGAGGAATAGTTATGAGTTGCAAAGGGTGGATTATCTCCACTGTTGTTGGACTTTTTATAGCAATTGCTATTGGTTCAACATTTGTCTTTTCAAGCTCAGGAAAAGGGGAAGTAATGGAACTAAGTCCGTTAGAAATGAAAAAGTTTATGAGTGAGGATGGCACAGGATTTGTTATGTTATCTTCCAACATGAGACATAGCGAGGATTGGCTTCATCTTGTAAAGAAATTAGCGCAACAAGAAAAGATTGAAGTAAGAGGATTAAATGAAAACCGTGAGGATATACCAGGATCGAGTAATCCACATGATTGGGGCTTATCACAAAGAAGAGATTCTCTTGCTTACTATGAAAAAGGGAAATTAAAGAAAGATGTTGATTTTTCGAAATATAAGCCGTCTGAACTTGAAAAAGAAGTTACCTTCTTTATTCAAAATTGTAAAGAACAATATCAAAAATAATCACGGTATCATTGAAAGGTGGTGATAAAGTGGCAATTTCACAAAAAGAATTAAAAAAAGAAAGAGAAATGGTATCCAACCTCTTAAAAGCCAATGGTGAAGATTATAACCATTGGCTTCATTTACATCATCAGAAGTACATCGAAGAAAATCAAGATTTAATCTTGCAAGCTTTGAATGCATTCAAAGGAGCACCAACACAAGCAGCCGAAGTAGAAAGTAAGCCAAACGAACAAAGTCAAGTGAAGCAAAGTGTTGAAGTATAAAAATGAAGAGGAGAGTGAATGTGTATGTTCGAATCAATTGCTCAAATGTTAGTTTTAGGTGATGCGATGGATGGTTTAGTGAATACCGGGAACTCAATAATTACTTGGATGCAAAGAGGCGCAATGGTAAGTACAGCGATTGTATTTTGTTGGGGAGCTTATCTTCTCATATGGGGTGGTCAGCAAGGAAGACATAAGTGCATTGGGTGGTTTATAGGAGGGGCAGTTGGATTAATTATCGTAATGGGATGCTCATATTTAGCTGAAAGTGTAAATAACAATATCAAGTTTGGGCAGATTTTATTTTCTTTTCTGCGATTAAAATAGTAAAAACATATCAATAGGGCAATGAAGAGGCTATGCAAGGGGTATGGCTTTTTTTCTTGCCCTTTTTTCATGGATTTTGAATTAAACAGAAGAAAGGAGAAGCTATGTTTGTAATTTTTAAGAATAGCAACCTATCAGAAATCGAGTCAGGAAGCCAATATCGTTTTCAAGAAGCCTATACATTAACCAAACGGTTAGAACGTAATTTCAGGGAAGATGGACGTAAAGAAAATGTTGATTTTGACCTGTTAGATGAACATTCTAATGAAATTTACAAGGGTACTTTATCGCTAGGTTCAGGATTTGCGGATCATATATTTGATCACATTTATAAGAAAATGAATTTGATGCAATTAGATCCAGAACAAGAAGAACAAAAAAATGAGATTTTAAGAGTGTTAGAAGCGGAAATTATTGATTCTCCATTTGATGAGGAATACGAGTATGAAGAGGAATCATCAGAAGAGATTGAAGAAGCACCTCATAATCCACCACAAGAAGTAAAAGCAGTTGTAAAGGCTGAAAAGGGAAATAAGAAATCGTTAAAGATCATCGCTAGTGTCATAGGAAGTGTTGTTTTGATTGGCGCAGGAGCCATATTTGCATTTCAAATATTCTCTTCCAAGCCAGTTTCTAGTGTAAGTGCTGGTTCTGAAAATTATTTAGTCAAAGGCTTACAACAAGCAGCCATTCAACAATATGGAGAAGCGGCCAAACAGTTTGATAAGGTGACTTATACAGATTTAGATAAAGACAGCCAAAAAGCTGTCTTATTTACGTATCTACTAAACGGAAAAGCAAACAAGGCATTACAGTATGAACCGAAATTTGCAGAAAGTGTCGTTGCATATTACATCGGAATAGATAATATGAAAAAACTCGAGGAGATTGATGTTAAAAATGATGTGATTGACTTTGAAAAGGCAGCACTCAATAAGAAATATGAAGATGTGATTCGGTTAAAAGGAAAAGTAAATATGGATGGTAGGCGTGAAAAGCTCGTTGTTGAAGCCTATGTGAATCTTAAAAAGTATGATGATTGTTTTACTTTTGCGAAAACGCAAGGAAATAAAAATTTGATGAAAGAGGTCAAGGAGTTACAAAAACGTGATGTAGAGCAATCTTCTCTTAACGAAGAAGAAAAGAAAGCGAAAATCGAAAAAATCGATAAGGATTTGAAGGAAGTATAGAGGGGGAGTCAAATTGCCACTGAATTATGATCAGTTTTTTAGGAAAATAGGGGTTGTAGCTGTTGGTACTTCATTAATGATAGGTGGCTTATCTGGTTGTAGCTTATTTGGTGAAGATAGTAAAGGATCGAAAAGTAAGGCAGCTGTTACAAAAAAGGTTGATAAAAACAAGAGAGATGAAAATAAGAAATCAGCGAAAGGTTTAAATGAAAAAGATTTTGCAGCTATTACAGATAATGCGATTCAAGGAAAGGATAAAGATGTTACTTATGTGTTAGAGGAACTAGATAAATCGAAGGTTCATTATAAGGATAAGGTGATTGCGAGTAATCTTCAAAATGGAGATGAAACATCTTCTCGTGTTATCGCACTATTTGATAAAGAGACTTCTGACAAAAACCTCAACGATACAGCCAAAGATAATATCATTGCAGCCATCACGGATGGTAGTCCACAACCAACACTGAATGGCGATCATTTTGCATTTGGAAATAAGGATGATGGTTCATCTGTTGCAAGTCTTGGTGATATATTGCCACCAAGCACAGAAACAGTTCCACCAGTGGAACTACCGACAAATCCAGGAGAGC
>NZ_NTTM01000036.1:0-73279 GCF_002560985.1 Bacillus sp. AFS018417
TAAGTTGATGGATGTGTGGTACTACCCCTATATGTAATACATACTATTTCTCTAATTCTTTGGTTGTTCAATTGCCCCAGCTACATCATAATAACTAAGTTCAAGTTCTGTTTGTTCACCAAGAGCAAGTTTTGCAAGTTCAGAACCTAAGTAAGGCCCTGCTGTTAACCCAGAAGCACCCAACCCATTTGCAACTAGTATGCCTTCAAAGTTAGGTAATGCGCCAATCACAGGAAGAAAGCCTGGTGTAAATGGTCTATATCCGACTCTCGTTTCAAGTACCGTGCTATTTGATAAACCTGGAGCAACCGATAATGCTTTATCGAATACCTCAAGTAATCCACCTGCTGTTACTCGGTAATCAAATCCAGTATCATTTTCATGTGTTGCACCTACTACGACACGACCATCTTCAAACGCAAGAATGTACTGGTCATTTGGCGGCATAACAACAGGCCAACTTTCTGTATTTATTTCTGGCATATGGAGATGAACAATTTGCGCTTTTTGGAATGTAACTAAGAAATTAACACCAAGCGGCTGCAATAACTCATTTGCCCAAGCACCAGCAGTTACGATAACTTGATCAGCTGTTAAAGTCTCACCATTTACTTCAATACCAATAACTCGATTGTCTTCATGAACTAATGATGCATCTCCCATGATACATACAGCACCTTGTTTTTTAGCTGCATTCACAAGAGACTGACGAAGTGCTCTTCCGTTCACACGAGCAGCACCACTAATATGTACAGCGCTATATTCTTCTGATAACGGTGGAAATAAGCTCTTTGTTTCAGAACTTGATAGACGAGTAATTTCACCGATTTCCGGAGCATCCTCGCGTCGTTTATATGCCCGCTCTTCCATTTGATCTAATTTTTTCTCTTCTGTATGAAGACTGATCGCACCTACACGTTTATAACCTGTATCCGTTTCGCCATCTGCTTCTAATTGTTGAATTAAAGAAGCATAGTAACGAGCTCCACCTTTTGCGATTTGGTACCAAGCTTTATTCCGACGCTGTGAGAGCCAAGGACATACAATTCCCGCTGCTGCATCAGTCGCCTGTCCTAAATCTTGGCGATCGACCAATGTAACATGTGCTCCTGCTTTCGCAAGATGGTAAGCAGTAGATGCTCCAAGAATTCCAGCTCCAATTACAATATACGTTTTCATTCATAACACCTTTTCTATTTTGTTCTTTATAGATCCGATATATAGCTAAACCATCAATGTTAGTAAAGTTTGAATCATATTCAGTATACTGGACAGGTACATTTTTTCAACCTTTCCATTAAGGTAGAAAGCCGTAAAATATATAATTTCAAATTAATTTTGCATAAAAGGTATAAATATCGCTTATTTTTAAGTTGTCTTTGACTTTTTACATTACTATACCTTGCTTTTGCTAAACACTTATTACAACATTTTATCTAATTTCATTGAAAGGGTAAAATTATAACAATAAAAAACCATCACAAAGGTACGCTCTTAGGTGATGGTTTTTTATTGTTTGGTGTGGGGGAAATACCCAGTTTGAATAATAACAATTAATATTAGTTTTGTAAGTATTTAGCCGTTTACAATTTCCCCACCATTCACGTGTAGAATTTGCCCTGATATGTAAGATGCATCATCGGAGGCCAAGAATACATAAGCAGGTGCCACTTCAAACGGTTGGCCGGCTCGCTTCATAGGAACATGGTCTCCAAATGTGGCAATCCATTCTGGAGGTAAGGAAGATGGAATTAATGGAGTCCAAATTGGTCCTGGGGCCACACCATTAACTCGAATCCCTTGCGAGGCCAGTGACAATGACAGCGAACGTGTAAATGAAACAATAGCTCCTTTAGATGCAGAGTAGTCAATTGCGTCTTGATCTCCATGATAGGCACTAAGGGATGTTGTATTTATTATGGAGCTTCCTGAATTCATGTATGGTAAAGCAGCTTTCGTAATAATAAACTGCGAAAAAACATTTGTGTGAAAGGTGCTTGCTCGTTGATTCGAGTCTACATTAAGTAGACCGTTCCTTATGTATAGTACACCGGCATTATTCACCAAAATGTCAATACGACCAAACTGGTGAATCGTTCGCATTACAGCTTGTTGGCAATGCTGCTCATACCCAATATCACCTGGAATGGTAATGCAACTACGGCCGTACTTTTTGACATAGAACTCCGTTTCTTTTGCATCGCTGTGTTCATTTAGGTATGAGATTGCAATGTCTGCACCCTCTTTCGCAAAGGCTACAGCGACGGCTCTCCCAATTCCACTATCCCCACCAGTTATAAGCGCCACCTTATTTATAAGCTTACCGGCTGGTTTGTAATTGGGGTTATCAAATATAGGTCTGGGTATCATTAATGATTCAATGCCAGGTTTACTTTGTTGTTGAGGCGGGAAACCCATCACATACACCCCTCTCGGCATTTTTCTATAATGTATATGATATTCAAGAAAATATATCCTTTTCAAAAAATTAAATGGAGGAAGTGAGGGTGTAAATTACAGCGACTGCAGCAACAGAACCGGAGCTGGATTCACCTACCAAAAATTCTCCAGGTCCATAAGGATTAAAAGTTTGTCCTCCTCTTGCGCTATACCCAGCCCATATTTTTAATGACATTCCATTTGCCAATTCTGTCATATTTGTTTTACTGAGAATAATCGCTCCTGCATCTCGAAGCTTTTTCACTAAATACGCATCTTTTTGACTCACATGATTTTTTAAAACGAGCATACCAGCACTTATATGCATTTTATCGCCTTTTGCAATCCGGTATAAATAATACATAACAAGTTCTCTTGATGTGAACTTACCATTTTCCATTGCTTCTTGAATCATTGTAATTGTTAGTTCTTCTACATTTATATTATGTAAATGAAATTCCATATAGTGAACCCCTTTGTTGAATTGTAAAACATAATTTATGTTCGTTATCAAATATGAAATTTTCTCTTTTCCATAAAGGTAATATAAAAAGTATACCTCTCGTATTTCTCATTCTTTTCAGCCTTATCTATGTACAAATCCTCATTTTATAGTTATATTATGGTTATTGAGTTGTTACGAAAATACAACCATCGCTTTATTTTATATCCATAAACTGTATGAAAATCCATTTGTCATAATGAATTTTATTTGGAAGGAGGTTTGCAGTTTATACGTGAGGATATAAATACCAGTTTTTCTTTACTTGAAATAACTGGTGAAAATATAGGAGGCGACATAATGTTTCGTACAATTTCAAACTTTATGAGAGTAGCTGAGATCAGAAACAAAATCCTTTTTACTTTAGCGATGTTAATCGTTTTTCGGATTGGCACATTCATTCCAGTTCCTCATACTAATGCTGAGGTATTAAAAATACAGGATCAAACAAATATTTTAGGAATGCTCAATGTATTTGGCGGAGGTGCCTTAAAAAACTTTTCAATTTTCGCAGTTGGCATCACACCGTATATTACAGCTTCCATCATCGTACAGTTATTACAGATGGATGTCGTTCCTAAATTTGCAGAGTGGGCAAAGCAAGGTGAAATGGGTCGTAAAAAATCAGCTCAATTTACCCGCTACTTTACAATTGTTCTTGCATTCATTCAGTCGATAGGAATGTCTATTGGCTTTAACAATATGGCAGGTGGACAATTAATAACTGATCCAGGTTGGAAAACCTACTTATTAATTGCTACCGTATTAACTGCTGGTACTGCGTTTTTAATGTGGCTAGGTGAACAAATTACTGCAAATGGAGTAGGCAACGGAATTTCAATTATTATTTTTGCAGGACTTGTGGCAGGAATTCCAAGTATTATGAATCAAATATACTTACAACAAATTCATAATGCTGGAGATCAGCTCTTTATGCATATTATAAAAATTGTATTAATTATTTTAGTCATTTTAGCAATCATCGTTGGTGTAATCTATATTCAGCAAGCAAATCGGAAAATTCCTATTCAATATGCAAAAGCTTCTACTGGGAACAATCCGTATCAAGGAGCAAAAAATACACACTTACCTCTTAAGGTAAATAGCGCAGGTGTCATTCCAGTTATCTTTGCTTCAGCATTTTTAATGACGCCGCGGACAATTGCACAGCTATTTCCAAACTCTGCAGTGTCCAAATGGATAAATACAAACTTGGATTTTACACATCCAGTTGGAATGTTTCTATACATTGGCCTCATTATTGCTTTTACATACTTTTATGCCTTTATTCAAGTAAATCCTGAACAAATGGCTGAAAACTTGAAAAAGCAAAATGGATATGTTCCAGGTATCCGACCAGGGAAAATGACAGAGCAATACGTAACAAAAATCTTATATCGCTTAACTTTTATTGGGGCAATTTTTTTAGGAACCATTTCTATTTTACCAATTATATTTACAAAAGTTTCTGATTTACCCGCTTCTGCTCAAATCGGCGGAACAAGTTTACTCATTATTGTCGGTGTGGCACTAGAAACAATGAAAACGTTAGAAAGCCAGCTCGTGAAACGCCACTACAAAGGATTTATAAAGAAAGTAAATTAACGATAAATACAATAAAGGCCTATCGTAATGTTATGTGATATCAAATCCATAACGTTATACGATAGGCTTTTTATTTTCATAAAAATGGCTTTCTTTTGAAATTAATCTGCTAATTCACAACTTAATCACGGATTAGGTAAAAGAATTATCACATCTCTTTTTTCAATAGCTTCCCTTGTCTCCAATACAATTCAAGTGTGGATCGATTCGCCATAAAAACACCAATCAAAATGAAACAAGCTCCAATTCCCATTTCTGGTTTAATTGGTTCACCTAAAAATATATATCCTGTTATAACAGCAATTAATGGCGAAACATAAAGCCAAGTAGATGGAAATACAGGGTTGGTTTTGGATAATAGCCAATAGTATAGGCCATGCCCACCTATTGAACCTATAAATATTAAATACAGAATCGGCCATTGAATGTTCCATGAAGTTAAGACAGATAGATTCGGATGTTCTAATAAGAGAGAACAAACAATTAGTAACAGACCTCCATACAACATTTGAATGCCATTAATTAAAAACGGTGAGACATTTGATAAATCTGATAAAAGTTCCTTTGAACGGATCGTACCCATTCCATAGAAAAATTCTCCTACTAATATAACAAGGCAAGCAATGCTCCACATATAAGAAAATTGCTGCTGCAACCCTGGTAAAGAAATACATACTACTCCTATAAGAGCCAGTACAAGGGCAAAAAGTTGTTCCCTTCTCAATTTCATTTTCGTTCGTTTCGTTTGAAGCAATAAAATCATCATTGGACCTGTAGCGGAAAGAACAGCTGCTAATCCCGATGAGATATACTGCTCTGCCCAATATAAAGTTGCAAAGGTCATAAATGTAAGACAAAAGCCAGCAAATATAATTCTTTTTGTTAAAAGGTATGGTATGACTTGTTTCCGTTTCACGATAAAAAACATGATAACGATTATACCGGCAAAAAAGAAACGAATCCCCGCTGAAAAAAGTGGTGGTGCGCCTGCTGCGATTCCGATTTTAATCGTTAAAAATGTCGTCCCAAAAATAATACAAATAAGAAGATAATTAAAAATAACCATAATGCTTCCTCCCTTTCATTGTTGAAATGAGTATAGAGGAAACAGTGTATAACAGTACATCAAGCTATATAACAGTTGTATGAATTTTCTGTTGATTATAAAGTTTTTTTCAGTTTAAATGAAAATAAAAAGAAGATTAGGTGAGATAATGAAAATTGTACTCCGAAAAGAATCTAATATACCGTTCTACCAGCAAATCTACGAGCAAATCGTTCAGCGTATTCAAGGTGGTATGTTAGCAGATGGAGACCCCCTTCCTTCTCTACGTATCATGGCAGATGATTTAAAAATAAGTGTATTGACGGTTCGGAAAGCATATAAACAGCTTGAGACAAAAGGTTATGTATACATACAACCAGGAAAAGGGGTTTACATAAGGGGAAAAAGAAATACTCCTCTAAACATACATGCTGCTTATGACTGGCAACATATGAAAGCTGTTAATGTGATAAGGTCTCAATATATTATCAATCGCCACAAAAAATTTTATGATTTTTCTCAGGCCATTCTCTACCCACGTCTTTTACCTAATCCGTTTCTATCAGGCGAAATGCAAAAAATACTAGACAGAGACAAAATGATTTTGGCCACATACGGACCTGTACAAGGTGATGAAGAACTTCGCATGGAAATTAGCAAATATTTAAAAGACTATCAAAGATTAACAGCCGATCCTGCTCATTTATTAATTACAAGTGGTGCCCAGCAAGGCATTGATTTAATTGCTCAAACATTATTAAAGCCTGGGGACACAGTAATAGTAGAAAGTCCGTGCTACGGTGCTGCAATTGATGTGTTTGTTAACAAAGGAATCAACGTTATTCCTGTTGAGCTTGATGAACAAGGCATCCGTTCTGATTTATTAGATGAGGTGTGTCAAAAGAATAATCCAGTTTTGTTATACGTGAATCCTGCCTTTCATAATCCTACTGGAATATTAATGAGTGAACGAAGAAGAAAAGAGCTTATAGAACTAGCAGAATTTTATCATTTTTTTATTATTGAAGATGACTCTTTTGGTGAGATCTATTTTAATGATATTGAGCTTCCGGCTCCTATTAAACATTTTGATAAGAACGGTCATGTCATTTATTTAAAAGGATTCAGTAAAACGTTAGCACCAGGGCTTCGTATTGCAGCATTAGTCGCAGAAGGGCCTGTATTTGATTGGTTATATGCTGCGAAAGCATTAATGGATATAGGTAGTCCACTAATAACGCAAAAAGCCATTCTACCTTTTTTGCGGACAGAAAGAATGAAGAATCATTTAGAAAAACTACGAACTGCCTTACAAATGCGTCGGGATGCTACGATAGAAACACTTGCACCCTTAACAGATATACTTCATTTTCAAATACCACAAGGTGGCTTTAACTTATGGATTTCCCTTCCGGACTCAATGGATTCATTTGCATTACTTAAAAAAGCAAATGAAGTTGACGTTTCTTTTTTACCAGGAACAGCTTGCTTTGTTCACGAGTCAAAACACGAGTATATGCGTATCAGCTATTCTATGCTAAATGATCAAGATTTAATTGTCGGACTACAAAAACTACGTGAGATAATTTTCGATTTTCAAAAATAGGCATAATTATATTCCTTATTCTTTAGAAATGTATTGACGCAGTACCTTTTCTAGCACTTCACGAGTAACCGGTTGAGTTTGAGCAGTTAATTGATATCCGATACGACCATTTGGCTCTGCAGTTACTTGCTGTAATGTTTGAATGTCATGAATTCCCTGTACTCTTAGATGCATAAATAATTGCTGTTCTGTCATTCTGGCACGTTTTAAATTGTTCTTTAAAAGCTCTCCATCTTTAATAAGAACGATATTATCACCATTTAGAAATTGTTCCACCTTTCGTGATTTCATTTCTAAATAATGAATTATAAGTAAAATCCCAGAAAATATACATGTAGCGAGTATAGTTGGTCCTATTTTCTTATTTAACACTGGTTCTACAATAATTCGCCCAATAGATACAACGATAATAATTTCAGCTCTCGTCATTTGACTAAGAGTTTTACTCCCCGTTAACTTTAAACCGAGGATGCCTGTAACGATTAGTATGATGCTTTCAAAAACAATATTCATACAGTCCATTCCTTTTACAGCAATTTACACACAGTATTACCATTTTCAAATTAATCTTAATCCTGTTTATGAAATATAAAAGAGTATGTTTAAAACAAATTGTTCCAAACATACTCTTTTTCATTTAGAAGGAAACTCTCTTATTCCTCTTGTTTATCCAATTTTGTTTCAACAATTTTTAATCCACTGTTCTCTCCATTTTCAACCACATGTTTCAAAATAGATAATTTATTATTCCAAAATTGTTCGTAAAATGAAAGCCACTGCTTTAATTCTTGTAAAGGTTCTGGCTGCAGCTGATAAATTTTTTCTCTCCCTACCTTCTTTCCACTAACTAGCTTTGCTTCTGAAAGAATGTGAAGATGTTTTGTAACAGCTGTACGACTAATCGGAAAATGAGATGTTATTTCTGAAATAGGCAATTCTTTTTCTGCCAGTAACCGAAGTACCTCTCTACGAGTTGGATCAGCAATTGCTTGGAATACATCATAAGTTTCTGCTGATGGAGACATTTAGCCTTCAATAACCTTTTTAAGTTTTTCATTAACAATGCCAGTCCAACCATATGCCATTCTCTCGCGAATAATAGCACTTTTCTCATTCGCTTTCGGAAGAATAAAGTCAGGGTCTTTCCAACCGCCATGAATGAGTGTAAATTCTGTCTTATCTCCTAAATCTTTCAAAATAAAGGAAACAATCCAACCGTCTGTATCCCACGCAAACGAAAGGTGATGAGGCGCATCTATTTCTAATACTTTACATGGAGATGGACCAAAAGGTGATTGAATATGAAATTCATATCCTACTTCTGGCTGAAAATCATTTGGCATAAACCATAATGCAATACCTTCTGCAGTTGATACTGTATCCCATACTTTTTGAATAGGTGCTTCTAGCACAATAGTTTGCTTAATGTCTTGTAATGTATTCATATTACTTTACCTTCTTTCCTAAATTCAAAATAAAACCTTTTGGTTTCACTTCCATAGAATATAACACCTTATGGTTGCATGTCAATGTTAATTAACCTTTTAGCAATCATTTGAATATTGAAGACGATTGAAATAAATAAAAAACCCGTATGATTACGAGTTTTATCTATTCTTTCCTAAATCAATGGAAATTCTTTATAAAGTATGTTTTACATGTTCCTCAAAATATTTTCCCCAATCAGGCTGTCTTCCATCTATATCTTTAAATCCATATTCTCTTGCTAATTCCCATGAACTAAGCGCTTTACCTGTTTTCTTATGTACATTAGGATCACTCGCTAAAGCAGCAATTGCTCTTCCAATAAAAAATGGTGTTTCTGATGCAATGAAGTGCGGATCTTTTTTTGCTCCTTCTTGCCAATTTTCTTCTGTGACACCGAATATATCTAACATAGCTTCAGAACGTAAAAATCCTGGACTGACTGCAACAGATGTTATGTTGTAGGGAGCTAAGTCTCTTGCCATTGCTTGTGCTAAATGAATTGTCGAAATTTTAGCGAGACTATAATACAAATTCCCTCGATACTCATAATCAACACCATCTGTAATTTCAATAACAAGCCCTTTCTTATTTTTCACCATAAGCGGGACACCGTAGTGACTTGTTATCATATGAGAATGTACAGCAGTTGTTTGTATTTGGATTCCATTATCTAAATTATGCTCCCAAAATGGTACATTCCATTCTGTCAGCGGATCGCCTCCCCATACATCATTCACTAAAATATCTAACTGTCCATTCTGTTCTTTTTCAATCTTCGCAAATAAAGCTGCAACATCTTCTTTCACCGTATGATCGACGCGAACTGCAATTCCTTTTCCACCTTGTTTCGTTACAAGTTCAGCCGTTTCTTCAATTGTCTCCGTTCTTCCCATGGATGATAAATTTCCTTTTGTACTTCTTCCTGTCACATATACAGTAGCACCGACTTCACCAAGCATCATCGCAATGCCTCTTCCAGCACCGCGTGTTGCACCAGCTACTACTGCAACTTTTCCTTGTAGTGGTTTCATAAATGTCTCCTTTGCTTAGTTTTAATTACATTCAATTTCAAAAAACGAACATCTTTCCTCTTCATTCTGCCATCTAATTTCTACATAAACTACCTTTTTTCAATATTTAGCCCTTAATGTAACATATTCTTAATTATACACATGAAAATGTGGTAATATTTGTATGTAACCCCCAAAGTCATCATTTCTAAAAAAAGTATATCAAATAAAGGAGAAGTTGATGAAATGAGATGGAAAGTACGACGAGATCGAGGATATTGGTATATGATAATTGGAGCTACCTTATTATGTAATGTACTCCTTTCTCTTCCGCTTTGGCTAGATAAATCATTAACCTCTGTGGATTGGTTCATCATTTCGAGCATCCTCTTTATATTTGATTTATTTATGTTATGGATCATTTTCGGGATTCGCTATGAATTGCGAGAAAAGAGTTTATATGCAAGATGCGGTCCTTTTTGGTGCAACGTTCCCTATGAAAATATTACAAAGATTCATCCAACTGATGATATGCTTATGGGGTTTCGCCCAGCGGCTGCACTTCACGGTGTAGAAATTCACTATCCAAATGCCATATTTGGCAGTGTCAAACTATCACCAGAAAATGAAGAATTGTTCATACAAACCTTACTTGCTAAGTGTCCTCATATACAAAATAGTGAAATGAAACATTTCTAATTCAACAAGTAGTTACTCTTACGACACAGGAGGATGTATTTCTTTATGGGAAATCATTTTTTTCTAACTGGCAAGCCGAGAGTAGGTAAAACTACGGTTTTAAAGAAAATAATAAATGCACTTGGAATAGAAAATTTTGGAGGGTTTTATACCGAAGAAATCGTAGAGAACTCTAATAGAACTGGTTTTAAAATTATCTCCCTTGACGGAGAAGAATCAGTGATTGCAGATATTAATTCTAAAAGCGATATTAGAGTTGGCAGATATGGCGTAAATGTTTCCGAATTTGAAAGTATAGCTATTCAGTCTATTCAAAATAACGCAAAGAAGATTATAGTGATAGATGAGATTGGACCTATGCAAATCGCATCTCCAAAATTTCTATCTACTATTAATCAATTTATGCAAGGTCCTCAAACTGTGTTAGGAACAATATACTATGATTCTCATCCTAAAATAGATGAAATAAAGGCTAATAGTGAAATGAAAATTTATGAATTAACGCAGAAAAATTATAATGATGTGCTTACTAAAATGATATATGAATTACGAAAGACAAGCCTTTTTCAGCCTAAATAAGCAGATAAAAATCATTGGTTTATAAATATTAATTATGAATCTATATATTTTTAATTCTTGACTTACAATATAAATCATGATTATAATAACTCATATTAATTTCATAGCATTCGGATGAACCATACAGGAGAAGATCTTTTGATCTACCGATGGGGCAAAAAGCTGGTCGGACAGCTTTGAAACTCTCAGGTCTTGTATTCAAGTAGAACTGTATGGGGACGAATCTCTGGAGAGACTCCCTCCTATTGCATAGCAAAAAGGAGGAAACAGAGCACCGAAGGAGCAAATCTGCTATTACAGCGGATAATCTCTCAGGTAAAAGGACAGAGACAAGCAACAGAAAATACCGATTCCCGAATCGGTTTATTTTTCTATTCCTTGTATCTCCAGAGACCATTTCGTTTATATGAAATGGTTTTTTATTTTTTGTAAAGGAGAATAAAGATGGAAACAGTAAATCAAGTTTTAGAAGTAATTAATCATTATGTATGGGGGCTGCCTACACTGTTACTGCTTGTTGGAACAGGAATCCTCCTTACCGTACGCCTACGAGGCTTACAATTTGTTAAACTATTATATGCACATAAACTAGCATTCGGAAAATCAGAGGACAAATCTTCTAAAGGAGACATTAGCCATTTCCAAGCATTGATGACCGCAATGTCAGCTACTATTGGTATGGGGAATATCGCCGGCGTTGCAACTGCAGTTGCCATCGGGGGACCTGGCGCAATATTTTGGATGTGGATTACTGCCTTGTTTGGAATGGCAACAAAATATTCAGAAGCTATTCTTGCGGTAAAGTATCGCATTCATGGGGCGAACGGTGAATACTCTGGTGGCCCCATGTATTACTTAGAACGTGGACTAGGAAAGAAATGGCTAGCTATATTATTTGCTATTTTCGGAACAACAGCTTCATTTGGAATCGGAAATATGGTGCAATCCAACTCTGTTGCTCAGGCCATGAAAATTAATTTTTCTATATCGCCTGTCGTGACTGGAATCGTAATGGCTCTTTTCATCGCAATGGTTATTTTAGGCGGAGTTAAAAAAATAGGAAAAGTAACAGGTTACTTTGTTCCGATTAAAGCTTTCTTTTATATACTTGCTGGACTTATAATTATTTTTTATCATATAGATCAAATTCCAGAAGCATTTCAGCTCATCTTTTCAGGTGCTTTTAACGGCACTGCAGCTGCTGGCGGTTTTGCCGGAGCAACTGTTGCTTCAGCTATTCAAATTGGGATGGCACGAGGTGTATTTGCAAACGAAGCGGGACTTGGAAGCGCACCAATTGCAGCTGCTGCTGCGAAAACGGATTCCCCCGCTAAACAAGCACTCGTATCTATGACTGGTACGTTCCTTGATACATTTGTCGTATGTACGATTACTGGTCTAGTACTTATTACAACAGGCGCTTGGAATTCTGGTAAAACAGGTGTTGAAGCGACGACATTTGCATTCCAAACTGTATTTGGAAACGCCGGAAGTATGATTCTTGGCATTGCAATTATTTTATTTGCTTACTCAACGATGTTAGGCTGGTCATATTATGGTGAAAAATGTGTGGAGTATTTATTCGGCCGTAATGCTGTTCGATACTACCGTTTCATTTTTGTTGGTATGGTCGCATTTGGAGCAAATTTAAAACTAGGACTTGTTTGGACGTTTTCTGATATTGCAAACGGACTAATGGCAATTCCAAATTTAATTGGTCTTATTGGATTAAGCGGGATTGTTGTTACAGAAACAAAGCTCTTTTTACAAGCAGAAAAATCGAATAATTCTAACAATGAGATTGCAAGTTAATCAAATTGAAAAGGCTATATAGTGTTTATTTATTCACTATACAGCCTTTTCGTATTGAACCATACTTCATGTGCATATCACCTAGAAACAACACAAAATATTTTAAAAATGTAGAGTAGGATTTTCCTAGCAGGTATAGAAGTTATAAAGTAATTAAAAGGGACAATCACCTCTTAGATTAATTCCACTGTAACATATCCAAAGATTCAATTCTTATTTACATAGATCATAAAATTAGGAGGCATACGATGACACACCTTGATTCGTTACATCCAATTGTTGAAAAGATAATCAACAATATCGAAAAAGTGATGGTCGGAAAACGAAAAGAAACCATTCTTACCTTGACAGCTCTTTTAGCTGAAGGTCATGTGCTATTAGAAGATGTTCCAGGTGTCGGAAAAACAATGCTGGTACGCACCCTTGCTAAATCAATCGATGCCGATTACAAACGAATTCAATTTACACCTGATTTACTACCGTCAGATGTAACAGGTGTTTCTATTTATAATCCGAAAGAGCTACAATTTGAGTTCAAACCAGGACCAATTATGGGGAATTTCGTACTTGCTGATGAAATTAACCGTACATCACCGAAGACACAATCCGCCTTACTGGAAAGTATGGAGGAAGGCAATATTACAATAGATGGTATAACTAGACCTCTACCAAATCCATTTTTTGTAATGGCCACACAAAACCCAGTTGAATACGAAGGAACATACCCTTTACCGGAAGCTCAGCTTGACCGTTTCTTATTAAAACTAAAAATGGGTTATCCTACAGCAGAAGAAGAATTTGAAATTTTAAACCGTATGGAAAAAACAAATCCACTCTCCCATTTACAGGCTATTATTACAATAGAAGAATTGCTGAAATTAAAGCAAAGCGCACAAGAAATATATATAGAAAAGGCAATCAAGCATTACATCGTAAAACTCGTCAATCAAACTCGTTATTATAGTTCTATACAGTTAGGAGCAAGTCCCCGAGGTTCTATCGCTTTAATGAAGGCTTCACAGGCTTATGCGTTCATCCACAACAGGAATTATGTTATTCCGGATGATGTTAAATTTTTGGCCCCGTATGTTTTAGCTCATAGACTCATTCTAAAAATGGAAGCAAAATTTGAAGGAATAACAGGAGAAAAAGTCATCGCAAAAATTGTCGCACGAACTTCAGTGCCGACTCAAAGGACGATAAATCCTTGATGAAAAAGCTACTACGAGCAGTTTATAACATTGGAAAGTTATTGATAATTCCTTTATTCCTTGTCTTAACATTTTTATATGCCATGATACACGGAGGATTTGTAAGTTGGTTTTTATTTTATAGCACTCTCCCTTTTGGCTTCTATTCAATGCTGCTTCCCTTTTACGCTTTGCGGGATGCTGAAGTAAAACGCACAACAAATCAAAAGGAATACATAGCCGGAGAACAATTTCGAAGCACTATTATAATAGAAAGAAAAATCCCTTTTCCCTTACTTTATTTAATTATAGAAGATGAACTTCCTCCACAATTTAAAAATTATAAACAAGCAAAGGCTGCCAAAGTAATACTATTTCCAGGATTCAAACGAAAGATTTCGTATCAATATGTAATTAACACAATCCCGAGAGGAGAACACACTTTTTCAAATGTACGTGTAAAAACCGGCGATATATTCGGTATTATTGAAAAAGATATCATGTTTTCAGTTCCTAATACATTTTTAATCTATCCTCAATATATGAATATAAATTATAAACAATTGGAAAATCATTTCGAACAAGGAGCGCTCTCAGCAAACATAAATTTAACAAAAGATTCTACAGTCTCAGTTGGTGTCCGACAGTATAAACCTGGTGATCGCTTTTCATGGATCGATTGGAAAGCAACCGCTCGAAAAAATAATATTATGACGAAAGAATTTGAACAACAGCGGAGTCAAGATGTCATGATTTTTATGGATAGAACTCCATCTCCCCTATTCGAGTCGATTGTTACGTTTACAGCCTCTCTCGTCAGAGCTATCTTAAAACAGAATTCACCAGCATCATTCGTATCTGTCGGAAAAGAACAGACTGTTTTCCCTTTGCACAACGGGGATACGCAGCTGCAACAAATCTTTCGTCATTTAGCAAAGGTGCAAGCAGACAGTATATTCCCGCTCTCTCAAACTGTAGAAATGGAATTAAGAAAAATGTATCAACCAGTAACAGTTATACTCGTGACAAGTGATCTTTCTCCCGACATTTTAAAAACAGCTGAAGGTTTGGCATTAAAAAATAGAAGGCTGATAGTGTTTGTCGTGAAAGAAAAAGCGAACCAATTCTCAAATCGTGAACTAAGTATATTAGAAGCACTGCAAAAACGAAAAATATTTGTAAAAGCGGCTTATGATAATCGTTATACAAATGTGTTTTTTGATTGAGGTGAACAAATGATGACACTACATACAAAAAAACAATGGGATATAAGTAGATTCCTCATGTATTTATGTGGGTTTCTTATTTTACTAGAGTGGTTAAGACCACTTATAGGTGTTACGAGTATGGAGAGATTAGATATTTTTGCAGCATTTATAGGAATTTGCTTCTCTCTCTCCTTTTTACAAACAAGATGGCAAATTCCAGTAAAAATTGCAGTTATTTTATTCATTATTCATTCCCTATATTATAAAGGTACTTTTATTAATCCATCTTGGATGACATCATTCTTTTCTGATATTTTCCAAAATATCACTCTTCTCTTTCAAGCAAATTGGCAAGGTCTTTCCGCAGTTTTTCGCACCTGTTTATTTTTTCTATTGCTCTGGTTTTTATGTTCTCTCATCTCTTATTGGATGATTCGTCAAAAACATGGACTGTTATTTCTTATATTGACTATTATTTATATCACGACTTTTCATAACTTACACTTATACAACGCAAATCATGCAATTATTCGCACCGTTGTCATCGGTTTTTTTATGCTTAGTCTCCTTCATATCGAACAGATAAAAGCGAATGAGCACTTACGACAGTATTCCAAACTGATATCTAAATTACATATACCACTTGCTATATGTATTGTATTATCCGTAGCCATCGCATATTTTGCTCCAAAGTTTGGCCCTCAATGGCCAAATCCTATTACTTTTTTAAAATTCGATACAGCTGCAACAAGTAAGAAAGCTGAAGTTTCAAAAATCGGATATAGTGTAGATGACTCTCAACTAGGTGGCCCTTTTAAGCCAGATGATACAATTGTTTTCACAGCACAAACGCAAAATAGTCAATATTGGAGAGTAGAAACAAAAGACTTTTATACCGGAAAAGGCTGGGAAGTTTCTGAAGCACCAAAAAAAAATTCTTTTAAGAATAAAAACAACGTAGTGAAATGGTATGAATCGAATATAAAAACGAGTACAGCTGTAGCAACAGTTAACATGCAAAAAAGTTATCCTCATCTTATTTATCCCGCAGGATTAGTGTCAGTTGAAGCTGTTTCAGATGTATCATTCAGCGTTGATCCGTTTTCAGAAAAAATTTATACAATGAAAGAAGGATCTTCTACCTCTTTAAACAAATATAAAGTGACTTATGAAATTCCTCAATTTTCCGTAGAAAAATTGAAAGCTGTAAAAACGGATGAGAGTATGGAGACAAGTCCTTATTTCATGGCAAAATATACACAACTTCCCGAATCATTACCACAACGAGTAAAAGACTTGGCAATACATCTTACAAAGGATAAAATCACTCGATATGATAAAGTATTAGCTATCGAAAGTTACTTCGTAGACAATTCCTTTGTATATGAAACAGAACATGTTGTGGTACCTGGCAAAAACCAAGATTACGTAGATCAATTCATTTTCGATACGAAAAGCGGATACTGTAATAATTTTTCAACGTCCATGATTGTATTACTTCGTTCTGTTGGTATTCCCGCGCGTTGGGTGAAGGGTTATACCGAAGGCACTCTTGACGATACAATAGTTGATTTAGAGGGTGATAGCGTCTATAAAATTACTAATAATGATGCACACTCTTGGGTGGAAGTATATTTTCCAGGATACGGCTGGGTCCCATTCGAACCAACAAAAGGATTCAGCAACCCGTATAACTTTACAAACGACGCTCCGGCTTCCGGTTCACAAAATAGTGAAGTGATTAATCCTAACAATGAACAAATACAACAGCGAAATAATGAAGCGAAACACAAAAATCTAATAGAAAATACCGAAGAATCCTCTACCAAAAAGATGACGAATTCTAAAAAAGACTTTTCTTGGTGGTACTTATTCCTCACTATTATATCAATAAGTATAATTAGCTACATTCTCTTTACTACTAGAATGAAGTGGCTTACATTTTTCGTGATTCTCCTCTATAAATACCGAAAAGGTAATGCTGTTTATCCAAAGGCTTACGAGGCACTCTTAAAACAATTTGCGAGAATAGGTATTCCCCGCAACGAAAGCCAAACATTACGTGAGTACGCACTTCGTATAGATACGCTTTACAACTCAACTGATATGCAACAACTTACTCTTAGTTATGAGAATGCTATGTATCAAAAGGGACAGGCCGCATTGGAATGGAGAAAATCTGTTCGATTATGGGAACAACTCATGAAAAAAGCAGCCTCTCTGCCTAAATCAAATGACTTCGATGTAGTGATTTAATTTTGATAAAATAAATGGAAAAAATTTGATTTTAACCATATTCATTGTGGGCTAAAAGGCATATGAGCTACTTTCGAGTGGATGAACCGAGGCATCAGTTTACTACTGTATGGTAAGGTTTAGCTATTTTTTGAACTCTTCCTAATTTAATTATAACATATAAAAAATGGTCAATATAGACTATTTATTCTCATTTACTACTGCTAAAATCAATAGAACATTAATGGTTAGGAGAGATGTAGAATGAGTTCTTTGGTTTTCGGTTTTCAGGAGATAGAAAAAACACAGCTTTTGCTCGTTGGCGGAAAAGGGTTAAATTTAGGGGAATTATCAAAAATTGAAGGAATACAAGTACCAGAAGGATTTTGTGTCACAACAGTGGGATATCAAAAAGCCATCGAACAAAACGAAACATATCATGCTTTGTTAGATCGACTAACAACGCTAAAAGTAGAAGATCGAGATCAAATTGGTGAAATTAGCAGGAAGATTCGACAAATCATTATGGAAGTAGAGATTCCTTCCGATGTTGTGAAAGAAGTTACTCACTATCTCTCCCAGCTTGGTGATGAACATGCTTATGCAGTGCGTTCTAGTGCGACTGCTGAAGATTTACCACATGCCTCTTTTGCTGGTCAACAAGACACCTATTTAAATATCATCGGCAAAGAAGCAATCATGCAGCATATCAGCAAATGTTGGGCTTCCCTATTTACGGATCGCGCGGTAATCTACCGTATGCAAAATGGATTTGACCACAGTCAAGTTTATTTATCCGTTATCATTCAAAAGATGGTTTTCCCACAGGCTTCAGGGATTTTATTTACTGCTGATCCGATTACTTCTAACCGAAAGTTGCTATCAATCGATGCCAGTTTTGGACTTGGAGAAGCACTGGTCTCTGGCTTGGTATCTGCCGATTGTTATAAAGTACAGGAAGAGGAAATCGTCGATAAGATGATAGCAACCAAAAAATTGGCTATCTATGGACTAAAAGAAGGCGGAACAGAGACACAGCAGATCGATCCTAATCAGCAAAAGACTCAAACACTTACTGAACAACAAATTTTACAACTAGCACGCATAGGAAGACAGATCGAAGCTCATTTTGGTTGTCCACAAGATATCGAATGGTGTTTGGCTGATGATACATTTTACATTGTCCAGAGTCGTCCAATCACGACTCTTTTCCCCATCCCTGAAGCGAATAATCAAGAAAATCACGTTTATGTATCTGTCGGTCACCAACAAATGATGACCGATCCCATAAAACCACTGGGATTGTCATTTTTCCTGTTAACGACTCCTGCTCCTATGCGTAAAGCTGGTGGGAGGTTGTTTGTTGATGTCACACATCAACTGGCTTCATCTATCAATAGAAACATTTTATTAAATGCCATGGGACAACACGATCCGCTCATGAAAGACGCACTTATGAACATTATTGATCGAGGAGATTTTATAAAATCGTTACCAAATGATAATAAAGCACCAAATCCCAGAAGAGGCAATACAGATATGCTAGCACAAATCGAAAGCAATCCATCAATCGTTTCTGATTTGATTAAGCGTAGTCAAACATCCATAGAAGAGTTAAAACAAAACATCCAAATGAAATCAGGATCAGATTTATTTGATTTTATTCTAGAAGATATTCAGGAATTAAAGAAGATTTTATTTGACCCACAAAGTTCAGCTGTATTTATGGCTGCCATAAATGCTTCATCATGGGTCAATGAAAAAATGAACGAGTGGTTAGGTGAAAAAAACGCAGCAAACACGCTTTCTCAATCTGTACCAAACAATATTACTTCTGAAATGGGTCTAGCACTATTGGATGTCGCAGATGTAATTCGTCCTTATCCAGAAGTAATTGATTATTTACAACATGTAAAAGATGATAACTTTTTGGATGAACTGGTTAAGTTTGATGGTGGACAGGAAGCTAGAGACGCTTTCTATGCTTTTCTCAATGAATACGGAATGCGATGTGCCGGAGAAATCGATATTACTAGAACTAGATGGAGTGAAAAACCAATTACACTTGTCCCCATGATTCTGGGTAACATCGAAAACTTTGAGCCCAATGCTAGCCATCGGAAATTTGAGCAAGGGCTACAGGAAGCTTTGAAAAAAGAACAAGAGTTATTAGATCGATTGAAGCAATTACCGGATGGTGAACAAAAAGCCAAAGAGACAAAACGAATGATCAGCCTAATCCGGAATTTCATTGGTTATCGTGAATATCCAAAATACGGCATGATTAATCGCTACTTCATTTATAAGCAGGCTTTACTAAAAGAAGCCGAACAACTCGTAAAAGCGGGCGTTATTCGTGAAAATGAAGATATATACTATCTCACTTTTGAAGAACTTCACGAAGTTGTACGCACAAATAAACTAGATTACCGGATCATCAGCAAACGAAAAGACGAATACAAATTATATGAAAAACTTACTCCCCCACGTGTTATCACGTCTGATGGTGAAATCATTGCAGGTGAGTACAAACGAGAAAATCTCCCAGCCGAAGCGTTTGTAGGTCTGCCAGTTTCTTCCGGAGTTATAGAGGGAAGAGCACGTGTCATTTTAAGCCTAGAAGATGCTGATTTGAAAGATGGAGATATATTAGTCACCTCATTTACAGACCCTGGCTGGACACCATTATTTGTATCCATAAAAGGTCTAGTCACCGAAGTCGGTGGACTGATGACCCATGGAGCAGTTATAGCACGCGAATATGGCTTGCCAGCAGTTGTCGGAGTGGAAAATGCTACCAAAATGATAAAAGATGGGCAACGAATTCGTGTGCATGGAACAGAAGGGTATATCGAAATATTGTAATTTATGAATAAATCTAGATTTAATTAGTAGCACCGCTCCAGTGGATACTAGAGCGGTGTCTCACAATCTTTCAATTGGGACAAAAAATTGAAGCCAACTTTTTCGGTGGTGCATACTTAAAAATGATAGTTACCGATCCAACTCCACTCAATACATTAATATGGCCGACTTTCCAAATGTGGAGATCGGCTTTTTTATATAAATTTGTGAATGCTATCACTTAAACTATAGGGTACTTTTTTGGAGTAACGAAAAAAGTCCAATTTCTCAATTTTAATACTGAGAAATTGGACTTTTTAATATTATAATTTCCTTAACGTTGTAAATCCGCATTTTCCTGACGCTACCCCTTATAGTTCTTTAAGTAAGGCTTATGGTTTTTATTTATCTTCAAATAAAGTGTAACTTATTTCTATTTATAACTATAAATAAACACCCCTTAAGAATTATAATTTAAACTGTTTTAGTTTTAGTGAATCATAGGACTTTTCACGAAGATAATCATTTCCCCCATTACCCTCACCATCAATACCCTAAAAACTGCTCTGCTTGATTTGATTTTAACATAATACTCCAATTGGAAATCCCTTATTCTAAAAAATTGACAAAATAAAAAAGATCGCCTTCATTAACGACCTTCTTGTGTCAATTCTTCTTCAACAAACATGCCCCGTTAGTAAAAGAGAGATTGTTCATATTCAACAATGACATAGTATGGGTTCAAATACCATTGAATCCAATTTTCTTAATAATTTATCCTTTTGTTTCTCATCTAGATTCTGTACGGATTCAATCTGGCGATGTAGTTTTTCTGACATCGGTTCAAGTAAATCTGAATCAACAACAACAGCATGTATCTTTTGTTGTACGTTGACGCAAACACTTATGTAATGCTCAGCTAGTTCCATATTATTAATTAAGAGATCACCTACTGTTTTCCCTTTTACATATTCCATTATAATCGCTTGTCTACTCTTTATTTCTGTGACTTCTAGTACCTTTGGGACGTGAAGCCCACATGAATAAGCGTATTCTTGTTTCTTTGCTTCGTATAAAGATTCTGTATTTGGAAAATGTTTTTTAAACACTTTCACAATTTTATTATCACAAAGATATATCTTTGCTGTATTCCCTATAGCTATTGGATTACCTAGGTTCAATTATTTTCTCTCCCTAAAGTAAATTACAATAATGCCCTTCACTTTATCTAATACATTCGATGAAATTATAGTGAAGTCCCTCTGCTACTAAACTGCCCCTCCATTTGAAAGAGGGGCAGTTATCTATACTTTTCATTCTGTAACAGTTACTTCAATCGGCTCAGCTACAATATGCCATTCCTTCCCAAGCATTTGGAAAGTATGCATCGCAAATACATTCACTGTTCCGGGCTTCAATGCTTGAATGGTACTGCCTTCAATTTTCACTTTGTCTTCTCCGCTGTTCACAAAGATAGTAGTAGGAATATTCTCTCTTTTGTCCTCGCGATAATTTACTTTGGACTTTATGTGTATAGTCGCTGTTTTTCCTACTTTCAGGTTTACTTTTTTATTCGGGATTTCCAAACGAATCGGCGCATCCGTCAGCCACTGCATATAGTCCGTGATCGGTCCGACAACGCCGGCCTGCAAGGCTTCTCCAAACGGATTCTCGTCCCTGAACGTCCAATGCATATTCAGAAATCCGCGCTGACGCATATATTGGATAAATTCCGGATACAGGCTACCGTAGCTTGCATTCAATGTCGCGTTCATGCTGGCGCCGTACTGCATCATCTGCTGAGCCTTCTTCAGCTTACTGTCTAGTGTGGAAGGAGGGCCAGCGGAGTAAAGATAGCCGGTTCCGACTTCACGGTTGAGACTGCGAACGTTTCTGATATGGTTGGCATCAAAGCTTTGAATCACTACGTTATCAATCATTCCAGCTTGCTCAATTTCCTGCATCACTTGCTTCTCGATGCCGCTCGCCTTAAGCTCGACAAGCAGAACCACATCTTTCCCCTTAAAACCATTCAAAAACTCTTCAAAGGTAGGTACCTTTTCACCTTGGAATTCGGGACTGAATTTGATACCGGCATCCAATGTGCGAATCTGTTCAAGTGTTAAATCCTTTACATAGCCCGTGCCGTTCGTTGTTCGATCCACATTATAGTCATGCATAATTACCAACTTTCCGTCCTTCGTCATCTGCACGTCCGTCTCAATCATATCCGCACCTAATTCATAAGCTTTTCGATAGGAAGCCATCGTATTTTCAGGCGCAAGGGAAGGTACGCCACGATGTGCCGCCACGACCGGGCGCTGCACAAGTGTATTTTCTGGATATTGTCCCAACGCTTCAATGGAGGCTTCAGGTTTCCCTGTCACAATGCCGTCCACTCCAAGATGAATGAGCGTATGGGCGGCTTGCACATCCTCTGCTCCGCTTCCCCAAACGGAAATTGCGCGGCTATGTAAATAATGGACCGCATCAGGGCTCAGATTTTTTTGCGGCATTACCGCAACCATCGCATCGCTTTCATGAATGTCACGCACGAAAGCGGCCATATCATCCTTATTGAAGGATGACTTGGTGTAACGAAGGGCACCGCGAGCTGTTTTAATGAAGCCGCGCATTTCTTTCACGATGGCGGGATTGCTGGATAAAATCTGAAAATCCTGCGTCTGTGTTTCTTTCATGATATTTGCGAGACCTTCAATATCCGCATGTTCTTCCACCTGAACAACCGGAATGAATTTGCCTTTTATGTTTTCTAGAGCTTTTTCAATAGGAGCTCCGTCAACAACCCATTGCCCCTGCACGTTCCGCTTTGCCTGCAGGAGAACCGAAGATGCGCCTTCTTGTGCAACAGATTGCGAAATGATCGTAGGGGGATTCACGATATTCGTTTTCGCTTCTTTCGGAAGAAAAGCGTTCGTTTTCGCTAAAGGAGGAAGTGCATTCGGATATTCATTCACCTTTACATTATCAAATTGAACCGTCGTACCATTCGCTTGAAAGCCAACATCCCCGTTTGCCCATTTCCCAGCTTGATCCGTATCAATCACAAGCTGCCCATCGATGAACTGCTGAACACGATTGCCACTTGCAATCACTTTGATATGATATGTCTTATTGAGAGCCATATTTTCCGGGTAAAAATTCGTTTCCGGCACGACCCACTGATTGCTTTCATTCCGAATGGCGAACTCCAGCCCGTTCATCGCCGTAGTGCCTCTACGCATAGCGGATTGATAATACGGATAAGAATTGGGCTGTATACGATACATCAACGAAGCCCATCTGCTGTCTTCCACCGCGCTTTGAAACGTCATATCCGCTTCAAAAACGTAATTCCCTGATTGATCTCCTAAAGGAATCACTACTCTGGCAGGGGCGGTAGAAGAAGGAGAAGATAATACTAGCTTGCCGTCTACGACCTTGGCATCTCCCTGTACAAGCTTCCAGCCGGCAGGCAGTAACCCGTTGGCGATTTGGTCGAAATTCTCCTGTGTGAGAGTTTGCTCCGCGGCATGAACTTTTGTTGAACTGTCAACCGGAGCCATCCATATACTTCCGAAAATACTTGCCGATACTAAAACAGTTGCAAATTTTTTGGAATTTCCCGTGAATTTCGATGTCATCACTAGTCTCCTTTTTATTTAGTAGAAACATTGTGACTGATTGGCGGGTATTCTTCTGTATTTCTAATAGATAGAGTGAGAAGAAATATATACGTTTCCTATGAAAATATTACCAGATGAAGTTAAATATGGGATTAATGTTTTGCAAAGATATTGTAAAGATAGGACATGAGACTGAGATGTAGCTTTGGAATAAAGTTTGATTAAAAACTTCTTACAAATCCGCTTTCTATGGTAAACAAAAAGCATCCATTTTGAAAAAAGATTGATCAAAATGGATGCTTTTCTAGTAGATTTAAGATTGGTTTTTATAAAAAAGATTGATCATTTTTTACTTATGTTGTTCAATAATAACGCTCTATAATTGAATAACTGATGGTTTTCTTACAGCAAGTTTACGAAGATTACAGTAAATTAGTAAAGTAAAGAAGAGAATATCCAAATTAACATTCTCTTCTTGAGGTTTACCCGTTTAAAAAGAAGGTAAGTTATCTAAGTTATTTTCTTTAATACCATCAGGTTCACTACGTATAATATCCCTGCCATACTTATGAAATACGTCCACATGAGCTAACTTCCCTGATTTTGCTTCATCAAGAGCAGTAATGTAATCTAATTCTCTTCCACTACTTGTTTTAAAAGCAATAATATCATCCTCATCATTTTTACGAACTGCAACAATTTGTTCTACTCCTGAATCGACTTCCTCAACTACTTCCAATTGAGCTTGGTCTTCCCCTTGTTGTAAGTATTCATTATAAATTTTTTGAAAGTCTTTTTTATCCATAACACCCACCTCCAAAACATTTTATTAGTATGTTCGGAAGCTATTAGTTTTATGTACTATGATCCTTAACAAAATGAATTATTTTTACAGTTTTTCATACTTCCATTCCATAAATGCGAACCTATTCCAGCTTTTCAGCTCTTATTCAACATAGTGGCCCAATACATAAAGATCGAGCACAATTCTTGCTACAGAATTGCGCCCTTTAATTAAACAACATTGCTGGCGTTTTTAAATCTTGAATTGAGAAATTTTCATTTTATTATTTTGGGGTAATTCTGAATTCTTAACTTGATGGCAATGTGGCAGTACCCTAACTACAAGTATTTTCGATTATAGCTCCTTTATTTGCTTCGTAAGTTCTTTGAATCTTTTATCAAGTTCCATGTACGCTTCATCTTTAAGAGTTAAAAAGCTTAGTTTTCCTAAAACTTCTTGTCTTTCTGTTTCAAGCTTTAAACGTAATTCAGAGAGATTATCTCTTTTTTGAGATGTTTCTTTCAATTGCTTTTGTATGCTATTGTTTGAAAACACCAGTCTACTGTTAGTCGTTTTTTCAAGAAAGTACCGATCATGTGAAACAACAAGCAGTGTACCATTATATTGCGCTAATGTATTTTCAAGTTGTTCACGTGAAGGTAAATCAAGATGATTTGTCGGTTCATCTAAAATAAGCACATCTTTTTCATCTAATATATACGCCATTAGCTTGCACTTTACACGCTCACCCATACTCATGTGCTTGATTGGTTCTGTCCATTGAGAAGATTTAAACCCTAAATGATTCATTAAACTTTGTACTTTTCCTCTTTCTTCAAAAGTCTCTTTATAAAATAACTGTTCTGGTGTTTTTTCAAGTGGTAAATCAAATACCTCTTGTGTTAAATAACCAATGTTTGCAGATGGTGAAATCCATACTTCGCCTTCAAACGTTTCCTGTCCCATAATCACCTTCAATAGTGTTGTTTTCCCACAACCATTAGCACCTAGTATTGAAATCTTCTCACCATGTTGAATTGTAAAATTAACTTTCTCAAATAATGTTCGTTCCTCAAAACATTTTTTTAATTGTTTCACTTCTAAAAAACGTTTTCCTACCTTTTTATTTGCTTCAATTGAAAACTCTACAATAGGGTCTGGCTTAACACGTTCTATTTTCGTCTTTTCAAGCTCTTTTTCAAGACGCTTTTGTTTCGACTTTACTTGCGCATCCATTCGCTTTGCCTTTACACGATAATATTCTTTAATGCCATCTTTTTTTGTCGACTGTGCATGTGCTTTTTGTGACCATGATGATATTTCTTTCATTTGTGATTCTATACGTTCGATGTTTTTTTGTTGCTTTTCATATTCGCGCTGCTGAGTAAGTCTCTTTTGTTCTCGAACTTTCATATAACTCGTATAATTCCCTTGATGCTCAATTAGTTTTGTATCTTCTATCGACCAAATTCTCGTTGCAACAGCATCTAAGAAATATCGATTATGTGATACAACAATGATTGTTCCACTTTTGCTTTTTATCTGTTCAATGAGCAATTCTGTACTCTGCTCATCTAAATGATTCGTCGGTTCATCTAACATTAGAAGGTTTGTACCTTGCGCAAATCCTTTTGCAAGTCGGATTTTAAGCTTTTCTCCACCACTTAACTTATGAAAATCGTTTGTTGGTACTCCCCATTTTGAAAGAAGTTCAGCTTCTATCGCTGTTACTTCATTAGATATATATGCCTCTTTTTCTTGTTCAACATATGCCATTGTTACGTTCATCTGTTGCCATTGAAGTTTCCCTTTTGTTGGTTCTATTTCTCCATTTATCAACTGTAACAAAGTGGATTTTCCAGCACCATTTTTTCCAATTACTCCAATGATATCTCCCTGTTTCACTGTAGTATTAATTTGTTCAAACAGAGTATTTTCCATTATTTCCAAACAGACATCTTGTATTTTTAAAAGTTCCTTCATACCATCTATTCCTCTCTTTAAAAGGAGAATAAAAAAAATCCTCCCAATTAAATTTGGCAGGATTAGTCGTTTAAATTATTTATACCCAAATAAGCTATTTTATTAAATAGCTTTACTTCCTTATGAACAATGGGTAGACTAATCCTATTTTTTATAATTTGAAATATCCAATTTCAACATTTAAAAATAAGATTAGTTAATCATCGTCCACCCATCATCCTTTCTGTCATTAGTAGTAATATTGTAGCATGGTAATGTTTTATTGGTAAATAGTACAAAAGATTGGTTTTAGAGAAAAGGAGTATTTTCTTCGTTTTGGAGTTATTTTCATATCTTGGTTTGATGGCCATGGGGCGCTACCTGTAGCTTTGAAATAAAGTCGTATTGTTTATAAAAAAGATGTACCGTTTTAAAGAAAGTTATACCGTTTTATTCCTTTTCGATTAAAGAATTCTAAGTGAGTTTTAATCAAACTTTTTTATAAAACGGAATGTTCATTCAAGAAGAAAAGAAGCCATTTTGATTATTCTTTTTTCAAAATGGCTTCTTTTTATTTATCGTAAAATATGGGTTCGCACGATACTTTTAATCAAATTTTATTTCAATGCAACAATTGTAGTATTTGTGAAAGTATACGGTTATTAAGAACATGGTGGAAATTAATAAGTTTTATACAAAAAAACGTCATTTTAATCGTAAAAGTGACGTTTTTTAATCTTCTTATCACTTTTTCATTTCAATCTCAATTCTCTTTGCTAAGTCAGATGATACTTTATTGAAATACTCCATAACTTTCTTTCTAATATCATCAGATATAACTTTCAAATCACTAGCTAAATTTTCGACAAGATGTTCTTTTCCTATTTGAGTTAACCTCGTATAGAATTCACCAGCCTGCCCAAAATCGTCTTGCTTTGTTATAGAAGTTCTTTCTAGTTTGCCTTCAACATATCTTCCATCACCACTTGTAATTTGATTAGCTGGTGTCCAATTTTGCTGTTGGTTAACCGGTAATTTACGAAATTCAGCTCCAATTCTTCTTCTTTGAGAATCACTATAAATATTGGCACGTCCCTGCAGTATTTTATCATCAGATAATTCTGCACCGTCTAGTAAATTAGAAACGGAGAAGGCGACTTTTTCTACTTGTTCCATATAATTATCAGGATTTTTATTTAATACCATTTTGCCTACTGGTATTAGGGGATACTCTTTTTCATCCCATACTTTTGTATTGTCTAAAGGATCATAAGAAAGATTTGCTTCATCCTTTGGGTCCATGAGCTGGACATATAAGCCATATTCCACCGGTTTACCACCCACAATCGCATCGTATAAATCTTTACCAGCGTAATCAGGATTTTCAGCGGCTAGTCTATTTGCTTCTTCGCGGCCAATGTATTGTACACCTTCAAATGGGTACCAATGGTATTTAACGTACTTTCTGATACCTTGAGCATTTCTCCAAACATATGTATTTACACTATGTCCTGGAATGCGGCGAAGACTTTTTACCGTACCAGCATCAGAGTATAAACGTACAACAAAATGAATCGATTCAGGCGCTCTTGCTACAAAGCTCCAAAACCTATCAGGATCAATTAAATTATTTTTTGGTGAAGGTAAGAATGCTTTAATAAATTCCGGAAATCGTATCGCATCACGAATAGAAAAGACAGGAATGTGATTACATAAAAGGTCAAAAATGCCTTCTTCTGTATAAAATTTTGTAGTAAAACCACTTACATTTCTAGATGTATCAGGTGTTCCTTTCATACTGACAGCTAACGAAAAGCGAACCATAACAGGAACTTTTTGATTAGAATTTTGTAAAAAGCTCAGTTTTGTATGTTCGGACATCGAATATATCGTTTGAAAATAACCAAATGCACCAAATCCTTTTGCATGAACAGGTCTTTCTAAAATCTTTTCATGAATAAATTCTTGTAAGGTTTCGTGTAGTACACCATCTTGTTCCAGTACAGGTCCCCCAGAGCCAATCGTCTGGGAATGAAGTTTAGTTGGCTCATTGGAGAGGTCTCGATTCTCATAATGGCTTTCCTCTAATAAAGTTTGCCTCTGTTTATGATGTTTTTCATTCATTATTATAGCCTCCAAAATTCAATTTCCATCAATCGTTACTAAATATGATTTTTAAGGCTCGAATATGTATCTTCTTCTTTTATTTTCAACATTCATTAGAAATATAGTTTCTTAAAGTTAGTAGCATTTTTCAGGGAATTGCAATATAAAGTGAATTTAAACCGATGTGTGAACAGATCGCCAGTTAAAGAAGACTCCTATGCAGTGGACCTTTTTGAACAGGTAGAATTATGAAAAGATGAATATGAAGAAGGAAAAGCTTATTTAAATAGAAGCTTATTTTTGTGTGATAAAAGGAACAGAATTTTTTTAAGCCTTTCAAATAAACGTAAGAGGTTAAGTTACACCCTGAATTTATTTTCAGAACTTAGATTGCCAGACAATATAGGTTTTGCAATTGACTTTGTTAAGATGATAAAAGAGTATCAAAAGGCTAATAAAAAAAGTATTTATAAGAAATGATCAAACTTTTTTAAAAAATAATACATCTAGATATGGTATAGAAGAATCCATTTTGATTATCTTTTTTCAAAATGGATTCTTTTTGGTTCTCACTAAATAAGGGTTTGCAAAACATTTTTGAACAAACTTTATTCCAAACCAACAATACCCCATACCTATCAAGCTAAGATAATTTTGTATCCATTCTAAAATTTAACAACATTTGTTTTATAATTTACAAATAGGGAGAGTAACATCTATTATTGTTCCTCTATTCACTTCACTTTCAATACATATTTTGCCTTGATGCATTTCAATAATTTTGTAACAAATCATTAATCCTAAGCCAATCCCCTCCTCTTTAATGCTATAAAATGGTTCTCCAAGGTATGGTATACGCTCTTGAGGAATCCCACATCCTTGATCAATAAATCGAATATTTATTTGATTATTACCAGCTTTATTAATTTGAATTAAAATTTCTCCTCCCGTTGGCATAGATTCAATTGCATTTTTTAAGATATTAACGAATACTTGTTTTAATTGATTCCCTTCACAAAGTATCATTGGAATATTAGAGATAACTTCTGTCTTAATTTGTATATTGTTCATTATTGCTTGGGGCTCTAGTAGCATTACAACTTGATTCATTAACATACTTATATCATTAGGGTGAATTTTCACCGCCTGTGGTTTGGCTATTGCCATAAATTCATTCGTAATGCTTTCAATTCGATCAATTTCTGATGATACTATATTTATATAGCGATGATTATTTTCATTTTCCATTGTTTTTAATAATTGCATAAATCCTTTCATTGCAGTTAAAGGGTTTCTAATTTCATGAGCGATTGCTGTAGCTAATTGACCTACAACAGCAAGCTTTTCAGATTTTCTTAATAATTCTTCCGTCTTTATTCGTTCGGTAATATCTCGAGAAATACTTAAGAAAACTTCTTTTCCGTTCAACTTGAATACACGAATACTAAATTCAGTCGTTATTTTCTTTCCTGTATGAAAAACATATTCATCTTGCAAAGTAAAAGAATCTTCCCCTTTTTTAATTTTTTCAATTAATCTTTTTAAAAGGGGAGAATCCGTAGAAACAAGATCAGGAAATGGTATACTAAGAATTTCATCTCTACTTAAATTAAACCTTTCACACCCAATCGCATTTACTTCAATGAATCGAGTGGGTGTTCGATTTTTATCCAATTCTACTACGTATACCGCATCCGCCGCCTCTTCAAATAATACACGATATTTCAATTCACTTTCTTGCAATTGTTGATATAATTGATGTCGTTCTTTTTCTGCTTGTTTTCTTTCAGAAATGTCCCTACATATTGCAGAGAGAGCCATTATATTCCCTCTCAAATCTAGAATAGGTGAAATCGTTATACTTACATCAATTAAATCCCCATTTTTTCGTTGTCTAATGGTCTCTAATCGAGTAATTGTAGATTTTTCAGACAGAATATTTTGAATGATTTCTATCGATTCATCCATTAAGAAATCAGGTACACAAGGTACTTTTTTACCGATAGCTTCTTGTATTGGCCAACCAAATATCGTTTCAAAAGCTTTATTCGCTTGTAAAATATGCCCTTCTCGATCAGTGATAACAATCGCATCTATGTTGTTATTTACAAATGACTCCAGTAATTCTTTAGTCGTTTTTAATTCATCTTCCACCTTTTTTCTCTTTGTAATATCAATTGCAGAACCAACAACTTCAATCACTTTTCCATTTCGCTTAATGGGTCGAAGCCCGATTAGCACAATATTTTCATCATCTGGCCAAGGAATTTCAAATATAACTTCATTCCCTTCCCATGCTTGTATATAATACTTCAGTAATTGAGGAACGAGGTGGGAAGGAAGAATGGAAGGATCTATAGTACGTAAACTTTTTCCTACCACCTGTTCAGAATAAAGCCCATTTTGATAATAAAATTGTCCATCACACATCGTATGTATAAAGTGCGTATCTACTTTAATAAATTTAAAGATTCCTCCTTGCAGTTCATGAACAGTATCTTTCAGCTCTTGCTTCGATCCTTTTAATTTTTGATTCGTTCTAAATAACTCTTGTGTTAAGGAATATAATTTTTGATAAGCTTCCATCAGAAAAAGTCCGCTTAACAGACCCATACTTGTAAATAATAAGTTTTGAATGTGAAGCATTTTAGATATTACAGTCGGAATGAAGAATTCGCCTACCAATCGAATCATAGCCATATAACAAATCAGATAAAGAAAGCTAGCTTTAAATGGATGTAAGTTTTTGAAATATGTTTTAAAAATAGTAAATATAATGCCTATTCCTAATAATGCGACGATATATGGTACATAATATCCATCCATATAAGTAACACGCATGATAAAAATACTAAGTACCGTAATCCAACCGGCAGTGCGACCAAAGTAAACAAATGATAAAATGAGAGGAACAGCTCGAAGATCATAGTAAAATCCCATGTATTTAAAAGAAAAAGTCATCAAAATAACAGCAATGATTGCCCCATATATTTTTTCCATGAACTGGCTGGATTTCATTACAAACACTTGGATGAATATAATTGAACTAACTAGGAATGCAAAAATAAAAAGATTAATAAAAAAGTCTTTGATAAACATATAGTGTCCCTCCTTATATGAAACAAATTCGACAAAAAAGGAGAAAATCCTACAAATAAAATTATAGAAATAGAGGGACAGTTCCATTTTGCTAAGTCTATATAGGGGTAGCCTCTTGGATCCTTCATAATAGGAAGCGCGAATTTAAGAGAAGTAGGTTGTCCAGTTGAAAATGTACCTTATCTTTTTTTATATTTTTTAGGCGCAATCCTTATTAGAAGATTGCGCCCGTTTGTTAAAGATCGATTAACTTATTTTAGCTGGTTATTTATTTCAGAACATTTAAGAAGCATCTTTATAAGGTATAACGTCAGGAACTTCCGAATTTATTATATTAAAACTTTTTTCAAAAAAGATCCAAAAGATTAATCATATAGTTATTTAACTAATGCTGCTCTCAAATTAACACCATATTCCAAATATCCCTTTAAACAGGTCAACATATAAACCCAACCCTCTTTATTATCAATCAATTGACTTATTAACTCATTATCATTTTCTTTAAAACCTTCTTCGTTAACTTCAATAATTGTACTCGAGCTATCCAATTCTTTTAGCGTAATTGTAACAATATGTCCTTCCGCCCATTGATACACAATTCTTTTATTTATCTCGACTTCCATTATTTCTATATCTACTTGAGCATCGTATTCATCATATCTCAATGTAACCCTCTTGCCTTGTTCCCATCTTTCGGAACTCGATGAGAACCAAAAATTCCTGATTTTTGAAGGATCTACGAATGCTTCAAATACTTCATTAGTTGACTTTAAGATTTTCAATTTTGTAAGGTTGTTCATGCTAAATCAGCTCTTCTTCTGTTTATTAACGATCCATCATCTTATTGTCTAGGTTCTCAAGTACAAACGGCCAAGCATGTTCGGCTTGATTCCTTGATTCCTCATCTGGAAACCCTGCTTGAGTAAGATGTAGCTTTGTGCCATGTTCGTGAGGTTCAAGCTTAACTGTGACAACTGTTTCAGCTCCTTTTGTTCCTTCAGCGCCCGTAACCCATGTCAATTCTACGAGATGGTCTTGCTCAAGTCTTAAAAATCGTCCGTAATGTGGATGACGCTGTGCCTCACTATGTACATCAAATTTGTAAATTGTCTCAAAGAAAAAGACTTCATTGACCTCTGGCTTCATTAGTACTGATCCAGGTGCTGCAAACCAGCGGTCAAACTGCTCTGTCCACCCTTTGAACAGAGCTTTGGGTGAAGAATTCATTAATCGTTCAACGGTTAAATGAAACGGTCTCGATGAGAGGTCGGGTATTGTAATCGGATTTTTCATTTAAACATATCTCCTTTCGGAAAATAGTGATGTTTAGTTTGTTACAACAATACTGTGATTGGTTTTAGTGTCAATAGGTTTCATGTTTTGAAAAAACTTTTAAATTGCTTAAAATAGCTGGCCAACTATTGTTTAGTCCTCAAACGTATCGTCTTTATTCACGATGTCCGCAGGTACCCTTTAATGGGAGACCGTTCTACAACACCTATGCTACACCCTCTTTAATTGAATATTAAATTCACTATAATTGTTGAATTATCCTTACATACTTCTCATGCCATTTTTCCCATTCACCTTTTGGAAAGTCCATATATTGACCGTCCAGTAATGTACTGAATATATCTAGACATACATGCCATCCAGCTAAATCTTTTGAAGTATGATCACTCAGAGTAGGAATATATTCTTTTAATACTAATAAACAACCATCATCTTTTGGAAATAATTCGAATCGAACCCAACCTTCTCCCCATTCATACTGCAAGTAGGACTGTTCTTTGAAATCTATAATCGAAATATCAATAGATTTCCCCGTCCCATCGTTCATATTGAACTTAATCATTCCGCCTTTTCGAAGGTCTACAACTTGTAAGTTTGGCATCCATTTTTCCAATTTCCCATTTTCAGTTAATGTGGCCCAAACCTTTTCAACTGAATGATGTAGTGGTCGATTATATGTGGCTACATATCCATCCTCAAACTTTTCTACAACTGCTAGCATACATTACTCCTCCTCATCTAATAATTGTTCTAGCATATCAAACTTGTCTGACCAGTACTTTCGATAAGGTTCTAACCAGTTATCAATTTCTGCAAGGGGCTCCGCATTCAAATGGTAAATATTTTTTTGGGAATCCTTAATGATTATCACTAGCCCAGCTTCCCTTAATTTTCGAAGGTGTTTAGAAACTCCTGGCTGGCTTAATTGTGTACACTCAACTAGTTCCCCAACAGACCTTGGTCGTTTTCTGATAAGATCTATAATTTTTCTACGGTTTTCCTCAGCTATTACTTCAAACAAACTTGTGGTGTATTTTTCCTCAGCCATATTTATCACATTCCTATACATTTTATAACCGCTTAGTTATATTACCGAACGGAAATAAATGAGTCAAATGAATTGATTATAATCCAATTGGATCGCACCAGTTATTCCACAATCTGGCCCAGTTTGCTTTATAAGAAAAAATCCTACATTATTAAAAATCCAAATATAAAACGAAGATTTTGTGCAAATGGCTCGGTTTCTTCATTTTGGGGGTGTATTTCTTTTTTAGCTTGATGGTTATGGGGCGATACCCCATCGCCAATTGGAAATATTTTCAGATGTGGCGGTTCATTCTCTGAATCGTTCACGTACCCCTATAAAAGAAAGGAAATATTACACCAGGTATTACCCGATACAGAGATCATTTCGAAGATCCGTTATATCAAAAAAGATGGCAGCACTTATTTTGATGCTGTTAAACATATTGATTTAGAAGGCATGGTTGCTAAATCAGTCATAACCCATAAAGTCCAAAAGTTTGTTTATCTCGAACCAAAGATACAGGCGAAAGTAAAAACACGAAATTGGACTCGCAAGGGATATTTACGAACGCCAACATTCGTCGATTTTTTCCTTTAAATGTTCTAGTTTCCAAAAACCATTCAGTTTCATAACGGCAACAAAAAAGAAGCAATTGGACATTGCTTCCTAAAATTAAAAAGTATCTAATGACTACGTGTATTTTTCCTTGTTTTGATACTCGCTCCTAATTCACTTGAAGGCATTAAGTGCGACCTTGGCAGCCTGTGCTATAAGTTCATTATTATAGGTAGCATTCTTAGTATCATGGGTGGATAGAATCGCGATAATGATGGGATCTCTATTCGGCGGCCAAACGATAGCAATGTCGTTTCGCGTTCCATAGTCTCCTGCTCCGGTTTTATCGCCTACCTCCCAGCCTTTAGGTACGGCCGCACGGATCAGTTCGTCTCCAGTAAGGTTCCCCCGCATCCAATCTGTAAGGATTGTACGCTTATCATTCGAGAGCACGTCATCGACCGTGAAAGCCTTCAGGTTGGTGGCAAGTGCTCTTGCTGTACTTGTATCACGGATGTCTCCTGGGATGGCACTGTTCAAATCAGTCTCGAAGCGATCAGCCTCGGTGACATTATCGCCGATCTGCCTCAGTGCTTTTTCGAATCCATTAGGGCCGCCCAGTTTCTGCAATAAAAGGTTCCCTGCGGTATTATCGCTGTAACGGATAGCAGCATCGCAGATTTCCCTAAGGGTCATCCCCGTATCCACGTGTTGCTCTGTGATCGGCGAATACGTGACCAGATCATCTTTGGTGTAGGTGATTACCTCGTCAAGTTTGTCAATCGAGTTTTGTTGCAGCACTGCCCCTGCAGCCAGAGCCTTAAAGGTGGATGTATAAGCAAAGCGTTCATCAGGTCGATAGGCTACCGTGCGATTTGTGCCAGTGTCGATAGCATAGACCCCGAGCCGAGCATCAAACTTTTTCTCAAGTTGTACGAACTTTCGGCTAGTCGCATGACTTGTACTTTTTGTTTGCTCTACTTTTTCTTTTGCTTCCGTCTGCTTTGATTCTCCAAAGAGGCTTAAGCTTACAAGACTTAAGCTTAATAGTCCAAAACACATCCGTTTTTTTAACAGCCTTACACCTTTCAAAATGATCAGTCCTCCCGTATCCTAGAGTATGTGATCTTGGTTCAAGAATTAAATGTAATTACAGCCTGATTCTATCATAATAAACACGGTAAAACAGTGCAATATGTTCACAATGTTTTTATTCGGTAATTCGGAATATTCACCAAACCATTCCACCTTAATAGTGATAGAGGGGGCAAGCTGCGATATACCGAATTCTTCTACCCTTTATTCACAAGTTAAAGCGTATCTGATGCCTTTTCACTCAAGAGCGAGATAAAACCGCAATCAACCTTTGTAACTTTCATTTCCCCTTTCTTACTAAATAGCTCAACAAAAAATACATCATGCTAATACATAAAATCATAAATTCATATATGCTTCCTAATGCTCCTATAGAAATAAAAAAGGTAACAAAAAGACAAATTCCAAGTACCAAACAGAATCCAAAGTAAACGACTCTCCATACATTCCGGTTTAACCAAAAAGAACCTGCTCCAGTTATTACGCCGACTATGAGAAGACCAATAAGAATGACTAAAGTAAGCCTATCAGTTGCTGATGAATCAATTTCGGAATGGAGCGCTTTCCCTAAGGAAGTACCAAGTAAATACAGAAAGCCATATCCTAACGTAACAATGATCGTTAATATCCCTAAGACAACCCCGATTGCTTTTGATAATCTGTATTTTTCCATCAACACACTCCCTATAGCGTAAATTTAGATTTAAATTTTAAGAAAGATAAACACCGTTCTTTTTATAAGGACGTACCCCAACCTATTTTTTATTATTTATTTTAATATTCATAGAGTCCTTTCCTTATGCAGAAATCATGTAGACAACTGTAGGGAGATAAAATTTTTGTTTTTTGGGGTACTTCAAAATATTAGCTTGATGGGCATGGGGTGATACTCCTAATACTACTTTCCGACATTGCAGTTTACTTTACATTTAGGTCACTATGTAACACAATAAAAATAATAAGCAAACTATACCTGTAAGGATTATTAATTTATCCCATTTACAATCTTGTATCTCAAAAAATAAGAATCACATCCCTGTCGATACCGACTTAATATTGGATAAGCAATGGATAAATGGAGGAGCTATGAAATACGAAATCATATTGTTCGATGTTGATGATACACCGTTCGACTTCAGTATATCAGAAAGAAAGGCACTACATAAAACTTTTGTAGAGTTTGGATTGCCTACGGGATTGGCGGATTATGAAGCTAAATATAAAGAGATTAGCAATGTATTGTGGAGAGATTTGGAACAAGGGCTTACTACTTTGCCAAAATTGGGAGTAGAGAGATTTAGGAGATTATTCCTTGCACATGAGCTTGAAATCAATGCAGATACGTTCAGCAATGTTTATCTTGAATATTTGGGACAGGAAGCGCATCTTATGCAAGGTGCTGTAGAATTATGTGACAATCTTACTGGTTGTCGGCTGGCCATTATAACAAATGGATTCACAAATGTGCAGACATCAAGAATTGGGAGCTCGTCTCTCTGTAATACGTTTGAGCATATCATTATTTCTGAAGAAGCTGGATTTCAGAAACCTAATAAAGGTATCTTCGATTATGCGTTTTCTAAGCTGCAAATTACAGATAAAGCTAAAGTGTTGATTGTAGGCGATTCTTTGACTTCCGATATTCATGGAGGCATAAATTACGGGATTGACACTTGCTGGTTCAATCCGCATCTTAAAGAAAACCATTTAGGAATTAAGCCGACTTATGAAATCCGTAAGCTAACGGATCTTATAGAGATAGTATAGTCGCTTAATTTTGATATAGAAAAATAAAAGCCTTACTACACTTTATATTATCAAGACCTAAATCGTAAAAAGTCATAAAAAATAAAGGGCGATACATATTAGTCATGTATAATATGTATCGCCCTTTTAATTGTTGTTCAACAATCGCGCCCTTTAATGGGATAACAAAAATAGGGCCACGGATACAAATAGGCTTATTATTTTCAACTAACGCACTCCGTTTGTTTAAGAAAAGAATGTCAAACATCACTTTCTAGCCATATATAATCTTACTTCTTGTGGAACAACTATTTTACCATTTTCACTTTCGATATAGTCTGCAACACTTTCTAAAATAGCTTGTTTCTTCTCATCGTTAATATCGTGAAAATCTGAGTAGGATTGAATTAATTTTAGATACTTTTCCGTAGTATATTCGTCATCCCATCGGTATATCTTAGTAACTGGCTTTTCAAATAAATTATTGATTTGTATTTGTGAGATGCGAAGGTTATGTAGGTCTTCAGCTTCCTCCGTGGTCATATAAGTATCAAGCTCAGGAGCATATTTTCGATAAATATTTCTTATTTGAATTAGCATTTCAGTTTTTGGCTCAATAATAGATGACATATGCCAGAAAATAGCTATTTTTTATGATTATTTTTATCGCAATCAAGAAATACAAAATGACATAATAGAAAAGCTGATGAAGCAAGTATTTACTGGAGGTCGTACAAGGTATAAGGATTTTCTCTATCATAACTGCAAGAGACAACTTTCAGTTATTAATGGTTGATACCAGTTATATGAGCTTGCCCATCCTTGAAAAACAAGGCTTCCTATTTAGCCAAATCGACTCCCTGCATGTCACCAAGCTTCGAGTAACTATTAAAGGGTGTTAGGCACCAGAAAAGGACATTTGTCCCTAACGGTGCCTGACACCCTTTATTAATATTCTGCCTTATTAATTGAGGTTTTCCAAATTTTGAATGGTATCATGTAATTTTCTGGCCGTACTTGTTTCATTGGTATCGCTCGCTCCTCGAATCGTAACGCAAGTTGTTCGTAAATAAACTGATCGTCAAATCCAATTCCAGCAGCTTCTGTTTTTGTACACGCATAATAGATTGATGTTAGTCTCGCCCAATAGATTGCTCCGAAACACATCGGGCAAGGCTCGCAGCTCGTATAAATCTCACAATCTGTCAATTGGTAACTATTTAATTCTTTACAGGCTGCGCGAATCGCCTGCATCTCAGCATGTGCGGTCGGATCGTTCGTTGCTGTCACTTCATTACGGCCAATTCCAATGATCTTGCCTTTTCGCACAATAATGGCTCCAAACGGGCCACCGTGTTCTGTCATAACATTTTCAAGAGCAATGTCTACTGCCATCTTCATAAATCTTTCTTCTCTCACAAACTCCCCCCTGTTCATAAAACATCCTTGCTGTCGCTCTTACGAAATATCTACTTTTCAACAAACGTCTACTCGAGGCGTACAAAATGAACGTTTTGTCCACGAACGGTATCAGGCACCGGAAATGGCATTGGAAATGGATTTTACTGCTCGAAGGATTCCCCCATATCCCGTGCAGCGGCATAAATTACCAGACAGTCCTTCTAGGATTTGTTCCTGGGTTGGGTGAGGATGTTTTTCTAACAATGCTTTTGTTGCTAAAATCATCCCAGGTGTACAATACCCACATTGAAAGCCGCCCTCTTCCATAAAAGCTTTCTGTATCGGATCGAGTTCTTCTTCACCGTCAAGTCCTTCTATCGTTACGATTTCAACATGATTTAATTGAAACGCCATCACTAAACAAGAGTTAACCATTTGCCCATTCATTAAGACAGTACATGCACCGCAGCGGCCGATCCCGCAGGAGATTTTGGTTCCAGTCATTTCAAGATCCTCGCGAAGAATATCGTTCAGACGGCGTAAAGGTGGGACCCCAAGATTTACCGATTGATCATTTACTTTAAACTGAACCTCAATGATTACGTCCAAATTCTCCCCTCCTTTTCCACTGCCTGTAAAATTTCCTCCCGTGAAACAGGAATTCGGTTACACCAATACCCAATCGCATCATGAATCGCTTTGGCAATCGCCGGGGCAACCGCTACTGTTCCAATTTCTCCAATCCCCTTTGGTCCGAATGTGTCTCCTGACTGGACAGTTTCAATGGCGTACACGTTCATATCGGGAGGAACATCGCAAATCGTCGGAATTAAATATGTGTCAAAATTCTCAGTTACGTACTTTCCTTTTTCCATTGGACAATCCTCCGTTAGCGTGTAACCAATGGACATCACCCCGCTTCCTTCAATTTGACCGAGATACCCCATTGGACTAACGACCGGGCCTGCAGCGATCGCTTGGTCCAAACCAAGAACAGTAACCTTCCCTGTTAATAGGTCAACTTCAACTTCAGCTGCAACAGCTGCAAAAGAATAAAGGTAGCGTCCTTTTTGCACGGTATCATTGGATTGTGGATAAGGGAATTCAACCGATACCTCGATAGGTTCATTTAATTGACCTGCTAAATTAACATAAGAGACGATCAACTTCGACTCCCTCCATATTCCACCTGGACCTAGACACAACTGCTGTTTTGGAAGTCCCGTCATTTGTGATGCACGCTGAAGAATTTGACTTTCAAAGGATTCTCTCATCTTCTCAATGGCTAACCAAATCATGGTTGTTGCCCTTGATGCCGTTGTCGAACCGGAATGTGGAACCTTCTCCGTGTCCCCGATTACAATATTGAGATCATCACTTCCACATTTAAAGGCTTTCATAAGTAAGGTCTCAATGACAGCCAATACCCCTTGACCCACCTCTTCTACACCAAAAGCTGCTTCAATTTTGCCATCCTTACTGATTGACATGCACCCTGCCCCTGGGTCCGGAATCCCGTGACCCAATCCTTGGCCGAGAATGGTTATCGCAATCCCTGCACCTCTCCTTTTCCATTTACCATTATCCGTTTTTTTCATCCGTAAAATGTTAGACTGTTTGATGGCATCCAAGACTTCTTTTGCTCCATCCGTTGGTGCAATGGTTTGATCAAGAGCACCTAATCCGTCTAATCTCTTAATATTTTTTTCTCTCAATTCAATAGGGTCCATCTTTAATTTTTCAGCTAACCGATCAAGCTGCCCTTCGAGTGCAAAAACAACTTGGTTGCTGCCAAACCCTCTAAATTCTCCTGATACACCGTTATTCGTATAAACAGATACGCCATCAATATTGATATTTGGAATCAAATAAGGTCCGACTGTATTTTCAACCGCACACTCTAATACTGCAAGGCCGAGTGTCGCATATGCTCCCGTATCAGCAATGATAGTAGCTTCATGCGCTAAAATATTTCCATCACGATCCACACCTGTTTTCATCTTAATCCGCATCGGGTGCCGCTTTATTCCTGACTGTATCGACTCCCTCCGATTTTGATGGATTTTTACAGGATAGCCCGTGTGAAGCGCGAGCAATGCCCCATATGACTGAACATTTAATTCATCTTTTCCTCCAAAGGAGCCGCCCATCGGACTTGAGACAACCCGTATTTTGGTTTCATCGAGATTTAAAATTCTCGAAAGCTGAAAGCGGTCGCAGTAGCCATGTTGCGTCCCCATGTAGACGATGATCCCGCCATCCTTATCAGGAACTACCACTCCTCCTTCCGTTTCCATATAAGCATGGATTTGCCTTGGAGTATCATACGTTTCTTCAATAATAAACTCGCAATTTTTAAAGCCTTCATCCAAATCTCCTTTTTTAAAGGATGAACGGTGGAGGATGTTTCCCTTTTCATGAATTTGAGGTGCTGACGGTAACAGCGATAGCTCTGGGTCATCGACTACCGGGAAAACTTCATACTCCACTTCAATTAACTTTAAGGCTTGTTCGGCTATCTCTTTGGATTCAGCGGCTACAGCCGCGACAGCATCACCTATAAACCGAACCTTATCATGGCATAGGACAGGCTGATCCGGGTCGAGAATACCAAACCCATTTAACCCAGGTATATCCTTATAGGTCAAAACCCCATGGACTCCCTTCAGTTTTTTCGCCTTTTCTGTATGAATGGCTATAATCCTTGCGTGTGGATAGTGGCTGCGCATAATCTTTCCAAATAACATAGTTGGAAACGTTAAATCAGTAAGATACTTTAAGGTGCCTGTTACTTTTTCTACTCCATCAGGTCTTACCCGCCAGTTTTCGCCTGATGATTCACGATTAAGATGCAAAGCACTCCCCCCTTAAGATAACGATTCGGTTAGACCGGCAATTAATAGATTAGCAGCAACTAATTTAAGATAGTGAGAGGAAGCAAAACGGTCTGTTAGCGGCTGGAATTCTTGGAGGATTTGTGCATGTGCTTTTTGCCATAACTCTTCATTTGGCACTTGATTTTGGAGCATGCTTTCACATGTTAGTAAACGGGAAGGAACGATGACTCCTCCACCAACCGCAAGTCGAACATATTCTATTTTATTTCGTTCATTCATTGCGAGTGTACCGGCAACCGTCAAAAGGGAAGGTGTAAAGGCTTCACGCCGGCCAATTTTTTTATAAAAGGTTTTAGTTTTTGGGGATTTTGGTAAATGAATTTCCGTTACAATTTTGGCTGAGGAATTCTTTAAAAAATTGCCTGCCTCATCGGTTATATAGTCGGATCCATCAAACCAAGTAATAGTTGCACCCAACACCAGCAGGGCTGGAATGATATCTCCAAAGCCGCATGCGATATTCCCGCCTATCGTACCTTGATTTCGTACCGCTGGAGATGCGACATTTCGAGCGGCCTCTGCTAAAATCGGCCAGTACTTCTGGATATCAGGGCGGCTGCGGCAGGCTGCTAAGGTGGTGAATGTACCAATACTTAAGGTTTGGTCAGCTGACAGCTGAACCTTATTTAATGCATCGATTTTTCCAAGATGAATGATATGATTGGGAAGCTTCTCCCCCGATTCCCAGCGAAGCTGAATCCATGTTCCTCCAGCTATAAAAATGGCCTCTTGGCCAAGTTCTTGTTTTAATTTCCATGCTTCTTCAATCTGTTTTGGAATCCAAATCTTTGGTGAAAAAGTGATCTTAGTGTTCCCGTCCAACTTGAAATCACCTCTTCCAGACATTTTCCTATAACATAAAATATTAACCAAGTTTAAAAAAAAGAACAACTTACTTTCTGGGAATCTTCATTTTCTAGTTAATAGCAAGAACAAAATCGCTAACGCGACTTAAATCACGTCCCAAGTGAAGATTATTCACTTGGGTCTATTGTTCAAGTTTTACCATTTAAATGGCATTCATTATTTAATTTCCATTCAAATACCTCCCGATGTTTTACAAGCAGTCAATCGTATTAAAAGGCCGACATATACTAGTTTGGAGAATCAAACATTGTATATGTCGGCCTTTATTTAATGGTCATTAATGTTTAATCTTTTTCATGATGTATGAATTATCCCCATAGGTACTGTATTTTGACGACCGTTCCCCTTTTGATTCTGGAATGCTGTAAGAACGATCGGCTATCATCCACTCTATAGAATCCTTAGCATTTACGGTTACCTTTACATGTAACTCTTCCGCTTGACCTAGAACGTAATTGAATTCAAATGGCGATTCCTTTGTGAATTCTTTTTGCTTCAACTCCACTTCTTTTCCATTGATGATCAGTTGAGATACATTCATCGTTGAAAAAGACTCCATTAACAATTCTTCAGCATTGCGATTCGTTTTCAATTGGTATTCTATTGTCCGCTTGGCACCTTCAACCTTATCAGATAATACCGTCACACTAGGTGCTTCCATACTATATAAATCAGCCTGGGCATAACTTGCATCCCAGTTTAAAATAGGAAAAAATTCTGACGTATGGCCTTTCTTCACATTTTCATTAATATAATTCGATGTATATTCATCTAATGGCTGACGGGCCGCCCAATATGCTTTGTTTGAATCTGCATCCATAAAATAAGCAATATCGCTTGCTTGTGGATGTTCTGCTGTCGGCATGTTATTTAGGTTGATACTGTTAGTGATCATGACCAATAATCCTGTAACTAAGAAGATGGATGGTATCACCCAATTGAATTTTATTTTTAAGGTGGTGAAAATAGATACCAGCATGGCACCTAAAAGAGAAACAAGGACCATGAGCACACCAGCCATATGCATGGATATGAGTCCTTCAAAGAGATAAATAACTGGTGATAGAATAAGAAATGCCGGGATGGCAAAACCAGCTGTAACAAGATAACTCTTCCATGAATGCTCATCTAAACGAATCAAAATATTGACGCAGATTAGAGCAAATAATAGCGGCCATGCAAACACATAACTGCCTGCTGGGAGCAGAAAACTGGAGGCAGTTAAAAGGGTTAGCCAAAGAAATAAGGCACCCATCATTAAGCTAATGGTTTTGATTTTTTTATGGGCCAACCCATAAAGGATCGTCAAGAAAGCAAAGATAATAATGGAAAAACTGATGAGGTAAAGGGTACCAACCGTCTTATCGGTTCCCATTAACCATTCTTGATCTGTAAAAATAAAGGTGAGTACGGACCATAATCCTGATCCGATGGCAAAAGACCCGATGATGCCAATAATGAAAACAAGAAAACCTGCAAATGTTCCAAGAAGGGATAGTTTCTTAAGCCAATATCCATGTACGGCCGTAACGGCAAAAAGAATAACTGCCAACAGCATAATCGGAATGACAAGTTTGTCTGAGTAGGTAATCATGTTGGAACCCAAAATGTTAAAGAAAACTTGATTCCCTTCATGAGTTTGAGTGAGATCGACGTTTCCAAAATGGGTGACAAGATGTAACATATATTCGCCGTGATGCTGGAGACTTTCTAAACTTAGCTCTTGAAAGTTATCGCTGGTTGTATGATAATGATCAACCCCTTCACCAAAGGCAAAGTTTAATCCTTTAAGACCGGCTTCTTTAAACACGCTGAAATCAGTATCATTTGGCATTTGCTTATATAAACTATAAAGGAAGGAATGAGCGACAGGTGTAGAAGCGTTCTGAGTAAACTCCTTAACTAGCCAGCTATTGTTATCACTTGTTTCAAACATAAAAGAGGGACCTTCGTTTCCCCGTGCCTCAAAGTTTAATACTAATCCGACATCATTTACCCAAGGATGTCCCTCTACAAATGCTTTTGCTCCAAGTAATCCATTTTCTTCTCCGTCAGTTAAGAGTATAATGACATCGTTTTGAAGAGGTGCCATTTCCTTGAAGGCCCTTACTGTTTCTAAGATGGCAGCCACTCCGGAGCCATCATCGGCTGCACCTGCTGATCCTGGTACAGAATCATAATGTGCAACGAGCATAATCGCTTTTGTAGAGTTCGTTCCTTCTATTTTGGCAACAATGTTTTCCACCGTGCCGCCTACTATCCATCTGCCGACACTATTTAAAGAATTGGCTTTTTGGATTTCAGGATTTAATCCTAACTCTTCTAAACTGTGAACAAAATAGTCTCGAACTCTGTCATGTTCTACCGATCCAAGAGGATGTGGTTTTACAGCAAACTCTTTTAAATGGGAGAGTGCTCTCTCTGCAGAAAACTCATTTGCTGAACCAGTAGCTGGTACAACCTTTGGTGGCTGAAGTTGTAATAAACTCACAAATATAGTTCCAATAAGAATAGCCACAACAGCAATGAACATAAGTGCATTTATTTTCGTGTCTTCACGAGCTTGTAGCTTCGTTTGGGTAGATGGCACTGGTTCCAATTAAATTTCCTCCTTAAAGTTGAGAAAAATTTTTTCTAGCGAAGTATAAAGTGTAAACAATCAACCAGGGACGATTTTAGATAAAGCAAGCAAATTCAAGTTTTGGCAGCTTCCTTTTTTCATGACTGCCGTATTTCCGTTATTATTCTTGGTAGTATAAGATTGAATTTTGTTCTTTTGGAATAAGCGTGGTGGTTTGTTCTGTTCTTTGCCTTGCTCTTGGTTTGTTGATACCTGCATTATATAGTCTCTATATTTATAATGAGATGATGAAATAAAATATACCTAGTTAAGTATCTTATTTAAGCAATCGGGAGCAATTCTCTAATATGAATTGTGCCTTTTCTTTTGGTATAGGGCGCTTTAATGGAGGAAAGATCACAAAAATGATCATACTTTTTTATGAAAGATAAATAGTCAATCTCAAAAGTGGAATCCATTTTGATCAATCTTTTTTCAAAATAGATTCTTTTTCTTTATCGTAAAATATGGGTTTGTGAGGTATTTTTAATCAAACTTTATTTCAAAGCTACATCATAGTAGACATGTATTTAAAGAATGATTTAAAAATGACTAACGATTCAAAGTCGTTAGCCATCATCTTCTGCAATCGCGCCCTTTAATGGAATAACTAAGATATGGCCTCAGCCTTAATCTTCTTCCACTAACGCACCCTATTGTGGAAGATTAAAATTTTATAAGGTCTATCGCTTCTATACCTAACGCATCGTAATAGAAGATACTCTTATTACAGTCATTCAAAAAGTATAAGGACAAATTAAGCAAATAATATTGATTTATCACTTTACCTTTTTTAAATTATTCCACTCCACTTTCTAAAATCGTGAAAGTCTTCTTATCACAATTAATTTCTGCCATTGCTCCATATGGCAAAATAAATTTCGGTTCGGTATGACCAAAATTCAAGTTATAAAGAATCGGCAAATCCTCCAAATTAAATTCCTTCATAACTTTTTGAATTTCTTCTTTATACTCATCGTAATACTTTTCGTCTAGCGGTTTACCAAAAATGATTCCATTCACTTTTTGTAGAATGCCTTGTACAGCATAATTTCGCAACCAATACTTAATAAAATTTGGTTCCGGCTTTTCTTCAGATGTTTCAAAGAATAGAATACTATCGTTCCAATATTTCTTATCAGGCCAAAGTTCTGTTCCTTTCGCACACTCTAGTACTTCAATACAACCACCAATCAAATGTCCTTGTGCTACACCTGAGCCTTGAAGTACCTCGTAACCTAAATTTTTCTGCATTGTCCGTCGTCGGTTCTTATTCTCTTCTATCCATTCTAAATACTCACTTGTCCATTCTTTAGCCGGTTGAATTTCACCAATAATTTCATTTGAAAAGAGCGTTCGATTCACCATTTCAATCGTATATGGATCCATTTCAACGTTTTCAGCAAAATCGGTTAAAATTGCTGGACCGTAAAAAGAAGAAATTTCTGCTTTATGACAAAATAAATGTGAAACTGTCACATCAGAGTAACCCATAAAAATTTTCGGGTTTTCACGTATAACATCAAAATCAATATAAGGAAGTAAGCGAATACTATCTTCTCCACCAATATTTGCAAAGATTCCTTTAATACTTTCATCCTTAAATGCCGTCATCAAATCTGCAGCACGAGCTTGAGGATTTTTATAAAGATAGTCTTCTCCTTTCAAACTATTCGGCATTGGGATAACTTTCAGTCCAAAAACTTCTTCTAATCTCTTTACACCTTGTTCATATCGCCATCTAAGTTCTGGATCACCTGCTCCTCCCCAAGAAGGACTTACTGTTGCAACACGATCTCCCGGTTGCAATTTCTTTGGCTTTATTAACACATTAACTCCCACCCTTATATAATTCGATTAGCTACGAATATACAATCCACATAGTTGAAGAACATAGCACATGACTTTAATTTTTATAACAACAAATTTACCTGCTGTTATTCAAGAATCTGGCCCAATAAAAGAAGACGCCTTCTTACTTAAGAATGGCGCCCTTTAATTGAATAACTAAAATCTGACCTCACTCATAATATCACTTAAGGCTTATTAAACTAACGCATGCGTTAGTTCTATATCAAAAAAGGAATTTCACAATAGTAAAATCCCTTAATAAAGCCCCCCTATAATGGAATAACTGTAAAGCTAATGAAGCTTTTTTAAAAGCTGCGTTTCCCTGCCCAAGCTCCTTGCATTTTACTAAGGAATACAATTTGCCCAATATGATATGCGTCGTGCATTGCTAAACTCTTCAGTTCAAGCACTAATGAATTATCTTCTCCTGGGATCTGTCTATACAAATCTTCATGTTCTGATTTTGCTAGTATTTTTTCAAGTTCACGATGAACATAAAAGTATTCTTGTTTTGTTTCCTTCCAATTTTCTAACGTCTCAGTTGGTAATCGAAATGTAGATTCATTATTTTCTGCCTGTGGTTCATTCGCTGTTTCACCAAGAAATCGCATCAGAAATCTCTTTTCATAGAAAAGTAAATGACAAACTAATTCCCAAATGGAATTCATTGCCCCATCAGCTGGTTTCCAAATTGCCTGTTCAAAAGTGATATCCTCTAGCACTTTTTCAAGTGGTGGAAACCAGTCTTCTTCATCTAAGCAGCTTGCCCATTGCTGTAACAAAAGTGTTGTTACATCCATTTTCTATTCCCTCCAATTTAATCCCTTTACTAGATAATCCCGTTGGTCAAAATTCATTTGCGGCTTGTTGTAGAGAGGTCACTAATTAAGTTGTCATGCCAATTCCTTTAACTTCTTTCTTGATAAAAGTAATTTTTTTCTTCCAGCATAACTACACAATTAATTAATTTATATAATTCCTTTTAAGATAAAAAAATCCTTTAGTTATTCAACTATCCTGCCAGTTAGCTTAAGTACATTTTTTCACAATCTCTTATAAACTTTAACATAGATATCCAATTTTCTTAAAAGGTGTTGTTCAACAATCTGGCCCGATTGATGAACAATATTATTTAGAATAATCAATTATTTAGGATATAATTTTCCTTGAATTAGATGGGTATGGGGGTTATAACCCCATCACAATGTCTCCTTTTTCTCTTTTTGGAACCAAGCCTCTAGCAGCTCTTGCTCTCTTTCTCGTGATATCCCTGTTTTTCGTTCTGTATCCTGTCTCGCTTTCTCCCATTGATACACATCATAAACAGTATCTTCAAGAGGTCGGAAGGAAAGTCCAGCGTTAACAGCTTTTTCTATACTGATGAAAAAAGATCCTTTCCACGGTTCTGTTTCTCCTTCTAACGGGAAGTGTTCAGGAATCCATAAAGGCATTTCCGTCCACGGCTTTACTTTGTGCTCCAATATAAACTGTTCTTCTGCCCACACAAATTCGGTATCGCTGTTTGTGACAGCTTTACAGGTGTTTAATAGCTCTTTCATAGTCAATTCATAATTCGGACCTGTTACATTAAACGTGCCTTTTTTTCTGTTTTCTGCCATATTGAACACCCATGTTGCTATATCTTTTACGTCAATCAATTGAACAGGGCGATCTGAACGTCCCGGCACCAATACTTTTCCACCTTGTGCCACACGCTGAACCCAGTACGGAAGCCGATCCGTATAGTCAAACGGTCCGACAAGCAGCCCCGCTCTTATATGCAAAACACGCCCTGGCCAATGCTTTTCTGCTTCTGCTTCACAAAGTACTTTCAACGCGCCGTAATACTCATAGGGAGAAATTTTCCCCTCCTCAACGTCTTTCAACTTATCATCCGGCGGCATGGATTGTAAATGATAGTTTTCCGTAATATTGGGGGGAATCCAATCCTTATAAAGAGAGATGCTTGAGATATATGTATAATGTTCGATGTTATCCCCAAGTACAGTCGCAATTTTTTTGATTTGATGCGGAGCAAATCCGCAGGTATCCATTACAACATCCCATTTCCGGTTTTCTAGAAGTGAGACATCACCGTCTCTATCACCAATTAGCTGCTCAACCTCAGGAAACATCTCTTTATTGGTACCGCGATTAAATAATGTAATTTCGTGACCTCTTTTCAATGCTTCTTTTACAAAAGCTTTTCCTAAAAAACGAGTACCTCCTAATATAAGGACCTTCATAGTTTTCCCCCATTCACTTTATTAGAGTGTAAAAATACCTTTCATTTTACATAACGGTTTTCCTTCTTAAAAAGATACGGAGAGTATAAAAAATGTATTCCCTTTTATTAAAGGAAGGCGTCCAATTGTTCAAGATTAAACAGACTACCCTATCTAATATTCGAAAGATATAACAGATACATTTCTCCCAAACTCCGATGATCTCCTTTTTTCTTCTTATTCAAGAATATGGCCCGATAGTTGAAGAAGGAGAACAACGTTCTCCTATTGACTATAACTTTTTATAAATATCTGCGTAAGCTACTTTCAGTTGTTCTCTTAATTTCTTGTTTTCATCTTCTAATTTCTTATTTTTCCTTTTTAGGGAAGCAATCAGGGCATCCTTGTTACTTTCATTCATTTCTGGCTTTACTTGTTTCGGGGTAGGTACTTGTGATTGTTGATTTCTTAGAGTTTCAATTCTTGAACGGAAATCCTTGTTGTTGTAGAGTGTTGCTTTCGATACACCAGCTTCTTTAGAAACACTATTGAAGTTTATAGTCTCATTGGCTTTTATGAGCCTTTTTATTGCTTCATCTACTCTCTGATAGGTATTTGCTTTTCGTTTGGCATGAATCGCTTTCAAATGTTCAGAACGGTCATATTCAGCCATTTTTAACACCTAACTTTCTTTTCATCCGATCTTGTCTACCAAAGATAACATTTCCTTCTTGGAGGGTATTTAAAATGTTTTGATAACGTTTTAAATTCTTTTGATTCTTCCCCGCAATATCTTCCCGACCTCGTTGTTTCGCTATTTCAATTGCCTTTGTGGTTGTTTTAACGTGAAGTTCATACTTTTGTTTATCTAACTCTGAAAAACCTACCGCTAAGTCTCTACATGGGGTTTGGTTATCACCACAAGTTAGACAAGGTTGGGCTTCCATATGAGGACAATTTCCGTTCAAACGAGCGTGACACGTTCCATCTAAAACAAACGTACATTCCTTTTTGTTGTATACATATTAAACTATATTTTCAATGTCTAAATAACAAATCTAATATGCATAAGAAAAGAGGATATATGCTCATATATTGAACATAATATCCTCTTATTAATTTAGTCTATTTAACTTTATATGTAGCAAGGCTTTTTTATTTGGATTTCCTTAACATTGTAAATGCTACAAATCTGTTTCCTTAATGAACATGTCGGTTTGAAATAAAGTTGTACTGGTTATAAGAAAGTCGTACCGTTTATAAAAAAAGATGTACTGTTTGTAAAAAAGTTTGATTAAAAATCCTGCTTGAAATGCAGGATTTTTCTTGTTCAACAATCAGGCCATTTTGTTGAATAAGAATTCTGAACAAAATTGAATATTTATGTTAAAAAACTAGTATGAGATTGTGAAAGAAATGTACTTAACTAACGTTGCAGGAATATTGAATATCAGAGAGAATTTTTAGGTGGAAGAAGTGGTTTACATCGTGAGTGGAAGAGAATAATATTTGTTCGTTTTAAATATAAAATAATTTGTTTGGAGGGGAATTTGTAATGCAAAAGATACTCATTCTGGGTGCAAGTGGTCTTGTAGGAAGAGCTTTAATAGATGAATTTACTGATGAATTTGACCTATATGGAACGTATTTTTCTTCGTTAACTACCCTCCCTAATGATAAGCAATTCCAATTAGAAGTTCAGCAACTCGATAAACTGAAAGAAATTATAAGGACAATTAAACCCAACATAGTGATTTCTTGCCTCAGAGGGGATTTTGATCAACAGCTCCTGTTTCATTAAGAATTAGCTATGGAATTACAAAATAAAAGTAGCCGTGTTTATTATTTTTCTACCACAAATGTATTTGATGGAGATATTTCAAGACCCCACACAGAAATAGATATACCTATTGCCGAATCAGATTATGGGAAGTTCAAAATTGAATGTGAAAACATGCTAAAAGAAACTTTGAATGAGCGAGTGATAATTATCCGAATCCCAGCAATATGGGGTAAGGATTCACCAAGATGGAATTTAATCAATGAAAGCATAAAAAATAATAAAGTGATAGATGTGTACAGCAATCTCGTATGTAACAATCTTTTGGATGTTCTGTTAGCAAAACAATTACGATTTATTATTGAAAATGATTTAAAGGGAATATTTCACTTAGGTTCAGTGGATACGATGACTCAGAGCCAATTTTTTGAACAAATTATAAGTAAACTCGCAAGTGAAAAGAAAATATTACGATATCGTTTATATCAGGATAAAGTCGACACTTGTTACTTTAGATTAAATTCAAATCGTGATGATATCCCAAGCTCACTACAAAGTAAGAATCAAGATATTATTTCTTACTTGCTGGAATAAATGGGAAGTATGATATTGAGCTAACGTATGCTAAATTCGATAAATACGATCCAGCTTCAACAGCTTTTGATCTTCAACGAAAGTAGCTAGAAGCTAATTAATTATTCAATTAAAGGGCGCGATTGTGGAGTAACATAGGCAGAAAATAATCAAACTTTTTTATAAAATGAAAAGTTCATTTAAAATGTAAAAGAAACCATTTTGATCAATCTTTTTTCAAAATGGATTCCTTTTTGTTTGTTGCAAAATACACGTTCTATTAATATGTTTAACCAAACTTTATTTCAAAACAACAGAACAATCTATATACGTTTCATTTCATCGATAATCTTACATATCCCCTCTTCAATCATTTCTTCCTTTACGTTTGATACGTTTAATTTCAATATTCTTTCTCTCGGAATAAAAGATAAATAATTTTTATCAATCGAATCTAGTAATACATTATTTTTTAGTAGCTTTCGAATAAGTGGCTGAACGATAACTTTCTTAACTAGCGTAATGTGTGTATGGACACATGGAAAATGTGCGTCGTGGTATTGAAACAACTCGTTGTTCGTACTACTCCATTCTTTCAAAGAAGCGGCTAACCTCTCGGATCTTTCATAATAGGAAACGCGAATTTTTTGTTTATGTCGATCAAACATCCCGCTTTTTATGTAAACTTCTAAGGCTGCTTGGGAAATCATAGAACTATCAATATCTAGTAATTTTTTATATGTAAAGAAAATTTCCGTTAAACAATTAGGTATGACAGCAACACCAACTCGGAGTCCAGGAAAAATAATTTTGGAGTAACTCTTCAAATAAATAACATGAGAGGAATCATCATAACTGTACATCGGATCCGCTTTAGCATCTCTTTCTAAATCTGCTAAATAATCATCTTCCACGATAAACACATCATATTTCTTCGCTAAACGGACAATAGCCTCCTTTTCTTTCTTAGAATACGATGTACCTAACGGATTATGAAACCGCGGCATTGTATAAAAAAATTTAATATCTTCTGTTTGGAATATACGTTCTAATTCGTTTAAATTTATCCCTTCCACTGTTCGTTCAATTCCCCTAACAGGGATGTTGTGCGTTTCTAAATACTCGATAAATAAATGATAACTCGGTTGTTCAATTAAAATCGTGTTCTTTTTATTTGGAAACGGAATAGAAGTTAACAAAGATAGTGCTTGCTGTACGCCAGATGTAATAAAAATATTCTCTTCATTCGTAAACACTTGATAGTTTGTTAATTGCCTTTGAACAACCTGAATTAACGAAGGCAACCCTTTCGGAGTCCCATATATAAATAGATCATTTTTGTATGTATCAATTGCTTTATTAATGCAATGCTGAAAATCTAAATATGGAAAAACATCTGGATCAGGTGCAGATGTTGCAAAATCTATTACACTACTATGGCTTGCATGATCTTCGTTCGTTTTTTTCACAACATAGTATCCGCTTTTCAAAACGGAGTATATCATATGTCTTTTTTCTAACTCTTGGAGTGCACGAATAATTGTACTTTTCGTGCATTGATAACGCGTACTTAAAGATCGAATAGAAGGTAATTTATCACCTTCTTTTAATTCTCCATTTTGAATTAACTTTTCTAAATCATTAAAAACGATTAAATATTTATACACGCTTACACCTCTATATATTTTTGTACCGGTACAGATGGTATTTATTTGTATTGTAGCATCCACAAGAAAATATTACCATTTACGTATACTGGCCAGTAAGAAAATTCATTACATGAGGTGTAAATATGACACAAATAAAAAAGGCATACGCCGCAGCTGTTCTTTATACATTCATAATTGGTTTTTCATTTATGTTTGTAAAGTTAACTCTTACAGTCACGGGGCCACTTGATACGTTAGCTCATCGATTTACCGTTTCTTTTCTTATCGCATCTATTCCAGTAATATTCGGTTTTATCAAATTAAATATTACATTTAAAAACATGCTTACTATTTTACCAATAGCAATTCTATATCCAGCTTTATTCTTCACTTTTCAAGCATTTGGATTAGTGTATACATCGTCTTCTGAAGCAGGCATTATTCAAGCTACTATTCCTATCTTCACAATGGTATGTGCCTCTTACTTTTTAAAAGAACGAACAACAATTTGGCAAAAGCTCTCACTTCTTTTATCTGTATCTGGTGTCATCTATATTTTTGTTATGAAAGGATTCGGTTCTCATACTACTAGTTTTACCGGCGTTATACTCATTCTCTTATCAGCATTATCATCAGCTGGTTATAATATCCTAGCACGAAAAATGACAAAACAATTCCGATTAATCGATGTAACGTATATGATGACCGCAATTGGTTTTGTTTTCTTTAATACACTGTCTATCGGAAATCATATTGCTGCTGGAACTATGAACCTATATTTTCAGCCCTTTACAAGCCCATTATTTCTAGTTTCAATCTTATATTTAGGAATCCTTTCCTCATTATTAACAGCATTTCTATCAAATTACGCTTTATCCATTATGGAAGCATCAAAGATGAGTGTATTCAGCAATGTATCAACTTTAATTACGATGTTCGCTGGTGCAATCTTCTTACAAGAAGATCTTGCATATTACCATATCATCGGGGCAGTCATGATTATTCTCGGTGTATTAGGTACAAACTTTTTAGATGAAAAATTCATGTTAGCGAAGAAGAAAAATGTTAGTTTGTAAAAGAAAAAGCCTGTTTTGAATATCATCAAAACAGGCTTTTAACTACTTTATTGATAAAAATGGATTTCAAAAACATTATAACGTTACAATAATTACTTAATTATGGATTTCAATAAAGTAGAACATAGGGAGGGGACTTTAAAATCTTAACTTAATATGTGTACGGCTATCTCCCCTAAAATAATAAAAGAGAAAGCAAACGTCATTTTAGTGAATTCTATATTGTCCAGCTAGCTGTTCTTCGCCCATTCGTACTAAGCGTTTTGTAATTTCTCCCCCAACTGTTCCGTTTGCGCGTGCTGTTGTATTTGGACCGAGTGTGATCCCGAATTCACGTGCAATTTCATATTTCATTTGCTCAATCGCGCTCTTTGCGCTTGTTATAAGAATTTCATTAGTATGATTATGTTCTTGAATATTCATCTTTAGCACCTCCATTTTATTGGTAAATAATGTGCTCATATTCTAGATGAATATGCATATCCACAAAAAAATTATAAAACCTGCACTTTATGTGAATTTGTATTTTTTAAAACTAATTAACCAGATTTTTTAGAGGGCGATTTTGATAAAGAATCCATGAATTGTTTTTTAGTAAAATGGTAAGTTCGGTGAGTATAATAAACTTTTGCAGTAGCAAGATTATTACAAAGGGAACACTTAATTTGAAACGAAGCTTTGCTAACATGGGGAGTTTCTAAAAATAGTAATGTTTCTTTCATATGTGTAGTACAAACCCACATAATTTCACCCCTTCATTAATATTTTACAGTAACAGTTACTCTCAAAGTGAAAAATGAAAAAATCTTTACTTTGTGGAGTGCACTTTCTTCTTAAGATTATCTGTCCTAAATAAAACGCTTTCATTATAATTTATAGACTAAATTCTTCATTAAAAGAATTTAGCTTTTCACAACTTCTTCAAGTTGAGAATACAGACCATCTTATTCGAACATTATTCATTATTAGCTGGACCGTTCTTCCAACCAGTCACCAATCGTTGGATAAGTTATTTTTGAAGCTTTACTTCCAAAAGCAATAGATGTATGCCCAACAGGTAAATTTATATATTGTTTATCTCTACTTGATATGTGATTCATCAATGCTTCTACTTGATGTGGTTGAGCAATAATATCGATTTCACCTGATAAGTTGAGCACATTAGCAGTGATTGCCTCAAGTTTAACCTGACGACCACGAATAAACAGTTCCCCTTTAATCAGTTTGTTTTTTTGATAAAAATCGCTAATCCACTGATGATAGGCTTCACCAGGAAATGGAATGCCGTCGTTTAACCATTTTTGCAAAAGCTTAAAGCTTTTTACGAATTTTTCATCTTCAGCACGATCAAAAAGACTAACATATGGCCCATAAAAGTTTGCCATCGGTTTGAGTAATTTGTTTCCAATGTCAATCATTTCAGGTGGAATATTACCGAGTGTTTCGACAACTTTATCAATATCAAAATACCGCTCATCTAGCATAGCACCGTATAGACCAGTTTCTTCAAAATCAAAAGGAGTTGTCAAAAAAACAAGGTTACGAATTGGTAATTCAGGGTGAAGCGCCGCAAATATTGATGTTATAGTACCACCCATGCAGTAACCAAGTATGGATACCTCATCAGCATTCGATTTTCGCAATATTTTACGAACTGCACGTGGGATGTAATCCATAATATAATCATCTAATTTCATATTTTTATCTTCACGGCCAGGTGTCCCCCAGTCAAGGAGATAGACATCAAAATTACGATTAACTAAATATTCTACTAAACTGCTACCCTTTGTTAAATCCATAATATATGGTTTATTAATCAGTGCATAAATCAACAAAATTGGAATTTTATGTTTTTTTGGTTGATCAGAAATATATCGATAGAGCTTCGTTTTATTCCTAGTCCAAATAACTTCCTTCGGTGTTGGACCTACTTTTGGCTCGGCATCTAATGTTAACACTTGAGTTGCACTTTTTACACGTCTATACATCTGTTGATACTCTTCAGGTATCATTTCGATAAACTTTTCGTATTCTTTTGTCATAAGAACACTCATGACTTCACCCCTTACAAAATTAATTTATTAATAATAGACTTATGGATTTGCTTTTTCTGTATCACTTTTATACAGTACCTTTTGTACTCATATCTGTTGGTGATTTTAATAAGATTATGATTTGATTCAGTTTCGTATCAAGGCTTTTCATATCCTTTTTTAAATTTGCCATTTCACGTTGCAATTCCGCTGAATCTCCTTGATTATCCTGAGTTTCTTGTATAAATTCTTCTAAATCATCAACCTTTGCATCTATATTGACAATCTGAGAGGAAATATGTGCAAGGTCATCTCGTGTTGGTAGATTAACAAATTCATAAAAACGTTCTGTTGTGTCATTCATCATTTTTTTGAATTGAAGATTCATCTCCAACATCTGTCCTATCCCTTGAGCAGGAAACTCTTTAGTCACTTGCTCATCCCAAAAGTTGCTATACCGGGAGTAATTATCTTTCCAAATTTGATAAAAGTTAAAGTTTTGGGCCACCTTTTCTCCTCCTATTACCTGAATAATTTATTAGTTGTCATATATTTATAAAGATATTCCCTTGATTCTGTTAAGAGTTTACAAGTACTTTTTTGAATTCTTCCGTTAGAAGTGGAACCACCTAAAATAAATCACCAACAATACCATAGTCTGTTATTTTTTACACTTTTTGCTCAAGAAGTTTTCGGGTATAGATGGTTACCCATTTCCTTGGCAGCAGTCCCACAGATTTAGCCATGAATTTATTTTTAAAGCCCGGGATGATTACCCTTTTATTCTTCATTAACCCTTCAAATCCGCACTTGGCAACCATTTGCGGATCCAACATGTTCTTATTGAACACTTTCGTGCCTGCTCCGGCGAATTGCTGCGTGAGCGGTGTTTTGGTAAAGCCGGGACATAATACGGAAACTTGAACCCCGGTTCCTTTCAGTTCTTCCGCAATCGCTTCCGAAAAGGATAAGACGTACGATTTGCTTGCTCCATACATCGACATCCGTGGAACTGGCTGAAAGGCCGCTAGTGAAGCCACGTTTAAAATTTTTCCTTGCTTTCGTTTCACCATGTCATCCGTAAAAAGTCTAGTTAAATACGTAAGCGAGATCATATTGAGCTGCAGATATTCCATTTCTTTCTGAATATCCATTTCCGTCATGAGCCCGAACCCGCCAGCTCCAGCATTATTAATCAAAATATCGATGTCAATTCCCTCGTTTTTCAAATGGCGATGCAAGCTCTCTACCGTTGTAAAGCTGCTCAAATCGCCGGCAAAAGTATTTATTTGTATGCCATAATCCTTTTTAAAATTCTCGGCTTGTTGTTCCAGCAACGTTGCGTCTCTGGCCACTAAAACCAAGTTATAACTATGGCTTGCGAAAATTTTAGCAAATTCCAAACCGATTCCTTTTGTAGCACCTGTAATTAAAACAGTTTCTGTTGACATCTGTCTCCTCCCCATGTATTATTTATCCAGTTACGAAATAAGAAAGCGCTTTATCTACACCTTAAACGCCAGATTCAGAATCTGTTACGCCAATGCTAGGACAAGTACTCGTCTCCCTAATACTTCGATTTCTTTCACAGCTTTCTCGTGACCCTCTATTCGACGTGAACATACTACAACGTTTGCATCCTCTTCTGCCCACGTGAGTACCATTAACTTCCATTAATCGCCCTAAACTATTACCACCTTCAGTAACTATTTCTTCCTGTCCTGTTAAATCAAAAAATTGTTTTGATGACATTCTAAACCCTCCTTTATATCGAGAATATTCTAAAATTTCCAAATATTATTATTGTTTTGATTATACTCATAAATTATAATTAAATAAAATTAAAGATTTTAATTTGTAAGTAAGTATTACTAATATTCAAAAAAGGGGTACGGTCATGAACATTGAGCAATTACTATATATTATTGAGGTCTCGAAGCACAGTTCTCTGACTATTGCAGCGCAGAATCTTCATGTGACCCAATCCACAATCAGTCAATCCATTACCAGCTTAGAAAAGGAGTTAGGGATTAAAATTCTTAATCGCTCCCGTGGACACGGTGCTGTACCAACAGATGAAGGTAGAATCATTCTAAAACTCGCCTACGAAGTACTGAAAAAAATTGAAGAAATTAAAGAGACATCCAACTCATTCAATTCCTTGGATGTGGGGGAACTAAGATTATCTTCTTTACCCGGATTGACGACGTTTCTGGTAAAAGCTATAGCTGCTTTTAGACAAGAATATCCACATGTGAATGTGGAGGTGTCCGAAAAAAGTGGATCTGCTGTGATTGAAGATATTCGACAGCATAAGACCGACATCGGACTAATTACATATTCAGCCGATTTGAACATAAACATGGAAGGAATAGCTTTTGAAACACTATTTGAAGGGCAACAGAAAGTATATGTTTCTAAGCATTCTCCCCTAGCGTTTCTTGGTACCATAGCTCCGCATGATATACTTGATCAAACTCTCGTTACATATAACGGTGAATTTATGCAGTATTTTGTTCAAGATTTCTTTACCAAATATAAGCCCTTAAAAATCCTATTTACATCAAATAATATGGACGGAGTTCTTCAAGCCATCATTGAAAGTTTAGCTATTACATTTGCTCCTGATTTCGTAATGAAAAATTATCCCCCTGTCATCAATGGTGATATCATTCCGATTGATTTGATGAATCATAGGACTGTAAATATTTCTTTAGGGTTGGTTCGATCAGAGAATAAACATTTATCCACTTTCGCCAACAAATATATTCATTATCTAAAATCCAAAATTATTAAGAGTTAAGAAAGAAAAAAGAGAAGCACCTTCGTCACATGTGAACGACTGGCTTCTCTTTTTTACGAATCTATCTTTTAAAATTTGGTCACATCTACAGGTTCAATTCCTTCAGCCGCGCAATGGTCATGGTATTTTTTCAGGAATGACTCAAAATTATCTCTAGCAATAATTTCTCCATTCTCACCTAAATAGTCTAATGTTCCTTCAACAATATTAAGCGTAATAACTTCTTCATCTCCTACAGCCTGAGGTGTATGTGAGGAGCCAGCTGGTTCATAAACGACATCACCAGCTTTAGAGATCCAAGGATCCTCAAGATATCTCCAAGAACCTTGGACGGTATAAACAATAACTGTACCAGGATGAAAATGAGCGGGAAGCTGCATAGCCGCAGGAACTTTTAATAGCGTAACCGTCTGTCCTGTCACCGGATTGGCTTTAAGCAATTTAAATTTTGCATCTCCAAAATAAGGAATCCAAGGCAAATCGTCTGGACAAATATTATTGGCATGGAATGCCGTTACCTCTTTTACACTTTTTACGTTACTCACTTCTATCCCCTCTTTCAATTTTTTGAAATTCGCATATTGATAACGTTTACAATAATAAATTAATTGAATATTGCGAATTTATTATTTTCAGTATATTTATAATTACCAATTAAGTAAAATTATTATTTTTAACATATAATTAAGTTTTATTAATTTACGCTATCAACTTGATAGTTACTTAGCGCCAAGTCCCCCATCAAGAGTCAATATTTGTCCTGTACAATAATCAGAAGCTGCTGAAGCAAAATAAAGGACTGCTCCTACTAAATCATTGTCTCTACCTAACCTCCTCACTGGAACTTGTGAAGCGATAATCGGGCCAGCCTTATGTACAAGTGTTCCCGGTATTTCTGGGTTATTCATTCCAGTAGTGAAAACTCCAGGAGCAATGGAATTCACATGCACTCCATGGCGCCCCCACTTAACTGCAAGATCCTTCGTTAAAGTCATAACTGCACCCTTACTTGTTGTATATCCTACAGAATCTACAGCTTCTGGGTCAGTACCTTTAAAGCCGATTGAAGAAGAAATGTTAATGATTTTTCCGTATTCGTTGTCTATCATATGTCTTCCTACAGCCTGACACATTAAAAATGTTCCTGTCACATTTGTATCGAGCATAGATTGCCATTGTTCTAAAGGCATATCCGTAGCAGGCGTTTCAAAAACCGTTCCACTACTGTTGACTAAAATTTCGATTTTTCCAAAATGAGAAACTGCTTTCTCCACACCTTGAACGATAGATTCAGGAACTGTTACATCCAATGATACGGCAAGTGCTTGTCTTCCTAACGCCTCGATTTCTTTCACAACTTCTTCGCAAACCTCTATACGACGTGAACAAACTACCACGTTTGCTCCGGCCTCAGCCAACGCCAGTGCCATTACACGCCCTAACCCGCTACCACCTCCAGTAACCATTGCTGTCTGTCCTGTTAAATCAAACAATTGTTTAGATGACATTCTACATTTCCTCCTATATTAAGAATATTCAAAATTTTTAAAACATATCATGTTATTGATTATACTCATAAGTTATAATTAAATAAAATTAAAAATTTTAATGTGTAAGTAAGTATTACTAATATTTAAAAAGGAGTACAGTCATGAACATTGAACAATTACTATAAATATGGACGGAGTTATGCAAGACATCATTGAAAGTTTGGCTATTACATTTGCTCCTGATTTCATAATGAAAAATTATCCCCCTGTCATAAAGGGGGAAATTCAGTTATACAAACTATTTTACTTCATCTTCTACTTCAATATGATCATCAGAGTAAGTCTCGGACATCTTCTCTTGACAATTCCAGCACTCACTGCGATTTCGCTCCATAATGGCTAATTCTTCATGACAATGTACACAACGATCCATTTATGCAGCCTCCTTTTCATATTTACTTATTTCTTTCCCTCCTCGATCCATCAATGATTTTTAAATACTTACTTGCTCCTCTGCTTTGATTGTTGTGTGGCTTTGCTTCGCGGGACGTACAACAATCAAAAACAATAATCCGATAACGAACATACCTAAAGAAGTTACTTGAAACCCATAACGATATCCCATTGCCTCAGTCGCTGCATATTGGATAAAATACCCGAATACGAGCGGAGCAATAATACTTGTTGAACTTGCAAGAGCAACGTAGGCCCCTTGTGCTTTTCCGATGTTTTTGGGAGAAAAAAAGTCCATCAATATTGCAGGTGCGAGTGAAAGAATGACATAAGCGAAACCTGGAGCAAGGGTGAAGAACAGGATGGATATAGCAGTTGAATTCACGGCATTTGCCATATATACACAAAGAGCAGATAGCACCATCATGGAACCGGCAAGATTTACTCGTGCTTTACGAATATCCCCAGTTTTACGATAAATCCGATCTGATAGCATAGAAAATCCAATTTGGCTAATGGCAGCGAAAAGAAAAGGTAACGACACGGCTAATTTTAATGTTTGATTATCAAAATGTTGAACTTTAGTAAAGTATGCCGGAAACCATATCGCTTGAACAGACAATAACCAATAGGCACACCCTCCACACAAAATGATAAAAACAAAATTTTTAGACAACAGATGCGGAAGAAACTGACGCCAAGAAACCTTGGAGAGGGTTGATGAATGCTGCTCCTCTTGATGAAATGAAGGCAACCCAATTTCTTGTGGACTTTCTTTACCGAAAATGACCCATAAAACTAGCACAATAAGTCCAACAATCCCCATGGCTATAAAAGCAGATCTCCATCCATATTGATTGATCAAGGAGATTAATAATGGTGAAGCAATTGCAGGCCCAATTGTTGCTCCACAGAGAACAGCGCCAAAGCCTATACCATGTCTATGTTTCGGGAACCATTTTCCCACCATAGCCGTTGATAGAGCAGGGGCTGCGCCTTCGCCTGCTCCCAAGAGCATCCTTGTAAGCACTAGCAGAGACAGACTAGAAACAAAAGGTGTAACAAATTGAACAGCCAACCATGTAAGTGACATCCAAGTTAACATTTTTTTCGTGTTTTTGGAATCAGCCATGCCCCCAATAATGATAGAGGAAAAGGTGAAGAACCAAAAGAACGAACTTCCCACCAATCCCCATTGTGAAGGGCTTAAATGTAACTCTTTCATTACAGGAACGGAAACCAAGCCAATGACAATTTTATCAACTTGGTTGATCATACCAGAAGCAACTAGAAATAATAATATTATCCAAGAATATTTTGGGGTGTTCAATATAAAAATCTCCCCTTACCTTAAGTTTTCTACAATACCACCAGCTGTTTTTCCACGTACGGGAATACCACCGCGACCTGCTTTACCTGTCTTCTCATCAATAAACATGGCAAAATCAGGTGCAATTTCTCGGCTGTTTGGCATCGTGAGCCACAATCTTAGTAAATGACGTTTGCGTTCCGGTTCTTCGTAGTCTTCGTATACAGTACGTGAATGAAGAACGGTATAATTATTAACAAATTGCATATCCCCCGGTTCCAACATCATATCAATATGCATGTTTTCATCATGAAGGAGGGAATCCATTAAGTCATATGCTTCAATTTCAACTTGTGACAAATGGATACCTGTTTTCGTTTGTGCTGATTCGACATATCCGCGATTATATCTGCAGCTCAATTTACCTTCGTAATAACTAAAGACTGGTGATGAATATACTGGGGATTCTCCTGGTGCTTCCTCACCACGACGATCCAAGAAGTATGGACGATAAAGAATTCCAAGATACTCTGGGTACTTCTCAAGAATTTCATTATAAACAGCCATAGAACTTACGATACTACTGAACCCTCCAGATTTAGCTTTTCGAAGACTTAATAATCCGACTACGTCAGATCCATCTGGGTGAAAGGGAAGATGTGCATTCGTTTGGTAACCGCGTACATTTGAATCATTAATGTTGAGACCTTGATCAATGACATGTCCTAAGAGGTCACCTTTTGCGTTTTGCGTTACCGGGATGCCCAAGTGAACTCCAAGACCCCAATAAATGATGCTCGCTTCTTCATCCGTATACCTTTCCATTGGTAATCCACGAATTAATAGAAACCCCCTACCATTCTCTAGCTCTTCAACAAAGTAAGCAATTTCGTCAGAGAGATCCGAAATCGGGAAGTCCTCCTTGTTAAAATTAGGTGCTTTTAAACCCTTTTGTTTAACAAGAAATAAAGCGTTTTCAAGAGATTCGATTGTTTTCTCGGACAAATAATAAACCCATGAATCATCTTTAGCTAGATCAATACCTTTCCACGCTACTGGTCCTTGAATTTTTTCCTTTAAAATGGACGGCATAGGTACTCCTCCTTCCTTTTCTAATGCAACTTTTAAAGTTTCTCATTTGTTTTCTTAAGTAACTCCTTTAAAAACTCCACTTATCTAGGAAGCTTGTACTAAACCAGCTTATCCTGACAGAACCAGTCATTTATGTGCAAGTTTTGATGAGATAACACTGCAACCTTTGCTTCATCGGTTATTCCTAATGTGTATAGAATTACTGCAAGCCTTCCTAATGATGAAAGTGCTCTCATAAATATGATAGCTTGTTTCCTAATAAAAGAGCGACTCCATCTCCCTTCTCAAATTCTTTGTCAGATAAATTATAACTTTTTAAGTGCTGTCCCCCTCCTTTACCTATATGAAAGCGCTTAAAATAACAACTATTACGATTGTATTAATTGTTATTTAATTCATTATATTCATAATTTTCAGTTAAATAAAATTAAAATTTTTAATTTGTAAGTAAGTATTACTAATATTCAAAAAGGGGGTACAATTATGGACAGTAAACAATTACAACATATTGTTGTAATCACAAAACACAGCTCTCTATCTACAGTAGCATGGAATCTTCATATGACCCAATTCACGATCAACCAGCCCATTGCCAACTTAGAAAAGGAATTAAGACTAAAAATTTTTAATCGCTCACTGGCATACGGTGCTGTACCAACCGGTGAAGATAGAATCATTCTAATCTAATATTTGTAAATCTCAAGGAAGCAAAAGAGACAGCCTACTTACTCAATTCCACGAAAGTAGAGGAACTAACAATATCTTCTTCCCCCGAATTGATGACATTGCTGGTAAAAGCTATAGTCGCTTTTAGACATGATTATCCATATGTAAATCTGCAGATTCAGTGCTTCAAATTTTATTATGCCTCTCTCCTCCTTCCCTCAATAAAGTGAAAGTGGGGGCTTTCTTTATCCTCCACTGATGGAAAGCTCTCACAAATCGGGCTTTTACGGACAGTTATTCTCCCCTATCCTCTTCGCTTCTCTCAACCTTCAGGTGGCCACGAATAGCAGGATAAACGAGAATAGGAGTGCGCTCATCCTCTTGAAGAACCTATTCGATTGTACAAGAAAAATAAAAGACTGCTACGTTTTACTAAGGTATCGAGCCTATTTTATTTACAAAATAGCTTTTTTTATTTTATATTAGTAGTACTTAATTACAAATTAAAATTTTTAATTTTATTTAATTATAATTTATCTGTAGAATCAAAAATAGAAATGACTTAATATTCCGAAAATTGACTTTCAAGTTTGGTCTTTTACGGTTAAATCAAAACAGGAGGTTGAACTATGGACTTAAAGTTATCTGGAAAAAAAGCACTGATTGTTGGAGGAAGCCGAGGGATTGGTAAAGCTACTGCTCGCCAATTGGCTCTAGAAGGTGTAGATTGTACGATTTGTTCAAGAAACGAATCCTCACTAAAAATCGCTGCAGAGGAATTAGCTCAAGAAACAAACAGAAATATTTATCCAATTGTGGCAGATACAACTGATCCTGACTCTATCCTAAATTTAGTTGAAAAATCAGCAGCAGCAATGGGAAGCATTGATATTTTAATCAACAGTGGAGCCCGTGTTGGCGGCTTTGAACCAGAGGATTTTCATAGTATTAAAGATGAACTTATTTTGAAAGATTTTGAAGAAAAGTATATGGGCTATTTTCGTTGTATGCGAGCTGTAGCTCCTTATATGATAGAAAATAATTGGGGACGTATTATAAATATAAGTGGTCTGGCTGCTAGAATCGGCGGCAATTATTTTAGTTCCGGTCCACGTAATGCATCTGTTGTCCATTTAACAAAATCCGCATCATTAGAATTAGGAAAGCACGGAATTAACGTCAATGCTGTTTATCCAGGGATTGTCGATACGGAAATGTTTAGAAACCGAGTCACTAATGAAGATGCTGTGCGTCAGATGGCAGCACTCAATGCACTCGGCCGCTTGATTACAGTAGAAGAAATTGCTAATGTCATTACCTTCCTAGCTTCACCTTTGGCGGCATCGATTACTGGTGATGTCATTTCAGTAACCGGCGGAATTGGAGAAACCGTTTTTTACTAAACAGCTAGAATTGATATTGTAACTGTATCGAAGATTACCAATAATAGTGTATTTAAAAAACGAGCCTCGCTAAAAGCTGAGGCTCGTTTTTTTATAACTTTTAATCTTCATCTACCCAATTGTATATTTAGCGGTATTCAAGAACTTGTCAATCTTAGAGACAGTTGATTCAATGTTCTTAGAGAAAATAGCCATGTGTGAAAAAAAGCCGTGGACCATACCGAGTTCACACGCATATTCAACTTGAACACCAAATTTTTCCATACGTTCAGCATAAGCCATTCCTTCATCCCGAAGCACATCATTTTCTGCTGTAATCACGATTGCTGGCGGGAGACCACTTAAATCTTCAGCAACCAAAGGAGCAGCGTATTCATTATACCTGTCCTCATCATTCCTTAAATAATGATCCCGGAACCAAATCAGCTGTTCGCGATCCAGACCAAATCCTTTTGCAAATGTTTGATGGGATTCCGTATTAAACTCAAGATTTGTCGCAGGGTAGATTAAGACCTGTGCAGCGATGTCGGGACCTTTTCTGTCTCTCGCCATCATAGTTACTACTGTCGCTAGATTTCCACCTGAGCTATCCCCTCCGACTGCCAATCTAGTAACATCTCCGTTAAAGGAGGGCCCTTTTTCATAAACCCATTCCAATGCCGCATATGCGTCTTCGACCGGAGTCGGGAACTTATACTCTGGAGCAAGACGATAATTTACAGATACAACAATATTAGCCGTTCTATTTGCTATCATTCGGCAACTTGCATCCATCACTTCAATGTCTCCTAGAACCCATCCTCCACCATGGTAGTAAATAAATATCGGGAAGGGACCTTGCCCCTCCGGTATGTATACCCTACATTTGATTTCTTCATCTTTGCTTACCGGTATCATCAAGTTCTCTACCGTTGAAACCGGATCTAATTTTACAGCAGGGCGCGGCGCATTAGAAAGCATTTCTCTTACAGTCTTAGGATCCATCTCGTGAATAGGCGGCATCTGATTATATGCTTGTAAATATTTTTCTGCTTGCGGATCTAAATTTGCCAAGAAACATCATCCTCACTTCCATTTATTTTAAAATTAACTCGGCTATTCCTTAAACCTTGATTCCGGTCCTGAAACCCTCACATTCACTTCATCATAAAAAAACATACAATGGTGATTTTATTCACCTTATTTCGATGAATAAAATCACCATACCGCTTGATATAAAAAAGAATGATGATTTTACTTACCACTAGCTGTTTATCTATTTACAGGTACTCCTCCAATATAAAACTCGAAATCCGGGGCAATTTTTCGGCCATTTGGCATCATGAGCCACAATCTTAATAAATGACGTTTGCGGTCATCTTCTTCATAATCTTCAAATAATGTACGTGAATGAAAAACCGCATAATTATTAACGAATTGCATATCACCTGGTTCCATCATCATATCAATATGAAAGTTTTTATCATGAGTAAGGGAATCTATAAAATCAAATGCTTCGATTTCCTCTTTCGACAAAGAGATACCTGTTTTCATTTGTGCTGATTCGACATATTGGCGCATATATCTGCAGCTCAATTTACCATCGTAATAGCTAAAGATTGGTGATTGAACTACCGGAGATTGACCTAGTGCTTCTTCCCCACGAAGATCATGGGCGAATGGACGAAAAAGAATTTCAAGGTACTCTGGGTGCTTCTCCAGAATTTCATTATAGATAGACATTGCACTAGCGATACTGCTTAAACCACCAGATTTCGCTTTGCGAAGACATAGTAATCCGACTACATCAGCAAGATCTGTGTGATAGTCAAGATGCACATTTGTTTGGTACCCTCTTACTTTTGTATTATCATTAAAGTCTTTACCTATGTTTTTGATGTGCCCTAAGAGATCCCCAGTTTTGCTTTGGATGATCGGCAGTCCCAAGTAAAGTCCGAGACCCCAGTAAATGATGCTTGCTTCTTCGTCAGTATACCGTTCCATTGGCAATCCGCGAATTAATAGAAACCCTCTCCCATTCTCCAGTTCGTCGACAAAGTATTTGATTTCGTCAGCGAGATCCGGAATCGGGAAATCGTCCTTTTTAAAATCTGGTGCTTTTAATCCCTTTTGCTGAACATGTAATAATGCCTTATCAAGAGCAGCAATCGTTTTTTCGGACAAATAATAAATCCATGAATCATCTTTAGCTAGTTCAAGGCCTTTCCATGCTGAACGTCCTTGAATTTTTCCCTTTAAAATGATTGACATAAATAATCCTCCTTTATTAATTTGGTTATTTTCTAACTTAAGATGACTGAATTTTTTTAGCGTTAATAATGAAGAAAAGAGAAGCATCTTAATCGCCCTTGGACCCGGATCTCTCGCTATCTTTTAAAACGTTGATAGCGTTTACGTTGGTTTTATGACTGAATATTTTGAATTTTCTTTTCTTTATTATACTTATAACTATAAATTAAATAAAATTGTTATTTTTAATTTATAAATAAGTTGTATTAATATATACCGTCATTCAACCTCACAAACTAACCCTTTCAAAAAACTAAATAATAGATTCATTGACCAAATAATCAATCAACATAGTTATAATCTTCTTTTCTCAATTTAGCATATTCACTAACTAAAAATATCCTTCTTTGAAGTTATAATTATACCTTTATTTGCTGTATGTCTTTTAAATACTCACTTGCTCCTCTGTTTTTATTGTTGTGTGACTTTGCTTCGCGGGACGTACAACGATCCAAAACAATAATCCGATAACGAACATACCTAATGAAGTAATTTCAAACCCATAACGATATCCCATTGCCTCAGTCGCTGCATATTGGATGAAATACCCGAATACGAGTGGAGCAATAATACTTGTTGAACTTGCAAGAGCAATGAATGTCCCTTGTGCTTTTCCGATGTTTTGTGGAGAAAAAAAATCCATCAATATTGCGGGTGCGAGTGAAAGAATGACATACGCAAAACCTGGAGCAAGGGTAAAGAACAGGATGGATATAGCACTTGAATTCACAGCATTTGCTAGATATACACAAAGAGCAGATACCACCATCATGGAACCGGCAAGATTGATTCGTGCTTTACGAATATCCCCAGTTTTGCGATAAATCCGGTCTGATAGCATAGAAAATCCAATTTGGCTAATGGCAGCGAAAAGAAAAGGTAACGACACAGCTAGTTTTAATGTTTGACCATCAAAATGTTGAACTTTGGTAAAGTATGCTGGAAACCATATCGCTTGAACAGACAATAACCAATAGGCACAACCTCCACATAATACGGTAAAAACAAAGTTTTTAGACAACAGATGCGGAAGAAATTGACGCCAAGAAACTTTAGAGAGGGTTGATGAATGCTGCTCCTCTTGATGAAATGAAGGCAACCCGATTTCTTGTGGACTTTCTTTACCGAAAATGATCCATAAAATGAGCACAATAAGTCCAACAATCCCCATGGCTATAAAAGCAGATCTCCATCCATATTGATCGATCAAGGAGATTAATAATGGCGAAGCAATCGCTGATCCACCTGTTGTTCCTAGCAGAACAGCACCAAAGCCTATACCATGTCTATGTTTCGGAAACCATTTTCCCATGATAGCCGTTGATAGAGCAGGGGCTGGGCCTTCGCCTGCTCCCAAGAGCATCCTTGTAAGCACTAGCAGAGACAGACTGGAAACAAAAGGTGTAGCAAATTGAACAATCAACCATGTAAATGACATCCAAGTTAACATTTTTTTCGTGTTTCTAGAATCGGCCATGCCACCAAGAATAATAGAGGAAAAGGTAAAGAACCAAAAGAAGGAGCTTCCCACCAATCCCCATTGTGAGGGGCTTAAATGCAACTCTTTCATTAGGGGAACGGAAACCAAACCAATCACAATTTTATCAACTTGGTTGATCATACCGGAAGCAACTAGAAATAATAATATAATCCAAGAATATTTTGGAGTGCTCAACGTATAAATCCCCCTTATTTTTGCCATCAAGGAAAACCTTTTCCTGAAATCTGAAAAGGTTCTCCCCATCACATGAATTAATTGGTATTCTTATGAAACGGTTTATACAGGTAAGACTTTCAGGTTTAAGCTCAATTACTTCAAGTTTTCTACAATACCACCAGCTGTTTTTCCACGTACGGGAATACCACCGCGACCCGCTTTACCTGTTTTCTCATCAATAAACATCGCGAAATCGTTTGCAATTTCTCGGCCATTTGGCATCGTGAGCCACAATCTTAATAAATGACGTTTGCGTTCCGGTTCTTCATAGTCTTCGTATTGTGTACGTGAGTGAAGAACTGTATAATTATTGACGAATTGCATATCACCTTCTTCCAACATCATATTATAATGCATATTTTCATCATGAAGGAGGGAATCCAGTATGTCTAACGCTTCAATTTCGACTTTTGACAAATGGATACCTGTTTTCGCTTGTGCTGATTCTATAAATGTACGGACATATCTGCAGCTCAATTTACCATCATAATAACTAAAAATTGGTGATGTAAATACTGGAGATTCACCTGGCGCTTCCTCACCGCGACGATCAAAGATGAATGGACGACAGAGAATTCCAAGATACTCTGGGTACTTCTCCAGAATTTCATTATAAACAGCCATTGAACTTATGATACTACTGAACCCCCCAGATTTCCCTTTTCGAAGGCTTAATAATCCGACGACATCAGATCCATCTGCGTGAAAAGGAAGATGCAGTTTCGTTTGATAACCGCGTACATTTGAATTTTCTAAGCTAAGACCTTGATCAATGACGTGCCCTAAGAGGTCCCCATTTGCGTTTTGCGATACCGGAATGCCCATGTGAAGTCCGAGACCCCAATAAATGATGCTCGCTTCTTCATCCGTATACCTTTCCATTGGTAATCCACGAATTAATAGGAACCCCCTTCCATTCTCTAATTCTTCCACAAAGTACGCAATTTCGTCAGAGAGATCCGGAATCAGGAAGTCCTCCTTGTTAAAATTAGGTGCTTTTAACCCCTTTTGTTTAACATGAATTAAAGCGCTTTCAAGGGATGCGATCGTTTTCTCGGACAAATAATAAACCCATGAATCATCTTTAGCTAGATCCATACCTTTCCACGCTACTGGTCCTTGAACTTTTTCCTTTAAAATGGATGACATAAATAATCCTCCTTCAATAATATGGTTAGTTAGTTTCTTACTTAACTTCAATCAATTGTCTTAACTCTCTACGCAAAATTTTCCCTGTTGCGTTTTTAGGTAACTCTTTAGAAAATTCCACTTGTCTAGGAAGCTTGTACTTCACCAGCCTATCCTGACAGAATCGGATAATGTCATTCATGGTGACCTGTTCATCATTGACTACGACATAAGCTTTTACATTTTCTCCGTATTCTCCATCGGAAACTCCGATTACGGCCGCCTCTACAACAGCAGGATGTTGATACAGAACTTCCTCTACTTCACGAGGATATACATTGTATCCACCAACAATAATCATGTCCTTCTTGCGATCAACGATGTAGATGTATCCTTCTTCATCCATTGTTGCTAAATCACCAGTGTAAAGCCATCCATCTATTAAGGCAGCTGATGTAGCTTCTGGCATCCCTAAGTATCCATTCATTACATTTGGCCCTTGAACTACTAATTCTCCGACTTCTCCTCTCGGCACTTCTTTTCCGTCCTCATTGACAACTTTGCTTTTGACGCCTGGTATATCTAGACCGATAGATCCTGGCTTACGGGTTCCCTGTAAAGGATTAATAGCAACGAGAGGAGAAGTTTCCGAAAGGCCATACCCTTCCATGATAGAAACGTCATACTTGGTTTCAAATTTTTGTAATAGCTCGACCGGAATCGAGGCACCTCCAGAGATACACACGCGAATGGATAAGAAATCTTCCGCAGTAGATTCAGGCAATTGCAAGATAAAATTGTACATCGTAGGAACTCCAGCAAACACTGTTGCCTTTTTTTCTCGAATGGTACTGATCACATCAAGAGGACTGAATTTAGGTAGAATCAAGACAGTTGCTCCGCAAGCAATTGGTGCATTCAGACAAATAGTCATACAGAAAACATGAAACATTGGTAGAACAGCTACTACACAATCTTTATCATGGAGTTCAATTAATTCTGAAATGGCATCTGCATTCGAAGCCAAGTTAAGATGAGATAACATCGCACCCTTTGGTTTCCCTGTTGTTCCTGATGTGTATAGAATAACTGCAAGGTCTTCTTGATCAATGAAAGGGTTTATGTAAACATTATTGCTTGTTTCCATCAGATGCTCCCATGTCCATTCCTGCTCCTCGGCTTCTGTATAAATAACTAGCTTTAGATGTTCCAATTGTCCCTTTAATTCTGCCAACTTTGGTTCTACGGATACGTGAGCAATAACTGCTTTAACTTGACTATCGTCTAAAATGTAGTTGATTTCCTCTTTTGTATACAAAGGATTCATCGGAACAACAAATGCACCTAGTCGTAAAATGCCGTAGTACGTAATAAGAAATTCAGGACTATTCCCTAATAAAAGAGCTACTCCATCTCCCTTCCCGATTCCTTGGGCAGACAAACCAGCAGCCAATCGATTTACCTGCTGATTTAGTTCTTTATAAGTAACACTTTTATCTCTATAGATATAAGCGATACTGTCTGGGAAATTACTTGCACTTTTTTTCAGATTTTCATCTAAATGATAACTCATTAAATGATTCCCCCCTTTTCCTCACATGGAAGTGTTCGAATAATAACTATTTCGAATATTCGAAATATTATTACAGTAAGTATACTCATAAATTATAATTAAATAAAATTAAAGATTTTAATTTGTAAGTAAGTATTACTAATATTCGAAAAGAGATGCAGTCATGATGGAGGGGGTTCAGCATTGTACAGACATGTAAATAGATTGAAATTATGTCGACACGCACGGACAAAATGTTGTCACGTTTGCCTTTTATCATTTGTTTGATTTTAACATACTTCCAAAAGAATTCCCCTTCCTCAAGGAATGAGAAGGGTGAAACCCAATGAGTAGGGAGGGGATGAATTTTGGTTGGCGTAAGCCAAAGGAATGAAAAAGGAATTTCCTCAAATGAGACAGAAATTATAGTAAAGAATACTTTTGATCTCAAAGTTATTAATACCGAAACACAAGGGCAAAACGAATGGGAGGTGATGGCAATGTTGTTGAATCAAAAATATGAAATCTTTCCAACAGAAGCACAAAAAGAAGTGTTAGACCGTTGGCTACAATATTGTCGTCAAACCTACAATTCTGCCTTGCTAGACAAAGAACGGAAATATAAGCAAAATAAAGAAAATTACAATCGTTATGATATGCAAAGACAACTTACATTGGACAAGAATACGTATCCTTTTCTAAAAGAAATGCCTTCTCAGCCTTTGCAAGAAGTTTTTGCACGTCTGAAAAAAGCGTTTGAAAACTTCTTTCGTAAAGATGCAAAGTATCCAAAACAGAAAAAGTATAAAGACTACACGAGTATGACGTTTCCGCAATTTGGGTTCAA
>NZ_NTTM01000037.1:0-2268 GCF_002560985.1 Bacillus sp. AFS018417
TTGACGGGGATAAGTCCAACGTGCTTTTAACTTCAAAAATAGTCTAAATCATTAAGTTGATGGATGTGGGGTATCGCCACATGCCCATCAAGCTAAGAAAAGCAAATACCCCCAAAACGAGAAATTTGACATCTCCAGGTAAAAATGTATATTTTTTTGTTTTGGTGGCGTTATAAAATTCTTAAGTTGATGGATATGGTGTAGCGTTAGAAAAATGCGGATTTACAACGTTAAGGAAATTTCAATATTAAAAAGCCTAATTTCTCAATTTAATGCGAAGAAATTAGGCTTTTTTCATTGATCCATTAAAGCGCCAGCTAGTGAAAAAGTAACGAACAAAAAACTATCATCTAATAGGAAAGACTAACCTCTGTCCGTTAATGATAAATATTTATGTACAACGGCTTGAGCGAGGCATGTTGATGAGTCAACAAAGGAAATATCATTAGATTTTTTATCTGTAACAACATTTAAATCTGTACATGCAATGATGGCGGTATCAATTGTTTCAGCTAATTCTGAATAGAATTCATTCCATAATTGAAGCGGCTCATCGATTTGACCTTGTTTAATCTTTGCTATTATTTGATTCAGGCAGGTTTGCCAATGATCTTGATGTAAAAAATCATAACCTTCCCTCACTAAAGCATCTTGAAATATTCCTGATTGAACCGTTGGATTGGTGGCTAAAAGAGCTACCTTTTTTGAGTTTTTTGGTATTTCCTTTATTGTTTCATCGATCATGTTTAATACGGGAACTGAAACTGAGTTCTTAATTTGGTTAAAATAGATATGTGCCGTATTACATGGGATGGCAATAAAATCAACATCTGTTTTTTCAAGTCTGCGAGCCCCATTGATAATTGCCATTTCCATGTCCGTATGGTTGATAGGTTTGTCAATATAGAAAGGCGTTGGACATGAATAAATCATCATGTGTGGGAAATCAATGTCATTTATTGCTCCATATATCTTTTGGCACTGTTCTACGACTTTGTCTACAAATGGCCCAGTAGATTTCGGCCCCATCCCTGCTAATATTCCAATCATAGTTTTGCCCCCTAAAATAATGTCACCATCTTCTCTATAACTTTAACATAAGTATCCAATTTCCTTATAGGGGTATCGCCATATTACTATCAATCTAAGATGGATTTATACCTATAATTCATAGAAAGCGTTATTCTTTTTGTAGAAATATACAGAAAGGATGGCATTTTTTATGGGTCTTTCGATTCAAGATGAGTTTCATTTGTTCGCTGAAGAACTACAGCGATATCTATCTCCACATATTCTTCAACAACTCGCACAGGAGACCGGTTTTGTAAAACGTAAAAGTAAGTATGGCGCACGAGATTTGGCTGCTTTATGTATCTGGATTAGTCAACATGTAGCAAGCGATTCTCTCACTCGATTATGTAGTCAGCTTTATGCAAATACAGCTACACTCATGAGTCCAGAAGGACTTAATCAACGTTTTAACCGATACGCTGTTTTATTTCTACAGCGTGTATTTTCCCTTTTAGTCAAAAGCCAATTAAACGATTCGTCTCAAATCCCAAACCAATACACTTCTTATTTTCAACGTATACGTATTTTAGATGCTACTATTTTTCAAGTACCCAATCATTTGGCTCCTATTTATCCTGGTTCAGGAGGCTGTGCACAAACAGCTGGTATTAAGATTCAGCTAGAGTATGATTTACATAGTGGGAAATTCCTCAATGCTCAAATGGAACCAGGTAAAAATAATGATAAACCCTTTGGTACAGAATGTTTGGATACCTTACATCCAGGAGATTTATGTATTCGAGATTTAGGATACTTTTCTCTAAAAGATTTAGATCAGATGGACCAACGAGGTGTATTCTATGTTTCACGGTTGAAATTAAACAATAGAGTATACGTAAAAAATGAATCTCCAGAATTCTTTCGGGATGGAACAGTAAAAAAACAATCTTTGTATGTTTTACTTAACCTTGAAGATATTATGCATCAGATAAAACCAGGAGATACTTATGAACTTCAAAATGCCTATATCGGACAACAAAAATTACCCTCACGAGTTGTAATATACAGACTCACATCAACTCAAATTCATAAACGCAGGAAACAGCAAACCTATGTTGAAAAGAAAAAAGGAGTTACATACTCTGAAAAAAGTAAACGATTAACAGAAATCAACGTTTATATTACCAACATACCATGGGAAATTGTTCCGATGGAACAGGTTCATGATATCTACTCACTACGTTGGCAAATAGAGAT
>NZ_NTTM01000038.1:0-73924 GCF_002560985.1 Bacillus sp. AFS018417
CTAAAGGCAGACCATATTTCAGTGAAGGCATTGCTTGCGGATTTTGGAGACCAAATTCATATTGCGAAAGTTAATGATAAATATGTACTGATGATTGAGGCGGATTCGCTTACGTTTGAAAAAGGGTTCTCTCCTATTGAGTTTTTAAAGCCTGATGAGTTGGAGAAGGTTGTAGAGCGGATTGCAAGGAAGTCGTGAAATAAAGGACATTTTAGTGATACTAAAATGTCTTTTGTATTTGGCAATCTAGAAATACGCCCTTATAGTTATTAAGAATCTCAGCCTTTCTCATTCAATTACATTGTAATAGAAAAGTTGGAGTTTTTAATATAGTATCTTTAACATATACTTACCATTAGCCGAATTGACCCCGATGCCTCATGGCAAAAGCTCTCTATTCCATTAGCAAAAGTAATTATAACTAATATTTTCACATTCTTGATTCAGAATAATTCTCCTTCATAGATTGAGTCATCATCTTTCTATGAAGGCATTCAATACAGATTCTACATATCGCTCATAAAAGAGTGATAGATTTTTTCTATCTTTGAGACCATCACATCTTGAGTTAGATGTTGTCGTGAATAGGCCTGAGCCTCTCTTCCTAATCGTTCACGAAGACTCTTATTGCTTAAAAGCAATTTAAGAGCATCGGAAAGTTGTTGCACATTGCCTGGGTCACAAATGATCCCTGTTTTTCCGTTTTGAATCATTTCTGGTATGCCACCGCAATTTGTTGTAATAATAGCTTGACGAGAAAACATAGCTTCAATAACTGAAATAGGAAAATTATCGTTAATGGTAGGTAAAACATAGATTACAGAAGAGGAAAGAATTTCTGGTATATCTATTCTTCTACCAAAGAACCTAACATTATCGAGACCCAGTTGTAGCACTTGGTTTTCTAATCTTTCTCTCATAACACCATCACCAACAATCCATACCTCTACATTAGACAAATCTTTTTGAATTTGCGAGAGCGCTTTCAAAAAGATGTCATGGCCTTTTCTAGGAGAAAGACGAGAAACACAGGAAATTACAAGGTTATCATTACACTTCTGTTTAGATATAGAATTTTGATGAAAAGGTATACCTGTATGAACAGTAATCAATTGTTCTACCTTTGCCCCGTATTCTTTTAAAGGAGAATGAAAGGAATTGCTGATCGTTATGATTTGATCGGATGCTCTTATTCCCTGTTTTTCAATTTCACTAAAATACGCTTCTTCAATTGATCCTTTTTTTATTTTATCGAATTTTAATCGACTTTCTGTAAAATGCCCATGCGGTGTAAAAAAAAGAGGTTTCTTATATTCTAGATTTAGTTGTCCTAATAAAAAGACAGCAAATAAATCTTGCGCATGAAACACATCATATTGTTCTAGCTTTTTTTCCCTTAAGAAAGACTTAAACACGTTCAAAAAGCTCGTGTTTTTTATAATTTTTTCATTAGCTGTACCATATCGTTGTAACATAAAATCCCTTGCATGTTTAGCAGCCTGCGGAATGTCTTGTTCTAGATGAACTGCTGTCATTTGAGTAGGAGAGATGACATCTACGTCATGACCATACTTCTCAAAACCTGTTTTTAAGGAAGTAATATAGTTTGATAATCCCCCTGTATTGGGATATTTTAAAAATGTTACATAAAGAATTTTTAATTTTTTCGTTTTACTTGGTATACTATCTTTTTTGATTCCAAACGTCTGAAACGGTTTGATTACATAATTTTTTTTACTATCTATTTGATAATATTCATCCATAACTTTTAGCAGGCTCGCATGGAAGGGACAAATACATTCATTTTGCTCTTCCTGTGTTGTATTCAGAAGTATCTCCCCCTAACTCAGCTAATGATGAAAGTTTTATATATGTTATAAGCCTAATTCTCTTCCCCAGGCCGAAATTTTTTCAAGGTGATACGGCAATAACTCACCGCCGCGATTATCAAATATTCTTCGTAGCTGGGTATGCAGTCCTTTTTCTAATGTTCTCTGCAAATATGCCATTTTATAAAGGTCCATTGGAGCGGTTTTAAATTTAATACCCTTCTTCTTCATTTCTTTTGCATAGAATTCCACACAATGTGTACGAATTTCTTCTGCATTGCTCTGCCAATCTTTTCTAAAACCTAATAATATTTCAACTAAAACAACCATATCAAACCAGACGGGTGCATATTTAACTGACTCCCAATCAATAAATTGAATATTCCATGGTGCATTTAGTGTCACATTGTTGCTGCAAATATTTTGCATATGAAGATCACCATGCGTTATCGATGAACCATTTTTAAATAGTTCCGGGAAAAAATCCGGTCCCTTATTACATATTTTTACTAGAGATTTATAATAAGGTTTAATGATCTCCCTTAACCGGTCGTCTTTCATCGCATCATCAAGAAAATTAATCGTCTTTCCAATGTATTTTGTTCGATCATTTCTCATTTGGCTCGATTCATAAATGGGGAGCCAAGATTCCCAAACATCTTTATGCTTTTTAATCTTGTCTTCAAATGTGTGTGCGTGAAGTTTGGCAACAGTAGGGATAATGTAGTCAAAATGCTTCGGAGAGAAGGTAATCTGACCGCGTACTTGGCGTACAAATTCCATGAATATCCAAGTTTCATTTCCATTTTGTTCAATATGATATATTTTAGGAAGAAATTCTTTCAATATAGGATAAGCTCTATCATATATATTAATCTCTATTTCATTTTTGTAATCTGCTGAATTATATATTTTTAAAATGATAGGATAGTAATCAGCTTTTGTTCGAATAAATAATTTGTATATGCTACTTCTTCTTGTTGATTTTAAACACTCTATTTTATCGGAATCTATTACAACTCTCTTATCCATTGAATAAGAGAGTTTTTCTACAATTTTTAACTTTTCAAAATGATAGGATAATGTTTTTGCCTCGTACAATGTTTTCATTCCTTTCGCTTTCGTTTCCAGGCGTTTATCAAATGAGACCATGTGCTTCTAATGAATGGCATTGGATCATCCCATGCAAACAAAGCAAACTCTTTTTTGCCTCGCAACCCTTCATAAAAATCTTTAAACGTCATTTCAGCTCTTTTTTTCTTATGGCGGAATGTTAAATAATACCGCACAAGATAGATCCATTTGATACCATCTATTTGTTTAAGCCTCGGCGCTGGATTTTGCTTGGTTAAATATAAATAATACATGTAAACAAAATCGATACCGGCAGGCCCTGTCAGACTATGCGTTAACCAAAAGCGAGGGTTTATTTCAATAAACTTATAAACACCATCGCGAGGGTCCTTTTTAAACTCTGCCATAGCAATACCTTTAAGGTTAATATTTTCAAAAAAAGGTAAGCATATATCCACCAATTCTGGAACTTGTTTACTAACGATGTGAGCTCCTGTTCCAAATTCAGCTGGAAATTGATGATTTTTTTGTAAAGAAAATAACGCTAGTAACTCCATGTTGTCGTCATAAAATGTGGCAACTTTATAAAAACATTGATTGTCGCCAGGAATGAGTTCCTGAAGGATGAGTTTTCCATGCTGTCGATACAATTTATACTCATTTCTAAGTTGGTCTGGATTCTGTATGAGAATGGCCTTTTGATTTATCTTTTTTCGAAACTCATGCCCCAAAACCGGCTTTAATATACATGGGAAGTCGAGGCTCAATATTGCTTCTTCCAATTGTTCTTGCTTCTTAATCACATACGTTTTAGGACATGGAATATTATGTTTGACTGCCAGTTCATACATTTTATGTTTATTCAGTGTTTCTTCAATCAACGAATGTTCAGGGAACAAAAATAAATAGTAGTTAGACAGCTCTATTCGATATTTTGAAATGAATACCACATAATCATCCGCACCTGTATACAAAATGGGTTTCAATTTAAATTCTTTAGCCAAGTTGATTAGAAAAGTAAGTAATTCCTTTTCTTCAGATAAAGGGCTTGGGCATACTCCACATGAAGCGAGGCGTGATTTTCCTATTTTATAAGGTTTCTCTACATCAAATGCATAAACCTTGATTCCTTTTCTCGCTAAGCTTCTAATAATTCCAATTCCATTAGCGCTTAAATCTAGTACAACCGCTGCATGTTCATGATTCATAGAGTTCTTCCTCACCTAAATACTTTTTGTAGATTTTTTCGATATTTGCTGCCATTGTCTCTCTAGTTAAATGCTTCTTAGCGAACTCTCTTGCATTTTTACCCAACTGCTCTCGAGCTTTTTGATTTTCAATGGCGAACTTTAATGCGCGTGCCAGTTTATTTGTATCTCCTGCATCAACAAGGATACCTGTCTTAGAGTGGTTAATCAGTTCAGGTATACCTCCTAATGGTGTGGAAATGACACAAACCCCACTATGCATAGCCTCAATAATAGAAATAGGCAGGCTGTCATTTAAAGTTGGAAGTACAAAAATATCAGTTTTACTTAAAATGTCTGGCACATCATCTCTTGCCCCTAAAAACTCCACCATGGAAAGATTCAAATCATCGACTTGTTCTTCTAACTTGTCTCTCATCTCACCATCTCCGACAATGAGCACTTTAACGTTGTTAGTATATTTGCTTCCCATTTGTGAAAGAGCGTCAAGTAATACATTATGGCCTTTTCTTGGGCCTAATCTAGCGACACATGTAATAACGAGTTTTTTATGCGCTGATGTATTTTTTGTATGATACTTATCAGGATAATCAATGCCAGTCAACACAGTTGTCATTTTCTCTCGCTTTGCCCCCAACTGCATTAATGGACGCCGAAATGAATCACTGAGAATAATAAGGTGATTGGCAAATTCAATAGCCTTTTTTTCTAATACTGTATAATAGACTTCTTCCAGCGAACCTTTTTGAAATATGCCAAACCTCAGCCGGTTAAAAGTATACATTCCATGGGGAGTAAATAATAATTTTTTCCCATAGTACTCGTTAATTCTTCCTAATATATTAGCTGTAAACAAATCTTGCGCATGGAGGATATCATATTTTTTAAAGTTAATATTATCAAGTAACATTTTTTCATAGATATACATATTTCTTTGATTTCTAACAATTGTGCTATTATAATTTTCATAACGTGTGTTAAAAAAATTTTTTAATTCGGGAACAACCGATTCACGCATCTTTTCTACTCGGCTTTTAGAAAATTGATTAGGAGAGATAATGTCGACGTGATGTCCCTGTTGTCTTAAACCTTCACTAAGTGCCGTAATATAATTAGATAATCCTCCAGTATGAGGATAGTCCCAAAACGTAGCAATTAATATAGAAAGATTTTTCTTTTTAGACCTCTTCGACTCTGTATTTGTATAACGTTCTTGCTTTGTACTCTTCTTTTTTTGTGCTGAAAATGATCGAATTCCAAAATATTTATCCAATGATTTGATTACATAGGGATACGGAAACTCAAGTTTCATTTTCATTCCCAGACCCTCCTTACTACTTCGAACGCTTCGGCGTATGGTACACCAATCGTCATTCCCCTAACTCTTCCTAAATATTGAATTCCTTCGTATGAACGAGGATGAGGAAAATCTCTCATTTCTACATCGTAATGCTTGAGTGCCGCAATCTTTGAATCCATTTGATTTGTAATGTTGACAAAATAATTAGGTTTGAAAGATTTATCATTCGTGTGGATATTCCACTCACTAGAGGAAACGGTTTCAAATGTAATTAATTCTATCGGTTGTTGGTTTGGTAGAGGTCGAGTCGCAGTTAAAACCGCTTGAAAAGTAATATGATGGTCAATATTGAGATCTCCATAATGATGGGTGAAGATTTTGTTCGGTTTATAAATCTGTATTAAGTGTTCTATTTCTTTCGTTAATTGATGCAGTGGAATTAATTCCAATTCTAAATTAGCATTCTGGAGGAATATCACTTCTTCAATACCTATCGTCTTATTTGCACACCGACCTAGGTGCTGTATGTGATGAGCTTCCTCTTTTCTTCCTAGAGCAGTAATAATTGAAATTACCTGATGTCCTTCATCTACTAATCTTTTTAAAGTTCCGCCAGATCCTAATAACTCATCGTCAGGATGTGCGCCAATGACTAAAATACACTCTTTCATTAGTATTCTCACTCCTTGTACTTCTTAATTTATGATTAATACCGCAAAAAGAAACCGTCATTAGCGGAAAACCCGCTTTTATTTATTACTAACAAGCAATATTCAAGCCTTATAATCTATTGAGATTTATATGCTTCTGCCTTATATGATAAAGAAAATTTCCCATCACTGAAGGTTCCTTTAATCCTCGCTGATGGAAAACTCTTGCCAACCAAGCACATATTAGTAATTATTCCCCGTACCTATCCTTTAATGACATTCTTTCCAACTGAAAATTCTGAAAAACAAAAACATAGCGGTGGTTTTAATATTCAAAAACAATAATATATCATCCAAGACACTTCGTTTTACTGATAATCCCTCAATTTATTATAAATCGATGGCCGTATATTCCTCACATGCTTTAAAAAATCCTGTGCTAGTCCAATTTTTTTAAATCCCTCTAATAACTTAGTAGGAACCTTACTATTTGAAGTAAAAGCTCTCTTATGGTCAATGACCTTTAACTGACCTTCTTCATTTATTAAAACATGTCTCACTTCCGTGTCCCATCTAGTAAATCCTAGGTTTTTTAATTCATTTAACATTATTAATATTTTTCTGGCTAATTCTTCTGTGATTTTTTTTTCTTTTTTCAAGTGACGTGCAAGTGAAATTCCATGTATATACTCCATAACAATATAATTTTCTCCATATTCATAAAGTCGTGGAATAATAGGTGATGATTGTCCAATTACCAAAGCTTTCAACTCTTTTTTTTGAGTTTCTTCCAGAAAAAATATTTTCACGCATTTATCATTGGTTAATTGATATACTTCCCCATCCTTCCCATCCCCAATGAGCTTATATTTTTCCACATCCCGTCTACTTACTCTTCTTTTGTTAAAGTATGCTTTCATTTTATCGTCCCTTCATTAAGATTTCGTAAATTTATATATCATCTCACATTCTATGATTCATCACTTACATATGTAACCTAGACCAATATATTATTTTTATAAATTGATTCCATTCATATATTCTTTTAGTAGATATTATTTTAAAATACATGAAAAAATAATATAGCAAAAATTAAAAAGGTCATTCATTTTAAATAAATAGGAAGATTTCTTCGCTTTCACTCCATTCATTTATTTACTGGGCCATTTTCATTATTTATTCAATTGCTGCGTTCATTGAATGGAGATTTTCTACAGTTCATAGTATGGATGAGTATTTTACAGCTTATCATTTGTGGGTTATTCTTAGATTCAAGAACGAGCAACTTTTCATTATCGAAGATAACAATAGGAGTTGTTATCTTCACAAATTTACATTTCTATCCTTTTGTATCGATATGAAAAATCTGTATGGTGGGGATGTATTAGGTTTTTCTTGTCCTTTGGTCTTAATGTGCATGTTTATCTCGCATTAACGGGGGGAAAAATTCCTTCTATAGCAAATCATAATGCCATTTCTTTTACCGTCGCCTTCACGGGAATACTATCCCAGAATTCCCGCTCTTCTTATAAATTCTATTATGTTTTATTCCCTTGATTATTATTATTCATTGCAGCCAATACTTGAAGTTGCTGTTTAGCTTTCTTCAAAGCAGTATTGAAGTAATTTTGTAACAGTAGTAAGGTCGTACGATTGAAATGATATTGATCAGATACATTCTCCCATGTCTTACTATTTATGAATGTATCCCATGTCAAGTGAGAATTTCCGTTTTTCTTTACCTCTTTAAATACCCATCTTTTCATTTTCTTTTTACCCTTATCAGTTAAAGAGCCATTTTTTACGAGTATGAGTTCCACATTTCTCTTGTATCGTTTATGAATATCCTTTTGCTTAGCCACTGTGAGAAATATATTCGCGGTGTTCTTGGCATCCGAGAAGGCACGGTGCTGTTTTCCTTCCCATTCTAAAGCCAATTGTGCCACTGCAAGTTTCAAACTTGGTGGATTTAGGAATAATTCTTTATATGCATGAAATACAAATCTCTGTAAATCAAATCTTCTTTCCTTCCCAAGATCAAGGCATTCCACATTGTATCGTACACAATCTTCCGTTAGAAATCCGTAATCTTCTTTCCCCCACGTTACAAACATATAATCTTCTCCAACAAACTCACGAAATCTCTCAATTACCTTAGGAAATTTTTCTACACCTTTTACATCTTGCTTTGTAATTCCTGTTAATTTTGTTGTATGACGAGATATAGATGCCGATGGTTTCACTAACGAAGAGAAAAACTCGATAATGCTCATTGTACTTGCTTCAATCTTAATAGCTCCAATATCAACAATTTCCGTTGGAGCATCTGATTGGTAAGGTCTAAAATTCCGCTCAATATCAAATACAATATAATATTTTGGTTCATACATACTACATACCTCTTCCTTATCTCTTCTTAACATTATATCCCCAATCTCTAATATGTATTAACAATACAATATCGCAAATATTCTCTATTTTAGGGTACTAAAAAAAGAGAAGGGGGATTCCCTTCTCTTTCATTTCGATTACTTTTTAGTTACGTTAGTAGCTTGTGGTCCACGGTTACCTTGTTCAACTTCGAAAGTAACTTCTTGACCTTCTTCTAAAGTTTTGAAGCCGTCGCCTTGGATAGCTGAGAAGTGAACGAATACGTCTTCTCCACCTTCAACTTCGATGAAACCGAAACCTTTGTCAGCGTTAAACCATTTTACTTTACCGTTTTGCATGAAAAAATCCTCCTAAAGTATGTACCTTCATGTACATGTCCATTTTCAACCACTTTACAAATAATAATTAGACATTAAAAAACTGCAACCTAGAGAAGATTTAACATTGCTATCCCCTCTTAAGTTACAGCTTATTTAAATCTCTATGGTATTAAAAGTAAAATGGTTTAACACCACTATACACCTTTATTAGAATAAAAGCAAATGTTTATTTCATGTTTTTTCGTAACTTCATCAATTGGCTGGTTTAATACCTTTCACTTCTTTATTTTTTTTATTGAATTATCTTACATGTCTTTGTTCCTGCCCTCCCACCACATAATGCTCATTCTTGTTATTAATGTGCCAGCCGTTCACTATTTTTTCATTCAGTCGCTATTAATCTGACCGTTTTTATCGTAATTTAACGATATACATTCATATTTACCTCTTGTCAAATTATTCATATCATTCTATTGTAAATAAACAAATCAAATAAAAAAACGAATTTCTCATACAAAAAACTAAGGAATGAATTATATAAGAGGAGTTTTCAAAATGAAAAAACATCTAACAAAAGTGATAAAGGCATCTTCCATTTTATTACTTATTTTCATTTTAATTGGTGCTGGTATTTTGTTTGGTACTCCGTATGGACATAAATTGCGTGTAATTGCTGCGGAAAGTATTCTAACTTCGCAACACCGCAATTTAGCAAAATTCACCTTTTTATCGCAACAAGAACTGGATGATATTTCAAATTCCATTAATAATCCGAAGTGGAAAAACAGCCAATCTCTTGGCTTTCAGAAACTTTCAAAACAGCAATTAGAAGCGAAAAAACATATGCCGCTTCATATAAAAATCGAAACCATTCAAAAAAAATACGCGGATCATTATTTTGAAGGCAAGCTCATGACAATTAGCAATCCTCTTAATGTAAAACTTGTAACACAGCAAGGTACACAAGGTAGCGATGTTGGTGAAAAAATTTACGTGATGGCGAAGCGAAATCACGCAATTACTGCAGTAAATGCAAGTGGATTTTCAGATGAAACGGGACATGGGGGCGGAAAAGAGGGGCTAGGCATTGTTATCGAGAACGGACAAGTCATCCATACACCAAAAGATATAAATTCACCGACTATTATTACCGGCTTAACAAAATATGGACAAATGGTAACAGGTGATTACTCTGCACAGCAATTGCTGAATAAAAATGTTGTTTCTGCAGCTGGTTTTATGCCCCAACTTATCGTAAATGGCGAAAAAATGCTTACAAATGATGGAGGCTGGGGATATGGTCCACGAAGCATTATGGCTCAAAAAAAAGATGGCTCAATTATGTTTCTTATCGTAGATGGTAGACAACCTCACAGCATTGGCGCTTCTTTAAAAGATTGTCAGGATCTTTTATATGACGAGGGCGCTGAAAACGCGATGGCTATGGATGGTGGTTCTTCTGCAACTATGTATGCCTTAGGAGATATATTAAACATCCCTTCCACTTTATCTCATAAGTCTCGTTATCTTCCGAACTGCTGGGTTGTAACTGCCAATAACAATCAAAAAGTGGATGTAACAATTGATGGTCACGTAGCTGAAGCTTCAAAGATTGCGGAAGTTACAGGAACATCCGCTGTTGCTTCTAACGAAACAAAAAGCAGTTAAGTATCTTACAGATACTTAACTGCTTTTTTCTGTTTCATTCATGCTGCTATGTTTTATTTTTTGAAGATACCAAATGGCTTACCAACAGGTAATACAACTTTTCCGAAGTGCGTATTTAATACTGCAGCTGCTGATCCATAGAATGAAAGCAGTGAAATAAGCATTTCAGAAATTGCTGCTAATTTATGCATCGCATGTGGCATAACACCTAAAGTACTAAATGAAAGACCAATAAATAAGAAATCAATAAGTACAAAAATCATAAATAATACTTTATGTGTTTCCATTGCGCCAATTGTCATAAATAAGCTGAAAATTAAGTAACCAACAAATGCTACTCCAAGTTGCTTTGGATCCACAGTTGCTGCTAATTTTTCACCAAATACTCCAAGTTGAATTAACCATGAAGTCCCAACGCCAAACCAAAACAATGCAAATCCACCAAACGCAGTTGTACCGAATGTATTGTTATGCTTTGCATCGTTAATGCATGCAAATAATTGAGCAAAACCTCCTAAAAAGATTGCCCATGGCACTACAAATGAGATGCCACTTGTTAAGCCCAGTTTTTGTGAGGACGCAACAAGTGTAACCATTGCAAGTCCAAATAAGCCAAGTGCAGACGGATCTGCTGTTGTCATTTTCACATGATGTGTAGTTTGCTTTTCCATAAAACCCTCCTGATTTAAACACATACTTGAATACAATACTGAAATCAGAAGGTACTGTCAATCTTTTTATTGATACACATAAATTATGAATTTTCATAGATGTATTTTTACGAATGCGATGGCAAGAAAAAAACTAGACAAAATTGTCTAGTATCCTTAAGTTATGATAAAGAAGATAATAAAAAACCAAAGCGCATTGCATGCTCTATTTCATCTGTCATCGCCCGAAAGAAAACATCTCGAACGGCTAAGTTTTGCGTTAATAAATAAGCATTTCGATAATCTTCATACGCTTCTAGTTCATCTTCATATGCACGTTCTAATCCTTCTTTATAAGAAGAATATTGAGTTTGCACCACTTGATACGTTGGCTGCTGTCCAGTTAGTGTTGTAAACAATTGTATAAATTGTTGTAAATGTACTTTTTCGTCTTCTAATGCGTGTAAAATATCTTTTTTATGTCTTGCATTTGGTGCTTCCTTTACAAGCCGACTATAAAAATCAATCGCAGCAGCTTCGCCTTTAATAGCTTCTAAAATAGCTTGTGATACTTGGTTATACGTTCCCTCATATACCCGATATAAATGATTATATGAGTTAGGGGTTGCATAGTACATACCTACTCCTCCTCGAAATAATACATTATTACTCTATTGTATGTAGACGCATTAATTCCGTTCAGTTTAGTTTATCCCGCATTAACGAGCAGTAAGACCCCCACTGATGGAAGTTTCACTTTATTTTCGCGTATTAAAAAAGAATATCTTATACTATTACATATATAATGAAAGGAGATTTAGATATATGCGTTATGTAATATTAACAGGAACTTCCCGAGGATTAGGTGAAGCAATTGCTACACAATTATTAGAACAAGAAACGAAACTCATCTCTATATCACGTAAACAAAACGAACAACTTATTGAACAAGCACAACATCTTAATATTCCGTTTGATTTTTATTCGTTTGATCTACAAGAGATTCATCAAATTGAATCATTGATGGCAAATATCTTTTCGAACATTGATGTAAAAACCGTTTCTTCTATTCACCTTATTAATAACGCCGGTATGTTAGCACCAATGAAACCAATTGAGCGTTCAGAAAGTGAGCAATTAATTGCAAATGTCCATGTAAATTTAGTAGCTCCCATGTTACTTTCTTCAGCCTTTATGAAACATACGAAAGACTGGAATATAGACAAACGTATCATTAACATCTCTTCTGGTGCTGGACAAAAACCATACTTTGGCTGGGGAGCATACTGCACCGCCAAAGCTGGTATTAATATGTTCACAAAATGTATTGCAGCAGAAGAAACCGATAAAGGATATCCTGTAAAAATTATTTCTTTTGCGCCAGGTGTTGTAGATACAGAGATGCAAACAGAAATTAGACAAACATCAAAAGAAGACTTTATTAATGTAGACCGTTTCTTAGCCTTGAAAGAAGATGACCATTTACTTTCACCAAATTATGTAGCAAAAGCCGTTATTGATTTATTAGAAACAGATAACTTTCAGCAAGGCGGCATTGTACGCATTGATGAAAATTAAAAAACTCGCTAGTAGCGAGTTTTTCTATTGTTTAGATTTTAAAAATAATAGAACTGACTCCATAATTAGTTCATAACCAATTTCTTGATAGATTTTGTTAGATGTAGGATTAGCTAGATCAGTATATAATGAGGTCGTCGCATACCCATTATCTAACATATATTGACTGAGTGCTGATACACAGTTTAAAGCATAACCTTTTTTCCGTTCTATCTTCGGAGTATATACAAAATTAATTGTGACATTACGTTTCGTCGGTCTTGTAATAGCTGCCATCGAAACTAACTGTCCTTTCATTTCCCATCCGAACAAGCGCTGACTTTCAATTAATTCAGCAGCAGTATGCACCGCTTCTTCCCTTGTAATTGCTAAATTTACTTCTTCACAAAAACAATATATCCAATCTTCAATCAAACCTTGTTCTTTTAATTCTATTCGACGGAAAACCCCATTATTTCCGGCTCTCTTCTTTACATACTTTAACCCATATACCCCTTGCTTCATTTTGATTTGAATCGATTTATTTTGAAAATCCGCAAGTTGTTCTGCTAAACACTCTACCATCTGTTTTTCTCCAATTAATCCGGGCACATCAGGATATGCAATCGCTAGTTGTTGTGCAATTTCTCTTATATCATCCTTTTCTAAAGGCGCAGACTTTGCTACAATGGCTTGCTGATGATGCGTTTGAAGCATAACGAATACAAGCTCTCCCTCTTTTGTAGCCGTTGCCATAAATAAGGGAAGCTGCGAGGACCGTAACACACCTAATATTAAATTATTCTCTTGCTCATACGTTTCTAAAAAAGGTAGAATATCATTTTTAAATTGTACAAAATTCGTATATACATTTAGTCGTATCACTATAATCTCTTCTTTCTTTCGAAATATATAGTGATATATTAGCGATTTACAAGTTAAATCCTTCTTTATTTTATGAATGAATGATAGTTGCAACAAGTTTATTGACTTGTTTTTCAGCTTCAGCAAGTTGTTCCTTCACATTCTCTAGCCGCTCTTCCTGCTTTGAAACATTTTCTTTTCTCTCTTTAATCATTCGCTGCATTTGCTGCAGGCTCGGCCCACCGTATACATTTCGCTTTGCAACAAACGAATGCGGTGAAATTATTTCACTCCACTCCTCTTTTGTTAATACAACCTGTAATTCCTTTTGTAAATACATATTAATGTCGACAATATTTAGTTCGTGTAAATCTTTTTTCTGTTCTTCTGAAAGTTTAGCTATATAGCTTGCTGTATAATGAGCACGGCGAAATGGAACATCATACTGCCGAGTTAATGTATCAGCTAATTCAGTTATCGTAATTGCATGCTTTTTTGCACGACTTTGTAATATTTCCTTTTCAACTGTCATCGTACGCACTACTGCATTCATTACACAAATAACTCGAAGCGCTTTCTCAAATCCTTCATATAAATGGGGCTGTAAATCATCTTCTGTATCGACAATATCTCCAAACGGTGTATTATGAATCATTTGAAAAACAGTAAATGCTTCTCCCCAAGCGCTACTCGCAAGAGACCTTGCATGTTCAATTGATACTGGATTGCGTTTTTGCGGCATAATACTACTAATTTGCACATAGGGATTTGCAACTGTAATACCGTTGTACTCTTTCGTAGCTAATAATAAAAAGTCTTGAAGCCATCTACTTATATTTGTCATCATTATCATAAGCGCGCCGCTTGTTTCTAATAAATAATCTGTACTTGCAATCGCGTCGTATGAATTTTCAATTACCTTCGAAAAACCAAGAAGATCCGCAACGCGCTTTCGATTAATTGGAAAACTAGTTGTAGCAAGCGCCGCTGCTCCTAAAGGAGATTGATTTACAATATGATAAGCGTTCCATAATCGCTCCGCATCACGTTGCATCACATCATAAATAGCAAGCAGATAATGACCAAATGTTGTTGGCTGCGCTGGTTGTGTATGTGTATATGCTGGCATAATCGTTTCCATGTGCTCCTCAGCTCGCTCTAGAATACTCTCTTGCAGTAGCATAAAATGCTCGATGTATTGTAGGAGATAACGTCGTAAGCTCATACGATACATCGCCACCCCCATATCATTTCGGCTTCGCCCAATATGCATATTGCTAACAATATCACTGTCTGCTTCTTGTTGAATCAGATGCTCAACTAAAAAAAAGAGATCTTCATACTCTTTGCTGTATACTAGCTCGTCTAATGGGACAGCTTTTACTTTTTCTACGGCCGCTACAATCTGCTTAGCATTTTGTTTTTGTAGCAAACCTTCCTCTTGCAACATAATGACATGTGCATGGTGAATACGAAACATGTCATCCAATAAATAATTCCGCTGAAAACAGAATATATGTTGTAATATATAATCAGCATATGTTCTCCCTGGAAAGACTACACCTTCTCGCTGTAAAAACTCCTCGCTTCCCTCCCGCATTTTAAATAGCTCCCCTCACTTATTGATTATTAATCATCATACCCAGCTACTAAAAAAATGTGTTTATCCAAAGAAAAAAACCGATGCATACACATCGGTTTTACTTAATAACAGTTGCTTTATATTTATCACTTTGCAATATTTGAAAATGCAAATTAAGTAAATGTTTACGTAATTCAACACTGTCTTCCTCATTTACATTATTCGCCAAAAAGACAATTTCTGTGCAGTTTCCCTGTTTGTCTGTTGCATATACAGCTTTAGACAAAGACCATGGTGTATACCCATTTTTTTGACCTGCATGTCGAAAATGTTGACGATACTTTTTCCCTTGCATATCTGATTCCACAAGTTGTGACCATTCTTTTTCTTCCTCTTTTGTGAAACCTTTTTGATGGTTTGCTTTCTCTAATAAAATCATATAGTCATTTGCAGAAGCAGCCGGGAGTCTATCTGACCAAATTTTGTCGTACTTTTCTCCCAAGAAAAGCGGAATTTCATTTTGCAGCTGCGGACCTTTTTGTTTTAAACGCTCATGTATTAACATCGCATAACGACAATATTCTTCTTGCGGCATCGTTCTTAATGTATGCGCTAATTGTTGCTTTGGAACATGTAATTCTTTGTATAAATAGCCTGGAATATATAAAGATGAAACAATTGGGAATAATGGCTGGTGTGATGGTAATCCTAATTTATTTATATTTTCATTAATATTCTCTATACCAAGGCGCTCCATTAAATACTCTGTATTTGCATTTGAACTAAATTTCATCATTCCTCTTGCTACTTGTTCTAACGTAACTGCATTTTCTTCAATAAGTCCTTTTTTCATTAAAACATTTTGCCATCTCTCATGAGCACCGCCATCCGTCTTTGGAACGTAATAACGATTAATATCGTCCATCGACACAAGCTCATTTGGATCAATTTTCCCTTCCCCTACTTGTTTTGTAAACTCCAACGCTACAATGAGCTTCATCGTACTCGCTACAGGTAATACAACATTAGGGTTTATAGAATATACCAATTTATCATTTCGTTTCACTAGCAATGCGCTGTTTTTTTGATCTTTATTTTCTTCTACAAATGACGCAACATATTGTGCATCATCATAGTTTGAACTCCATACTTTTTTCACAAAAAAATTACCTGAGATAATAAATACGAATAAACAAAGTATTGCTATACATAATCCTATTTTCCTCAAATGGAATTCCTCTCCTAAACTTTGTCTTGTAATCTATTATATATAATTCATTCGCAAAACAATAGAGGCGATCTATGAAAAGATCGCCTCTATTGTAACTTGTAAACTTGCATACTGTCTACGTCATAACCCGAATAAAATCTTCAAGAAATTTTTTATAATGTAACTTCCAGCCAATCCTCACCCATTTTTTCATCGCTTCTGCCCTTGGCTGTGGTCTAAAGTCGGCAATACTTTCACCTTTTGCAAGACCATCAATATCAACTTGAACACGACGATATACATATTCTATCAAGGAAGGATTAACAACAGCCATCATTGTTACAACATCATGAATTGGACTTCCAGCTATGTTCGGATTTAATTTTTTATAGGCTTTATAGTAATAATTAAAAATTGGTTCGATTAATTTATTAAAATTTGTTTTTGTATTTTTTGTAATATATGTAACAGTATCAGGAGTAATGACTGCTCCATTTGTTACGTTCAGCGGAATTAATGAAACGTTCTCAGCATATTGCATTACTAAATTTGAAGCAATCGCATCTCCGTGAAAATTTGCTTCTGCAACAGGGGTAACATTTCCTGGAACAAGAAATGCCCCACCCATTATGTAATACTCTTTTACGCTTTTCATCAATTCTTTCTCTAAAATAAAAGCCGTTGCTAAGCTTGTCGAACGGCCCGCATCAACAATAATAAGCTCTCCTTTATATCTTTTAATAATCTCAAATATCTCACAAAACGGTTTCACATTCGCTTTAATCGTTTCAGGTGGACGAATAGGACCTAAGCCTTCTGGTCCATGTATTTCTGGATAGTATGTTATAAATTCTCCTGATAAAGGAATTTTTGCCCCATTAATAATTGGAATATCTTCTCTTCCAGCTATTTGCAATAAATAAGCCGCATTATTCGTCGCCTGCTCCTGAGTAACATTTCCATATCCTGTTACAACACCAACAATATCAATATCAGGATGTAATAACCCATACATGATTGCTAATGAATCATCAATACCAGGATCTCCGAGAAACAGCACTTTTTTCAAGGCGTTCAACTCCATCCTATCAATTGCTATTACTATATGACTGAAAAAAAGTGTACAGAAGTAAAATATAAACGATTTTTTATCCCATACGAAAAAGGGCATGAACAAAATATGATTTTTTTAACAAAATTTATTTTAGTAGCAGGTTATAACAACGTTGGACATATTATGCCAGACGATTATTTTTCCCAAAAACTATTTCATGAAAAAGAACGTGAGATGGACGATAACTACAAAGTTGCCATCATTGCATTAAGATGTTGGAAGGCGAAAACAAGCAGTTGCGAGAACAATTAAAGGTGGGTTACGCAGACGTTTATAGGCACATATAATATAAAGTGCCAAATGTTATTTTAGTGTTATTTCTTCAACTAACACATATTATTTTATCAAGTGGAAAGGCTACCTGATGAAATAAGGAGGTAGCCTAATAGTATGAAATACAGTTTCATCGCCTTTATGATAACATCGTCAGTTTTAGGATTAATCTTACCGAATCAAGGACGCACTGAAACCGAGAAAATCAGTGTCGGAGAAAAACATACTGATTTTTATGATGCTTTTTTAGTATTGTTAGACCCTTATGCCAGAGAAGCGATTAATAAAAAATTCCCAAATCGTAGTTATGGATTATGGAATGCAGAAATATTAGAGGTTACACGAAGAAAAGGTGGATTTTCTCAATTTGATTTTATAGTGAAAGTTAAATACGACACTTATACAGGTCCACATAATCCACCAGAAGGTCCTGTTACTATAACTTTTGATGTAAATATTGAAGGAATTACTGTAACTGAAATCAAAGGTTAATTTCTGAGTTTATTATTCAATGTAGTGTAGTGTTTGCAAAATAAACTATAATCATTAAAATACCAATAATCCCTGATTTCGATCAAAAAGCAGGTTTTTTTGGAATTTTAATGGATTTAGGGAAATGAATAACCTATTGTTGCTTATTCAAGAAAGGCCCCCGTTTGATTAAGTACAATTATTTACATTCTTGTTTTTATATAAAAGCTGTAAAAGTAACTTACTTTCTTACATTAGTACCCAAATGAAAAAAGGATAATACCTAATCATAGTATTCTTGTTTGTTACTTTCCAACCTGCCCCATTAGCACAAAAAAAAGCTGTCAATTGATAGCTTTGATTTACAACTATGCACTAATTTTTTATTTTTTTTGAGTTTTAATTGTGAAAAATACACCAGTAACTTGATGATGTAGGTCTCTCTCTTCCATATCGTCTTATTTTCTGCCTCCTTCGTCTATTTGATAACTACCGTCCAAAAAATCATCCTTTATTTTCTATTCCACCAAATATAGTGAATCCAATAGAATCAAAGAACAGCTAAACCTTGCGATCCGAAATAAGGAAAGTTAGTCCAAGCAGCAACCTGCAATCTAACAAGACTACCATCATCTTGGATATGAAATACTGAGACTGTACCCTGATTCCCGTTCAGTGTGTAAAAATGGCGGCCATCTTTACTCACTCCAGCATCTATCGGCAGACCTGTAGCTGTACCTGCTGGTGTACTGGTAATATGCCTTACCACCGACAGTGCTCCATTGGGATCGATTCGGTAGGTGGAAATGGTGCCGCTTAAGGTGTTGGTAGTGTATGCAAAACGTTCATCCCTCGTTGTTACAACCCAACAAGCGGTCTTATATCCGTTTGGTACAGAGCCGCTGATCACATGAAGGATACCATCGTTAGTCAATGAATAAGAGGACAGCGCATTTGAAACTGCTTCTGTAACTAAGAGGATTCCAGACGATAGAAAATAGGCTCCCAATGGTCCTTGACCATAAGAATCATTAACGATTGGTCCTGTAATCGTACCATTTTTATTTACATGGAATATACTAAGATGGTTTGATGTAAGCTCGGAGACAAGAATTTTACTGCCATCTGGAGTGAAGAGAACCTGCGCCGGCTGAGCATTGAAAGTACTAAGAGAATGGCTTGATCCGGGAATAGGAGTAAGGCGTCCGTTATCATCTATACGAAAACCAGTGATATTGGATGCAAAATTGTTAGCGGCATTACCTACATTGGAAACATAGAGAAGATTACCAAATACAGCTACGCTATTGGGCTGAGCACCTCCTGATGGCTTCACATCCACGAGAACGGGTGCTCCGCTGTCGGTGATGATGAAACTACTAATACTATTGCTGCCTGCGTTAACTGCAAGTAGGAAACGTCCATCACGGGACAGAGTCAGGGAACCTTGTGACGCAAGGGGATCGACGCCATCGTTTGCTGTTGCAGTGGAGACTTCCTTTGTACCAGTACCTCTGCCATAAGTTGGGTAGGAACCCACAAAGGTGAGCATACCATTCATGTCCCTGTAAAAGGCAATGATTTGATTCATTACTTCATTATTGGTCATAATATAAACCATACTCACACGAAAATTTTTATTCATTATCTGCATTTTATGACTCTCCTCCTTTCATAACTTTATATGGTTCTTTTGCCATTTCAATTCCCAGAATTGATGTACATCGGTTTAAAAGATAGGTGAATTTTCATCTCCCACTAACCTGCTCCGTTAGTTCAATAACACAGGTTCTTGTTTTCCTTCTAATTTATATGCTTCATCCCACTCTATTCCACAAGCAGCAGCATATAATTGAGGATCGTATTTCTGACCACTTTTAAAAAGTGTATAAAATAAATTTGCAATTCTAAAACAAAGATGACCAATTTCCTGTTTCTTTATCATTCCTTCTTCTACTTTACGATCATGGTATGCTTTAAAGACAGTAGGCTTACGTTTCCCATTTGCTGACATCATCTCTTTAAGGACTACAGAAACTAACGGGTGCTTTAATTTAATAAAAAGGACAATACATATTAGTTATATAAAATATGTATTGTCCTTTATTTATCGTTTTGTTAATTTAGGTCTTGATAAGACACAACTCTTGCTCTTTTTATGTAAAGATTTTAAATTTGTTGTAACTTACGTGAAAATAACATACTTCCTATAATATAAGCAATAAGTGCTAAACATACCGGAAATACGACTGTATGAACACCAAAAGGATTAGGGAGAAACAGATGAAATCCCATATAAGAGCCAACTCCAACAACAATAGAAGCAAGTGCCCCGGCAGCATTCCCCTTTCTCCAATACAACCCAAGCACAAGCGGCCAAATGAACGCTGCCTCTAAACCACCAAAGGAAAATAAATTTAACCAAATTAAAAAATCAGGCGGCTTAATCGCTGCAGCATAAACAAGTAATCCAACAATCGCTGTAATCCATAGCGTTCCTCTTTTTACTGTTTGAGCAGCAGCATTTTCATTTATGTAATTTACATAAATATCTTTAATGATGGAAGAACTCACAAGCAATAACAATGCGTTAACTGTCGACATAATAGCTGCCATTGGTGCTGCTAAGAAAACACCAGCAAGCCAAGGAGGCAATACTTTCATCGCAAGCAATGGCATTACTTTATCAGGCACACTCACTCCCGGTAAAACAACACGGGCAAATACACCGGTTAAATGCATACCAATCATAATTGTACCGACGACAACAGTACCGATAATTAAAGCTTGATGCATCGCTTTTGAATTTTTATAAGACATGGCACGTACACTAATTTGCGGTAACCCTACCACTCCAACGCCAATCAAGATCCAATATGAAGACACATATACCTTTGTCAAACTCCCATCTGCTCCAAATGGCGTAATTAAATTCGGATTGATCTGTACAAGTTCTTGTATAATATTTGAAATACCACCACCTGCAATAATCGTACCAATTAAAATAATTGTCGTACCGAGCAGCATAATAAGACCCAGTATTGTATCTGAAAGCGCAACAGCACGAAATCCGCCAATCAAAACATAAACAAGTACAAAAAACGTAAAAAGAAATAAAGACGTTGTATAAGAAAGACCTGTTAACGATTCAATTAATCTTCCACCGCCAACCCACTGCGCAACAGTTGCCGAAAACAAGAAAATAATAATACATAATGCTGATAAAATAACAACAGCTTTATTGTTATATCTTCCTTTCAAGTAATCAATTAACGTAATAGCTTCCATTTTTCTTGCAGTAATCGCAAATTTCTTTCCAAGTACAGTTAGTACAATGTAACCCGTTACAACTTGAATAGCCGACAACAATACCCAGCCAAGCCCCATGTTGTATGCAATTCCAGGCCCACCGATAAAGCTACTTGCGCTACCATACGTCGCAATCATCGTCATCGCTAATAACAATCCACCAAGTTCGCGTCCGCCCAGAAAATATTCTTGCAAAAATTTGTTATGCGCGGTCGTTTGAACACGTCTCGACGCATATATACCAATCAAAAACACAACAATAAAACATAAAATCATTGGAATAATTACATACCAGTTCATTTTCATTCCTCACTCTTCTCTTCCTCATCAAACGAAACATCTTGAAATACGAAACGGACAACAAATACAATAAGTAAAACCATTACAATAAATCCTACTATACAACTATAAAAGAACCAGGCTGGAAACCCTAGTACATATGTATATTCTTTTGGATTGCCACTACCTAATCCATATGCGAAACCGTACCATAATAGAAAGTTGATAACAGCAAGTCCAATTCCGATCCACGCTTCACGATGTGCGATGCGAAAACGCGGATCATCATGATGTTGATTCATTTCTTCCCCCTCCTTTCACGATGTATTATTGTACCATTGTTTGTATCGTTTTTCCTATAAAAAAAGCAAAATGAATATCTCTTGTGCATAATATTAGACTTACATCACAAAATTACATATTTTTAACAATTGTAACATAAATAAGATTGAAATTTCTGACTTTTTAAGTTACGATTGAAATTGGATGTCCTTCACCTAGTTTATCCCGCACTAACGGGCAGTAAAACTCCCATCTCAAGATTTTGAGAGAACAAAAAAGATAGATGGGAGATAACTACTGGCATGTGCCCGATTGGTGAGAGCTTTCCATCAGTGGGAAATAAAGAAAAGCCTCTACTGATAGAAGCCTCGCTTTATCCGGCAACTCCTCTTTTATTTGGAATAAATGCAGTATTTTACTGCGTTTACATTATATATTTTTAAGGGGGTTATATAATGAGCCAACTAGCTGTGAATCTCCATGAAAAAGTAGAGAAATTTTTACAAGGAACAAAGAAACTATATGTAAATGGGGCCTTTATTGAAAGCGCTTCCGGAAAAACATTTAAAACACCAAATCCAGCAACTGGTGATACGTTAGCTGTTGTATATGAAGGCGGACGTGAAGATATTCATAAAGCTGTCGTAGCAGCACGTCAAGCGTTTGATGAAGGACCATGGTCACGCATGAGCGGTGCTGAACGTAGCCGTTTCATGTACAAGCTTGCTGATTTAATGGAAAAACATAAAGATGAGCTTGCACAACTTGAAACATTAGACAACGGAAAACCAATTCAAGAAACAACAACTGCAGATATTCCTCTTGCAATTGAACATATGCGTTATTATGCTGGATGGGCAACAAAATTAGTCGGTCAAACAATTCCTGTTTCAGGAGATTATTTTAATTATACACGCCATGAACCCGTTGGTGTTGTTGGTCAAATTATCCCATGGAACTTCCCGCTTTTAATGGCGATGTGGAAGCTGGGAGCAGCACTAGCAACTGGATGTACCGTCGTACTAAAACCAGCAGAACAAACTCCTCTTTCCGCACTATATTTAGCTGAATTGATAGAAGAAGCTGGATTCCCAAAAGGTGTTATTAACATTATACCTGGATACGGTGAAACGGCTGGTCAAGCTCTTGTCAGTCATCCTCTCGTTGATAAAATTGCTTTCACAGGCTCAACTGAAGTTGGGAAACACATTATGAAAGAAGCATCCCAATCATTAAAACGCGTAACATTAGAGCTTGGTGGTAAATCACCAAATATTATTCTACCTGATGCCGATTTATCTCGTGCAATTCCAGCAGCACTTTCTGGTGTTATGTTTAACCAAGGACAAGTATGTTGTGCTGGATCTCGCTTGTTCATACCAAAGAAAATGTATGATAATGTTGTCGCAGATCTTGCCTTATATTCAAAGAGCTTAACGCAAGGATCTGGATTAGATCCACAAACAAACATTGGTCCCCTCGTATCAGAAGAACAACAAAATCGAGTGATGGGCTATATTGAAAAAGGAAAAAATGAAGGAGCAGAAATATTAGTTGGCGGAAATAAACCTTACGAACACGGTTATTATGTTGCTCCAACAATTTTCGCAGCTGTACAAGATGAAATGACGATTGCGAAAGAAGAAATTTTTGGTCCTGTCGTTGCTGCAATGCCATTTGATGACATTGATGAGGTTATTGAACGCGCTAACAAATCAGCATATGGATTAGCTGCCGGTTTGTGGACAGAAAACTTGAAGAATGCGCATTATGTTGCAAGTAAATTACGAGCTGGAACAGTATGGGTAAACTGTTATAACGTCTTTGATGCAGCCTCTCCGTTTGGAGGTTATAAACAGTCAGGTCTTGGACGTGAAATGGGCTCTTACGCGTTAAATAACTATACAGAAGTAAAAAGCGTTTGGATTAACTTAAACTAAAAAAAGGTCTTGCCAATTGGCAAGACCTTTTCCTTGTTCTAACAAACTGACAGCCTTACTCCTTTTTATACTTGTAACCCCCCACTTACATTTAGCACTTCCCCAGTAATGTAAGAAGCAAAATCTGATGCTAGAAAGGCAGCTGCATGTGCAATATCTTGCGGTGCTCCGATTCGCCCTGCTGGAATGGCTGCAATCATCTTTTCCTTTACTTTATCCGGTATGGCTTGCGTCATATCGGTGTCCATAAATCCAGGACAAATTGCATTACATGTAACACCAAATCCAGCTGCTTCTTTTGATGCTGTTTTTGTAAGCCCAATTACACCCGCTTTAGCAGCAGCATAGTTTGCTTGACCAATATTTCCTTGCCAGCTAATTGAAGAAATATTAATAATACGTCCATATTGTTGTTTACGCATATACAAAAGTGCTGGTTGCATACAGTTAAATACACCCGTTACATTTACTTGCAATACTTGCTCCCATGCTGTTTTTTCCATTTTATGTAACATTGCATCTCGTGTAATTCCAGCATTATTTACTAAAATATGCAATGCACCGTATGTTTGAATCGCATACTCAATTAGCGATTTTGCATCCGTATGGCTGCTTACATCACAAACATACGCCCTTACATCATATCCTTCTTGCAATAACTGTGTTGTCGTACTGTTTAAAGCTTCTTGATTAATATCACTTAGTAATACTTTCGCTCCTAAAGTGCCAAATACACGTGCAATTTCTTTTCCAATCCCTTGTGCTGCACCTGTAACAACAGCTGTTTTCCCCTCTAAAAAATTCATCCTTCTCCCTCGCTTTTTCTATGTATTTTCTATATATTTCGTCTTATGTATTTCATTCTCCTTTTTTGCATAAAAAAGTCTATTTGTGTCACACTATAATTGAAACTTAGCATAACACAAGGAGATTGTGTGAGATGAAAAAAAAGAATTTACAGCAAAACAAAGTGTCCGATGGAATTGATGTTGAGTTTTCTCAAGAACTCGCTGACCAAGATGACTTAGAAGCTCAAGCTCGTGCAGATGCTGCAGATGCACGTCAAAAACACCAACCAAACAAAAAATAAACCGAGGACATATTCTCGGTTTATTTTTTGTATTTTTTCACATAATGCGCAAAGGTAAGTAAGGGAAATAAGCGATGATAACTATGATAACGAATATAAAATTCCCCAGGCAATCCTGCTCCAGTTGGATATTCAATATGTTCTAAAGAATGCTCTAGCAAATAATTGATTCCCTTTTGAATATATGTTGTTTCCGTATCATGTACAGCGATTAGGGCATCTAAAGCCCATGCCGTTTGAGAAGGTGTACTAAAAGGTATTGAAATAAACCGCTTTTCTTTACTACTTTTACACGATTCTCCCCATCCGCCATCATGATGTTGAATCTCCTCTAACCATCGCACTGCTTTTTCTAATGCTGGATGATTCGCTGGCAATCCGTTTGCTCGCAGTCCTGTTACAGCAGCCCATGTACCATATATGTAACAAACTCCCCATTTTCCATACCAAGAACCATTTTGTTCTTGATTACGGAGGAGCCATTGCATTGCCCGTTGCAAATCATATGCACTTATTTTATTTGGCGCATAAGTTCCAAAAAACTCAAGCACCCTCCCTGTTAAATCTGCTGTAGACGGATCAAGAATCATATCTTCTGCACTATCGAGAGGAACATGCGCAAACATATGCTTATCAACATCCTTCTCAAACGCTCCCCAGCCTCCATCTTTATTCTGCATTCCAAGAATCCACTGTATCCCCTTATTCCAAGCTTGTTTTACTTTCTTATCTTTCTTCGCAATGTAAGTAAGTGAACGTAGCGCCGCTGTTGTATCATCACAATCTGGCGCAATGGTATTCGAATCGGTAAATCCCCATCCGCCAGGAGGTAAAGAAGGTGCATGAACATGCCAATCCCCATAAGAAGTATGCTGTTTCTTTAATAAATAGCGATTTGCTCGTTCAATCATCGCATCATCTTCTGACACATTTGCTTCTTGCAAAGCATAACTCAAAAGAGCAGTATCCCACACTGTTGAAGGTGAGTTTTGCAAATGGGCACCATTTTTTGTATTCCATATGTACGACTGTATCCCTGATACACCTTTCTCAATAATAGGAGAATGTCTAGAATGACCGAGAGCAAGGAGAGCGTAAATCATATAAAAAGTAGCGCTCGCATAAGTGTAAAGTGTTCCATTTCCTTCTATACGTTCTAGCATAAAACGTTCCGCTGCTTTATATCCTTTTTGATGAAGAGAATATGGATACGAAATGAGCGTTTTCCCTTCTGATAAAATTGTTTGCAAAACAGAAGAGCGTTTATTATGAAACCAATTTGATTTATTCGCACCCACTATGTAACTAAGATTAGGAATAATATTTTCTTCTATTACAAATTTCTTATTCATACAAATGAGCGTAGGAACGAAATGAATACGTGCAGAATTACTCAATTCATACATACTAAACGGGGAATGATCCGGTAGAAAGAAAAAAGTCATGGGAAAATGAAACAGTGCAGGGTAATCGTATTGCCCATGTAAGGCTAACATAAACTTCGTCATAAAATGAGCGTTTGTAATGCCACCTTGTTCAAGAATAAATTGTTCTGCACGGCGCAGCATATAGTCTTCTTTCTTAAATTTCCTAGAAGCTAACAATGCAGTATACACTTGAATTGTAGCTGAAAGATTTCCATTCAGCTCATCTTCATACAATTTCCATGTCCCTTCATTTGCTTGTAAAGAAATTAGTCTTGTCACAAATGGCTCTATTTCTTTTTCTCTTCGTAACGTACGTAATAATAAAATCATATGACAATCAGTTAATGGGGATCCCTCAAAGCAAAAACGCCATGTTCCATCTCTTTGCTGCATCGTACGTAACGCTGTAATTTGTCTCTCCATTTCCTGTTTTACTTTGTCATACAGCAGCATAGATGTCCCCCCTCTTTATTGAATCCATATACAATATTCAATAACATACGTAAATATGTGTAAAACAAAAAAGCAAAGTGAAGTTGATTCCTCACTTTGCTTACGAACAATACCAAATCGCAACAACAATTCCTAAAATTGCCCCGACAATGACTTGATATGGCGTATGACCGACAAGTTCATTCAATTTTTTATACTCTGTTTGTCTTCCATGAAAAAAGTCATTTAAAATTTTTGCTTGTTTACTTACAGCAAGTCTTACTCCTGATGCGTCATACATGACAATAATCGCAAAAATCGTCGCAATTGCAAATACAGAGCTCGTAATTCCTTCTTCAATCCCAATTGCTATTGCTAACGCTGTGACAGTGGAAGAATGAGAACTCGGCATTCCACCAGAGGCAAAAAACTGTGCAAAATCAAATTCTCTCTTTTTTACTAAAGTGATTATAACTTTTGTAAGTTGTGCTAAGAACCAAGCAATCACTGCAGACATTAATGGGTTGTTATGTAAAATTGTCTCCATAATTCGCACCTCACCGCTTATAATGGAATATCCTTACTTACATTATAAAGAAAACGGCATACATAATACTATGCCGTTTTACGAAACTTTTGCAGATTTATTTTTTATAAATTTCGGCTGCTTATTTAACATAAATTTCGTTTTCGCTATCGAAAATGTAAATAACGCAATCCAAATAAAGAAAAATGCTATCATATGAGTCCCTGTAAAATGTTCATGAAAGACAAAAATTCCCAATACAAGACTGATTGTCGGTGCAATATATTGCAAAAATCCGACCATTGATAACGGAATAAGCTTTGTACCTTTTGCAAAATATAAAAGCGGTAATGCAGTAACAATACCAGCACCAGCTAAAAGTAACGTCGACGTAATCGAAACTGATCCAAACGAACCAATTCCTTGAACACCTAACATTCCTAAATATACAAGAGCAATCGGCATTACAAGCATCGTTTCCATCGTAAGCCCAATCATTGAATCATAATCTAATAATTTCTTTGATAAACCATATAAACCAAATGTACATGCTAACGAAATCGCAATCCACGGAATGGATCCATAGTGAACTGTTAAAATTGCAACCCCAAATGCCGCTAACCCTACGGCAACATATTGCCAAAAATTGAGTTTTTCTTTTAAAACGAGCGTGCCAAGTAAAATACTAACAAGCGGATTAATATAATAACCTAGACTTGCTTCAATCACATGATTATGATTAACAGCCCATATGTACACAAACCAGTTCCCGCTAATTAATATAGAAGCAACAGTTAATGACATGAATAATTTAGGACGTTTAAAAAGTTGCACAAGCTCACTCGTAAATTGACCAAAACGTTTGCAAATCAATAAAACAAGTAACATAAAAGCGAATGCCCAAACGATACGATGAGCTAAAATTTCTTCTGCAGGAACTTCATCTATCAGTTTCCAATAAAGCGGTAGAACTCCCCACATCATATATGCACTTGCCGCATATATAATCCCCTTTTTTTGCGCTTCCATTTGACTCCCCTCTTTTCTTTTTTCTTCATTATAAAGTGTCCTTCTACCTTTTTACAATTTTCCGCTACATAACTTTTTCACACGGACCACCTTACTATAATATCCAAAAGATATATGCTCCCGCAGCCGCAAGGAATGGAATACCAAACACAAACTTATTTTTATGTGTCTTATGATGAAACATATACATCCCAATCCAAGCTCCAATTCCTCCCCCTGCTGCTGCGACTAAAAACAACGTACTCTCCGGCGTACGCCACTGCTTCTTCTTTGCTTTTCTTTTATCTAGTCCCATCATCATAAAAGCGAGAACATTAATAATTACAAAATAACCCCATTTCAGCATATTATTAAACCTCTTTCATACATTTTTCCAATCAATTATTTATCCCGTACTAACGGGCAGTAAGCCTCCACTGATAGGAGGTTCAATTTATTATACACTCATTTTATTTTTTAGTTTTATAAATATGTAACAATGATTTTATCTAATCAAACAAAAAATATTGACTATGATAATTATTTTGTGATATTATAAATAATTTTACTTATCATCTTATATATGATAAACTTAGAAAGGTTACCATATGGAGGTGGATTATTTGTTTCAAATTGGCGATAAAATTGTTTATCCAATGCACGGAGCAGGTGTGATTGAAGCCCTAGAAGAAAAAGAAATCCTAGGAGAAAAACAAAAATATTATGTAATAAGAATACCAATTAGTAATATGGAAGTAATGATTCCGATGAAAAAAATGATACAATTACGTATACGATTAATTGCCGATAAGCTTACATTAGAAAATGTATTACTTATTTTGCAGTACGGCGAATCAGATGATTCACTCTCATGGAAGCAAAGATATACCCAAAACATGGAGAAAATGAAGACGGGTGAAATACAAGAAGGTGCTGAAGTAGTTCGCGACTTAATACGTAGGAATAAAGTAAGGGCACTTAATACAAGTGAAAAACAAATGTTAGACAACGCACAAAAAATTTTAATTAGTGAATTAAGTTTAATTAAAGGAATTACTGAAAATCAGGCAATTGATTTGTTAAATACGAAAGTCGGCTAGGTAAAGAAATCCTTTTAAAACCGTTTTGAACTTGATTTTAAATTATATAAGATACCTAAAACGACAAAATAGCCTACATCTATTTTGTTTTTTTTTTGCTTTATGTACCTCAATATGATATGATTACAAATACGATTTGATTATAGGAACATTACCCTCTAAGAAAAAATTCTTTTTCCTCTAAATGAATTATTCTCACCACTTTTTATTCTCATACTTCTAAGTATACGATGAGGTTCATTTATCCAAGCATTGTTTTTGGATATCCCGATTCATACTGGCACGGTCATCGGAGCCGTAAGGACGAAAGAGAGGTAGGGCTTTCGTTGTTTTGAGGTTTCAAAAACGATAATGAACATTTACTGTTCTTATCTTCCATTTTAACGTAAAAACGATAACAGATTTAAATATATGCTTATATTTGCTCGGTTCATATAAATAGGAAACACATCTTTAGTAATATTATAAAAGTTTTTTATATGAAAACAATCAAGACAGTAAAATGGTTTAATAGTGAAAAAGGATTTGAATGTACGAAGTACAAAATGATAGTAATGTTACAGTAAATTGCATTCAAACAAGTTAACAGAGGTCAAAACCTAAGAATGTTGTAAAACTATAAGAAAACGAAAAGAACATGCAACAGTTTGCTGCATGTTCTTTATTATTCTTCTCCAGTTTCTCTCTCATCTCCACTGATACATTCATGAATTGATTGACTCTCTTTCTCCTCCATACAAATCATCGCACGATAAATTTCTGAATATAGACCAAACACTTGATACACACTTCCAAGAAACGGCATCAGAATCCCTCTTTTCCAAATAATAAATTCCAAAGTTAAGGATTCCCTATCTTTTCTTAAACATTCGCATTTGTATCTTCCTTTTCTATTTGAACGTTAAGAAGATGTAACCATTTTTTATACGGTGCACTGTTTGGATCTACAAATTCTTTTGCATATGAGCGATTCCAAAGTTGCTTTACAAATAAAGTCGCTTCTTTTTTTGCTGCTACTTCCGCTCCAGTCCCGTAATAAGCTTTAAAATATTGTTCAATTTCATCAACAAGTAATCGTAACAGTTCATCAGATGTTTCTTCTAACGTCGGATCATATTTCGCTTCCTTATCGTACATCAAGATAACATCTAAGATATTATGAACATGTTCTTTTCGAAGCCATCTTATATCTTGCGCACCTAATACAAATGAATGTGTATATAAATGTCCTCCGTGCTGCAATGCTTTTCCCTGTTCTTCTTCAAAACGAGAAATAATATTTTCATATATAAATGGATTATGAAGCAATGCACGGTGCAATTTATATCCTTCATTTGTTACATTTTTCCCCATCGATTGAATAAGAGAACTTCGGCCCACTCCGTTATATTGGTAAACGAACTGACCATCCACAGCAGCAAGACTAATCCAACGATATATATATGCATACAATAAAGCACGATTACACTTATCATAATCCAGCTTCGTTTGTGTTACATTTAAGTCTGGCATAAAAGCAGGTAAGTGCCAATACTTATCAAGATGCGGTGTTAAATTCGATTTACGAACGTTTAATTTATTTACGCGGCGATAATAAGACTGAAAGTAATCTCCCTTCTCGTTCACATAACCGTTTGCAATATGCCCAGACGATAATTTCGGAAAATCTTGCAGCGACAATCCGTAATGCGCACGGTAACATACAATTTCATACGGTGAAAAAGCTTCATCAACTGTTTCTTTTTCCTGGAACATCTCTTGTAGCGTCTCTTCATTTAACTCTTGATGAATAAGCGGATGAATACCCCAATATTGCAATTCACGATGATGCGCAACTTTCGGTATAAATGGACTTGCAAGATGCAGCAAATCTTCAATTTTCTCACTTACATACTCTGTCATATCACGCTTTTGAATAGCCGCTTCTTTTCGCAGTGCTTCAATAATATTTAATTCTAATTTATCTCGGTAGCGATCTTGCAATTCCTGCTCACAATACGTTAAAATATGTTTCCGATAAAAATCTTCTACTTTTTGTGATTGTCCTTCCTCAGCCTGCGCTCCTCTGCAATATTCACGATATAAACTCATATAAATTTCAGCAGATATCTCTTTTGGCAGCACACCATTGTTTACATGGTGATGAATATCGTTCCACATTTCTTCCTGCATTCGCTCATCTGCTAATACGTATACATTTGTTGGATTTGTTTTTCCCTCAAATTCTTTACTACGTTTTTGAATGTCTAATAATAAATTTTCACGAGTTTCTTGTAAATTATCAAAGAAACGCTCCCAATATTGAATCATTTTATCTACAGCCTGATATAAAGATTGATAAACAAGCTCTAATAACATTTCTTTTCGATATTCATTTAACTTGTGTACATATTGGGTCGCAATATCTTGAAATTCTTTTCGAAATAAACGCTGTTCATTATGAAACATTTTTCCAAACCAACCTTGTTGCTGCGTCAGTTCAACACGTCTAACAGCTGTTACCGTTCCTTCAATATTGCTCACATTAAATTTTTTATCATAATTTTGGATAAGACTGCGTTTCTGTTCATTATTTTCATGCAGACGATTCATTTTTTCGGTTAACAATTTACGAATTTCATATAACATGTAACGTGCAGCGACAGGATGAACAGGATCTGTTTTCTTTAAAAACCATGTATTCAACTGATATGACTGACCCTCTGAACCACTTGGTGTAAATCGATCAGTTTCAACCATATCATATATCAATGTTGTTACATGCTCATGTACACGGCTTGGTATCGCATACGCATATAAGCGTACAGCATGGTCCACCCGTGCCACTTCACCTTTCATTTGTTCAGCAATTTTCAGTTTTGCAGCTGAAATTTTACACTCTCGCTGCAAGCGATTTAACTCTTCATCTTTTTGTACCGTACGCTGCACATAATTTTCTACCGCTTCTAAAAATAATTTTGATTTTGATATACCAATTTTTCCGCCTTCTGCTCCTTCGCGCGTTTCATAATACATTTGCTTATAAAACACATGCGCCTGTTCTGGACGAGTCGCCAAATGTTCTAAATCTTCTAAGAAACTTTTTCCTCGCTCGGGCTTTTCACGCTGCATACCGCGGCGAACGTCTTGCTCATACCGGCTTTTCTTATCTTGAAAAAGTCGATCTAAATGAAGCCACGATTCATCTAGCCCTTGCACTGCCCATTTTAAAGCGCAGTAACGAAGAACATTTTCGTATGGATAAATAAGTTTTGCAGCTCCTGCTCCGCAATAACGAGCTTTACCATTTGAATCAGCAAGTTGTTGAATTTGATTATCTTCTTGTGCAAAATGACTCGTTGACATCGGACTAAATAATTGTAAATAAATTGTATTTGTCATTTGTTCCATATAATCAGACAAACTATGCAAATGGTGACCATGTAAATTTTCATAATCATATAAGAAGCAATAATTGTATGGTAAATGATGCTGCATAATGGTGTGATTTGTGCGTCCGTCTTCATCTACTTGATCCGGACGATATTCTAACTCAATTGTAACGCCCCCGCGGCGTGATAATTCTCCTGTAGATCCTAAAGTAATTGCGTGTAATTCTTTTAATGATGCATATCCGTTTGCCTGCACCGTTTCAAATTCTTTTCCGCTTATTGTGCGTGTTTTGACGAGAACATCAGGAAGTAAAAAAGCACCGCGAATTAAAATGTTGTGATGTTGCAACTTTTTCCGAAGCATTTCTCGTAAATATAGAGCGATTTGCAAAAACATACCGGAACCTGTGCCACCTGCTAATGACGTAACAATAATAACGCGAACACCGTATTCTGTTGTATCACTTGTTACCGGAAAAATCTTCTCAATTTCTTGCCAAAAAGCTGTTAATTTATCTTCCTTCATCGCTGCGCGAAGTGCTAGGCGAGAAATAACCCGAAGTTGACCAGCACCTTCTGTTAATGGTTTATCTAGTACAGTCGGGTCAATCGGAAACCAATCTGGAATCGTTGGATCTTCCGCCATATATTCGCGCGGTGTTTTACTAGAGCTCGTTTGTGTCACAAATTTACGAATATGCTGAAAGTGACTTAACGTATTAATATCTGTATCAAATACGTGCATCGCTACTTTTTTACGCCGTTCTTTCGGGAGCTTTCGGTAAATATCATGCGTAACTGTACTTCCAATTCCCCCGAGTCCAATTAAAATTGTTGGCACTTGAAAATCCATGTGAACCACCTTCCTATTTATTCACATTCATATCTATATACTTCTTTTCCATAACCGCGATCAATAACAACCATTTCGTTCGGATATAACGTTTTATACTCGCGTCCTGCTTCTTCATCAGTTAGGACCATACCATCAATCACCATGCCTGGTACTTGAGAATCTTTCGTAACAAATATAGATTTTGAGCCCTTTTTTGCAATAAACGTAACAGATTGCACTGTTTTCCGCTCCGCTCGAAATGGAATACCAAAATAATGATTCCACCATTTCGTTCGCAGTGGCTCTGGTTCAGATTTATATAACCAATCTTCCGCAATAGATTGGTCCCATTCATAATACATAAGCGCTTTCCTATGAAAACGTGGGCGAACTATCCATCCAACAATAAGAATTGTAATAATGAATAAGATTATACTAAATGGTAAAACGAACTGAAAAATAGTCGCATAACGCTCTAAAAAAGGAACGTCAATAATAGACAACGAAATTTGTTTACTAACTTTGTGCGATTGTGAATCTCGTAATGTGATGGTAGCTTCTATGATGCCGGTGTCTGTAAAATTAAATGTGTTGGAGTAATAAGGACGAGGATATACATATATTTGATTTCTATTTTGCTTTAACTCATAGTTGATAGATTTATGAAATGTAATAGTTACTGTTTTCAACAATTCCCTTACTTCTGCTTCTGACATTGATTCTTCATTTAATAGTGGCTGTATAATAAATGGTGCACTATGCTCTAAATTTGTTACTTTTTCTTTATAATTCGTGGTAACAACTTTTAATGATAGTTTTGGTTTTGGAACGGATTGAATGCGAAATTCTTTCGTTTGGCGATAAAACCCTTTTATATTCATGTGCACATTTCCATGCACAGCGTCTCTCCCTATCTTCGTTTCATAGTAGAAGACTTTTCGTTTCCCATCCCATTGCATCGAATACATTTGACCATTTATTTCTATTTGAGCATTAAAATATGAAGCATCTACCGGTACATTTGTTGGTTTTGCTTCTATAATTGCTGTTTGATTTTCATAGATTTGTTCTGTTTCTTTTTTCGGGTCCTTTCCTTTTTCATATATGGAAACGGTATAATCTAACGCTGGTTCTACTAGTACTTTCATATTTTCCTTTGTCACTGCTTGATCAATTTCTACCATATATGTTCCTGGTTCCATTACAGCATTGTTTTTAGGCATAATATGAGTAATTCCACCATATAATCCCATTCCCGCCGGTGCTTGAATCGAAAATCTTGATTGTAAATTGAGTGATCCTTGTATATTTTGGACACGATACGGTATGTTTTGAGAAGATTGACCAACAAGCGTAATTCGTTTTAACGGAAATGGTGTTTTAACTTCAATCTTGTTTCCTACTATATTTGTTTTTACCGCTTCTTCTACTGATGAAAATGGATCACGATTCGCTATTAAAGCAGCGGCTTGGTTGACGCTGTGGATAACACCATCTTCTCCACTTGTTGGGAATACGATTCCATTTATCTGGTGTTTCCAAATATCTTTAAAGACGTTCATTTGTGCTTGTTCTTGCGCCCCTAAATTTTCTTCCATTGTAATTAATACTGCATGTAAAGAAATGTTTTTTGCTTCCATTTCTTTTTTAAAAGTACTGAGCGTTTCTGAAATCCTTTTTTTTCCACTATCATCTTGTTTTTCTAGCTCATTAAACGCTCCATCTGTTAGAATAATAAGCCAAAATTCACGATTGGCATTTTCCTGAGTTTGCCTCTTAATAGATTGCATAGCTGTTTCCACTGATTGAAAAGGTGTGTTAACATGTTCATTCCATGTTTGAATCTTTTCAATTTCCTCTTGCCGTTTGTTATTCGCTAGAGAAACTGTTATTTCTTGCGATGGATGACTCATTGGTACATAAGAAAACGTATCTTTTTCATCTAACAATGCAATCAAACTTTGCAATGCATAATTTGCATACTTCCAGCGATCATTATTACGCATACTACCAGAATCATCATACACAAGTGAAACAACACGCTGCCTCGCTTCTTCTCCTTTCGCTAAACTAGAAAAAGGACAAATACATATGAGTAGTAAAAACAAAATAGATGTGGCTATGATTCGAATATGCATGTTGAAGCTTCGCCACCTTTGTAGACAAATTCCTATGTTTAAACTTATGAGAAGAAATACAAGATATGACTTGTATTTCGAAAAACGAACGAGAATATAATATTATTATGTAAACAATCGTTTAATAAAAAACTGCTCATTTTCAGTTTTTTATTTTCTTCTAATTTTCATCATAATTTACTTTCTCACCCAATATTTTTGCCACTTCTCATTAAAGTACATTTCAACTTCCTATGCCATATATATCCGGTTTTAATTATATCGGTTTCTATAGAGTAATAAAAAAACTGACATTTATACTTTAGAGTTTGTATGTAATAGTAATAACCAAAGCTCCGCTCTATAATTTATATTAATTTACATAATTAAATTATTTTAACCTTGGTATGTTTTTTAGATTTTCATAAGATATCGCCTCTAATTTTCTTTTTCCTCTACCTTCTATTGTTTCTGCCATACATAAAGCATTCCAAATTGCCTCTTCTACGGCTTCAATTGTCATTGCAAATAAATGAGAAATTTCTTTCCCATCTTCACGCAAAAATTGATACTGCAATGATTCTGTAGTTGGCGTATGAGAAATACGATGTGCTGTTGAAAAGGCAATAACAATATCCCCGCTCCCATGCGCTCCGTAAGAACCCGCCTTTGCAAGTCCAAAAGTTGCTCGCTTTGCTATGCGATGTAATTGTCTATCACTTAACGGCGCATCGGTTGCGATAACAATCATGATAGAGCCATCTGGCAAAGTTTCTTCGTTCTCTTTTTGAATATATAAATCTTCTTTTCTCCCAAAATTCGTAACAACTAAAACACCCACCGTATACGTATCTTTTGTAAAAGTTATTATGCGTGAGCTTGTACCAATTCCGCCTTTATATCCAAAACAAGCCATCCCTGTACCAGCTCCCACGCATCCTTCTTCCACTGGACCATTTTTTGCGTTTGTAATGGCCTCAATTGCATGCTTGGGTCTTACATAAAGCGTTCGAATGTCATGTAAATATCCATCATTACACTCTCCAACAACAATATTTACAGTTCCAGTTGTATCACCAATTTCCTCATTCCGCTCTAGCAAATATCGTAATGTCCCTTCTAATACCGGAGCAACTCCAAATGTATTGGACAGCATAATCGGACTTTCAAGTACACCTAGTTCTTGTATTTGAATCGTCCCAATCGTTTTTCCAAAGCCATTAATAACATAAGAACTAGCGAATACTTTTTCACGAAATATATTTCCATCATGCGGTAAAATCGCCGTGACACCAGTACGAATATGCATTTCTTCCTTCAAAGTAACATGCCCCACTAAGACACCTTCAACATCAGTAATGGCATTCCATTTTCCCACATCATATTTTCCAATTTTCACTCCTAGTTCACGTAACCGCACTCGCTTCATAATTTCACCTTTTTTCTTAATTTTCTATCTCTTATTATAACAAAGATGAGAGTGCAATCTACAAGCACTCTCATTGTTTTACGTATACTTCTACAACTGGATTTTCTTTGTGATCAGCATGAAGACGAATGTTACTTTCTTTTACATTGTAGATATCCGCCAATAGTAATACTGTTAATATGTTAGGAAATTTGCTATCTGTGCCATATTTTCGTTCAAGTGCTTCCTTATATTCAAACGCAAGATCTCCTTGTATATATGTATACACTTCAAAGCCATCTTGTAAATCACAGACAATGGTATCAATAATATCAGCTCCTACTTGACGTGTCATCTCTTTTCGAAGTGCATCCGTTAATGCATTCCATGACACTTCATACGTTTGAAATGTATCTAAATGACTCATTTTTTTCTCTCCTTTTTATCTCACTCTAACAGGGAGTAACATTTTTCATTACTAGAAAACAATCTTTCCTTATCATTCCCGTTTTTCACTGCAATTATGATGGAATAGACAAACGTACAAGCCGCTCTTGTCCCTTTATCATATCGTAATATTGGAAAGAGAAAGGGGCAAAATTATATGAGTTCTCATAAACATTTTCATACATGTCGGCGTTATTATGGGCGAGTCGTACGTATTGAAGATTATAAAGGCAATATCCATATTGGAAGAATTGTTGATCTAACAGATGAATCAGTATGGATTGAACCCGTTCATCGCAAACGATTTGACCACGGGTTTGGCTTTGGTGGTAGCTTCGGCTGTGATTTCTGCGGTGGTTTAGGTGAATGTAACCATTGTGGATTTGGATTTGATGACTGTAGATCTGGTAGATCTCGTAGATCTGGTAGATCTCGTAGATGTGGTAGATGTGGATTTGATGAATGTAGATGTGGGTTTGGTGGGTTTGGTGGGTTTGGTGGATTTGGAGCCGTTGAACTTGGTCTTGGATTTATTTTCGGTATTTCATTAGCTGCTTTATTTTTCATTTAAAGAAAAGCCAACATATTGTTGGCTTTTTTTAATAAAATGAAACTTCCATCAGTGGAGGGTTCTTCATCCACCACTGATGGAAAGCCCGCCCAATCGGGCTTTTACGGAGAATGAAGTTCACCATTAATCAAAATTCCACTTTATTTTTGACAAATAAAAATCCGGTGCCCTAATATATGCTTGTATTGATGTAAAATATGTTCATGCGCAATCCATGCATTATACAAATCTTGTGAAATAAAATCTGATATATCCCACTCTGGCTCTTCTACATGTGCAGAAATCGTTGTTGCAATGGTTCCGCCTCCAAGTACACGTACTGTTTTAAAATTTGCTTGTTTAAAGAGTATAACCCATTCTTGTGCTGTTAACAGTTGTTCCATTCCATATAAAGTTACTATATTTTTTTCCTCATGTACTGGTAAATGTTGCTCAATTACCAATTCAATAACAAGCAGCGTCCCGCCACATTGTAATACACGGTAACATTCATCTATCGCTTTCCTTTTATTTGTAAACGCAAGAACGGATTCTCCTAATACAATATGAAACATTTCATCACGACACGGTAGTGCCTCTACACTCCCTGCAATGAGCTCAATATTTACTCCATCCTTATACCATCTTTTTTTTGCTTTTTCAATCATCGTTTCATTTATTTCAACTGCACTTACAGCAGAGCCATACTGTTTCGCAATATAGGAGGCTGTCCTGCCTGTTCCACAACCAATCTCTAATAATTTTGTATGCTGGTCTAATGAAAGCTGTGCTAATAATTGCTTTGTTAACGTAAAACCTCCTGGATGTGCACTGCCAATACCAAACGCTGCTAGGAAATCTAAATAAGAATATTGTTTCATATACATCTCCTTCTATCTCACATTTAACGGGCATATTCAGAAAAACAAAGGATATAGATAGAAGATTTCTGCCCGGAAAAACTTAATTAGTCGGATTGACTATCATAAATGACAACATTCATTAATGAATGTTTTTATTTATTGTAGTACTGCATATGTATTCATTACACTTCAAAATGTGCACATAGAGAAAGAGGATACGTTACCGCATCCTCTTTTTAAATAATTATTTATCTTCTTTTTCAGTGATATATGTCCACTTGTAGCTGAAATCACCACCAACATTATGCTTAACAATGTTGTGTACAGTTGGACGTTGTAAATAAGAAGTTCCACGTTGGTACAGCGGTGCAATTGCAGCATCATCAAGTAACATCTTCTCAGCTTTCGCAAGTTGTTCCCAACGAGTTTTCTCTTGTGTTAATAAATCTGTTTTACCTTTTTTAACAATGTCATCATACTCTTTATTTGAGTAACTCATTTGGTTATGAGAGTTTGTTGTTTCAAACATATCGATGTATGTCATTGGATCTGCATAGTCAGGACCCCAACCAGCGTAAGAGATATCAAAGTCTTGATCTGTTTCTAGTTTTAGTTTTTGCTTAAATGGTTGGTTTTTCAAGTTAATTTTTAAGCCTGGTAAGTTTTTCTCTAATTGCTCTTTTAAGTACTCACCAATTTTCTTCGCATTATCAGTATCGTAGTTTAATAATTCAAGTGTGATTTCGTCTTTACCTAACTCTTTCTTCGCTTCATCCCAAAGTTTTTTCGCTTCTTTCGTATCATATGATACAGATTTTACATTTCCATTAATTGTACGGAAATCTTTATCATCTGGACCTTTTACGAAGTCAGCTGGTACAAGATAATCAGCTGGTTTAGAACCATCATTTAAGATTACGTTCGCCAACGCTTTCTTATCGTATGCTTTTGCGATTGCTTGACGAAGTTTCTCATTTTTAAGCGGCGTGTCTTGTTGTTTCAGACGTTTTTCGTTTAATCGTAAGAAGAATGTAGATGGCTCTAAATAGCTTCCAAATTCATCTTTCTTCGATTTATATTTATCAACATATTCAGCACTTAAAGCAACGCGATCAGCTTCGCCGCTTTCATATAAGTTAACACGAGTAGATAATTCTTTTACAACGTTAAAGTTGATTTCTTCTAACTTAACTGTGCTCTTGTCCCAATATTGATCATTTTTCTTCAGCTTCCAACCTTGTTCATGTTTCCATTCTGTCATAGCAAATGGACCGTTGTATACTAAGTTCTCTGCTTCTAAACCGTATTTATCGCCTTTTTCTTTTACAACCTTTTCATTTAACGGATAGAAAGAACCGAATGTTGTTAATTCAAGGAAATATGGCACTGGGTTGTCTAATTGCACTTCTAATGTATTGTCATCAACAGCTTTTACACCTAAAGAATCAACTGGTGCTTTGCCTTCGTTGATTGCCTGTGCATTTTTCACATCATACATAATAAATGCGTATTCAGCAGCTGTTTTTGGATCTAATAAACGTTGCCATGCAAATACGAAATCTTTCGCTGTTACAGGATCACCATTTGACCATTTCGCATCTTTGCGAAGCTTAAACGTATATGTTTTGCCATCATCGCTCTTTTTATACGATTCCGCCATACCTGGAGTTGGTTTTTGGTCTTTATCCAGACGATATAATCCTTCCATTACGTTATTTAAAGCAAGGAAAGACACTGCATCTGTTGCTTTAGAAGAGTCCATAGACGGAATTTCTTGCGTTTCTAGTAAGTTTAACACCTGTTTTGATGCTAACTTACCTTCTGTTTTTTTCTCTTCATTTTTTGGCTCTGTGCTTGCTTTTTTGTCCCCTGATCCCGAACATGCTGTTAAAGCCACGCTCATTGCTAACACTGGCGCTACTACAGCTGAGATTTTTTTAATCTTTTTCATTTTGTACCCTCCCTAATTTTATGTACGATACTACTTGTGAGAAACTTTTTTGATAACTTTATGTTTCTATATAGTTATCAGAAAATTTCTATTAATTAATATTCTACTAATTTTTTTGATTTTGTAAAGTGGTATTATTAAAAAAATTAAAAAAATTATTTTATTACAGTAATATTTATAATCATTCTGTAAAATAACTCAAGAAAAAAGGCATCCCCTTACTGTATGGATGCTTAAATCCTTTTATTTATTACTATTTATTACTATTTTTTTAAAAAAACATATAAAACAATGATTTACAATATATTGCATTCTTATACATATCCTCTTTATGATTCTTTCATTTTATTCTCTTGTATTTCCAGCAAAACTTTCTCATGTTTTGTCTGACAATTTTATTTTTACTCTTCGTAACAATAGCAACACTCTTATTATTTCTTACACTATATAATTACGGACTTCTAATATAAAGTGAAACTTCCATCAGTGGAGGTTTTCTTCATCCCCCACTGATGGTTAGTTGAACCAATCGGGCTTTTACGGGATAAAGCGATCGATACTAAACAAAAACGCTAATCCTTTTTACAAAATAACTTCCAGTGTGGAAAATCCATCGCCATTAACTGTTACTGCATCTTTTCATTTTCTTTATTAAAATTTTGGCTTTGTTAAAGAACATTATTGATTTTTCTTATTGAACAAACGAAGCAGGATAGTTAGAAGAAGGATTAGGACATTAAGTATGGAATAAGTTTTTTAAACACCAAATAAAGGAGCGTATGTAATGCATAAAAACGAATATGAATGGGTCAAGCAGACTCGATCCGTACTTCTTGACTTTTGTAAAGAACTAGAACCAAATGACTTTAGTCGCCAAATGGGGTTCGGTTGGCAAAGCGTGCGAGATACAATGGTACACATAGCAGACTGTTATAACGCTTGGCTTGGCTCATTTGTTTTATTAAAAACGAAGAAACCGCTCACTTCAAAGGAAGACCTGCAACAACTCAGTTTGAACGAAATAAAAGTACGCTTTGAACATATAGATTCTCTTGTAAATGAGGTATTTGAAGTACTTGCCCATCACATGGATGAGCCGATTCAGAGGGAGATCCCTTGGAGAGAAGAAGGAGAAACGTTATCAATTACACCTGGTAAATTGATAACGCATGCAATCACTCACGAATTCCATCACAAGGGACAGATTTCAGCCATGATACGTCAGATGGGGTATGAACCTCCAAACACAGATGTATTAGGAACTAGTGATTAGGGAGAATACGTTTGGTGCCGTTTGTTGAAAACAGAAAGTAAAAAGCATGGTACCAACATATGTGAGGCTGTTTTTAAGCAGCCTTTTTTGTTTGTGGTACAACAGAGAGCGAATTCATTCGTCCCTCCCAGCGAATCTGAAGTGAAGATATTGGAATTAGAATGTATCTACCATAATAACAATTGGTTGTTTTTACAAATGAGTTAGGCTGTACCTAACCGAAATTCATCCCCACCTTACCGCTAGGCTACTGCCTGTTACGTGCTTGAAGATGGGGACTTCTTTCTGAAATACGTTAAATAAAGCGGTAAGGTTTCTTAATTGCTGTTTCATAATATTCACCTAAAAGGGATAATACCAGTCCACCACATCAGATAAACTCTTTTTACTGTCTACCTAAAAAAGCCAATTCACCTCTTCTTTTTATTAGATCATCATAAAGGCAAATCTCTTCTCTTAAAAACAATAACAGAAATTATAAAAAGAATAATAGCTGCTATAAGTAAACCAATACTTGTCGGCCATATATTATAGGTTCCATCAACAATTTCCTGCGGGCGATACAAGCTAAATATAGATAAATTTCTCATCCATTCCAATTTCTCGCTCAACTTCCCTAACATATCAAATCCATAAAACAATACTGTTATACCTGTAGAAATACTTAACGCTTTCTTTTCATCATCAAATAAACAGGAAAAGAAAAATGAATATGCACAAATAACAAGAAATACAAGTCCACCAAGAAGATTGAGTTTAAAAAATAATACTTTATCAAGAGATACTTTTTCAATTAGCCATTCTGCCCCGACTAAACCGCCAAGATAAGTAGCTATAACAATCGTAAATAGCCCTATGATTAAGACAGATGCTTGTGTCAAAATTACCTTTGTACGCGAAACAGATGTAGATAATAAATAAGCCATTGATCCTCTATCAACTAGATGAGCAACTAATTGTGTTGATGCTAAAATACTATATATCATCAACAATAATACAAAGATTAAACCATAATATTCTCCAGCTAAAAAATCATTCAATTGTTCAATCCCTTTTTCAAATCCCACTGCTTTTAATACCCCTTGAGGCATAGCTTTCAGTATTTCATCTAATCCCTTTACAGATGAGAATGATGGAAAGATCCAAATTAGTAACCATAAATAAAGAACTGAACCAATAGCATAGTTCAAAATCATTTTGGCATTTGCTTTTAAACTAGCAACAAATAACGCTTTACTCATAACCGATCTGCTCCTTCCTCATCATAGTAATGCATAAAGATATTTTCTAAATCCATTGTTCTCATCTGAAAACCAATTACATCATGTTGCGCTAATGTTTGAAGAAGTTCATTATAGTTTCCCTGCACAATAATCGAAGCTGTATTTCCTTGCACACTATCAATTTGTAGTGTCGTTTTCTTTAATGCTTGCAATTGTTCTTGTGAAGATACTGTCACATCAAGAACTTGCCGTTGTTTTGCTCTCAAATCATGAATATTTTCTACTGTAAGTAACTTTCCGTCTTTAATAATCCCTACACGATCGCATGTCCGTTCAATTTCTGTAAAAATATGAGACGACATAAAAATTGTTTTTCCTCTTTGTTTTTCTTCTAATATAAGATCAACAAATAACTGCTGCATAAGCGGATCTAAACCTGAAGTTGGTTCATCTAAAATGAGCACTTCTGGATCGTGCATAAAGGCTGCTACAATCCCTACTTTTTGCTTCATTCCTTTAGACATTTTTCGAATGGGTGTTTTCACATCAAACTGAAAGCGCTCAATTAATTCATCACGTCGGCCATTACTTTTCATACCACGCATTCCTTGCATAAGTTGCAAAAATCCCAATCCATTCATTCCTTCTATAAAAGAAATCTCTCCTGGTAAATATCCAACCCTTTTTTGAATATCAGCCGCATCCTTCCAGCAATCCAATCCAAACATCGTCGCTGTTCCAGAAGTAGGTTGTATAAATCCCATTAAATTACGAATTGTTGTTGATTTTCCTGCTCCGTTTGGTCCTAAATAACCAAATACTTCCCCTTCTTTTACTTGAAATGAAACATCGAACAAGCCTTTTCCGTTTGAAAATTGTTTCGTGACGTTTTGAACAATTAACATAAGATCACCTCTTTTTGAAATATTTTATATACCATATTTCAAAAATATTATACTCCTCTGTTATAAGAGAATCAACATTTTTTGAAATTTTATAAAGCCTATATTTCAAAAATATTGTTTCCTTTCTTATCATCTTGTATATTTAAGTGGAGGTGATTCATATGAACGGTTTTGAAAAGGTGAAAGAGAAGAAAAAGCAGGCTATTAAAGCCGCTGCACTAGAACTGTTTTCTAAATTCGGATTTAAAGATGTAAAAATAGAAGATATTGCAAAACAAGCAAGCGTTTCACAAGTTACAATATATAATCATTTCGGAAGTAAAGATGCTTTATTTCGCGAACTCATTCAAGAGTTTACCATTCAAGAGGTTCATTATTATGAAGAACTGTTAACGAGCGACTTATCTTTTCAAGAAAAAATACATCGTATTATGACTCGAAAATTACAAAGTGTGAACCGTTTACATCCTGAAATGATTGAACAAGCAATGCAAACAGATGAAGAATTGCGTAATTTTCTATTTACATATCAAAAAGATAAAGCGCTTCCCCTTTTTCTTCACTTTATAGAAGAAGCACAACAGAAAAAAGAAATTAACCCCAATCTTTCAAAAGATATGATTTTGTTATATATCAATACGTTTTCTAAAATGAGTGATCAATTCGTTGCACACTTAGTTGGTGAAAATCGTGAACAACAAACAAAAGAAATCCTCACAATGTTTTTCTATGGACTTTCTAATCCAAACTAAAAAAACCCGGCCTCTGCCGGGTTTTTTTTCATTATTTGCTTACTTCTCCGTCTTGTCTTCCTGGATATTTCGCACCCTCATACTTATAAATATAAACTTTTGCAAATTTGTTATCACCTTTATCATCGAAAGCTACTTTCGTAATAACGCCATCATATTCTTTTATAGTACGAACTGCATCGCGTACTTGTTCACGCGTTGGATATTTACCATCATTTTTCTTAATGGCATCTTTAATTCCTTGTAAAATAACACCAGCTGAATCATATCCATATGCAGAGTATGCCTCCACATCTTTTTTGAACTTCTCTTTATATTCTGTCACAAATGCTTTCCCTTTCTCTGTTACCGTTGGTGCTGTCGCTACTGTTGTATAATACGTATCTTTTAATCCATCTTTTGCAACTTCTGCCATTGTTGGAGAATCGATACCGTCACCACCCATAATTGGTGCTGTAACCCCTTTTTCACGTGCTTGTTTTACTAAAACGGAGCCTTCTGAATACATACCACCAAAATAAACAAGATCTGGCTTTTTCGCGACAACTTGGTTTAACACACCACTAAAATCTTTCTCACCAACTGTAATCCCTTCATAACCGACAATTTTTGCTCCTAGCTTTTCTGCTTCTTTTTTAAATGCATCAGCTAACCCTGTACCGTAAGCTGTTTTATCTTGAATTACAAAAATATTTTTTGCCTTTACTGTTTCAAGCGCATATTTCGCTGCCGCCGGACCTTGGAAATCATCTCTTGCAACAAGGCGTGCAACAGTCTTTAATCCACGTTCTGTTAATTCAACTGCCGTACTCGATGGCGATACCATAACAAGATTTGCTTTCTCATATGTTTCAGAAGCGGCAATAGATACACCTGACATTAAATGTCCTACAACGCCCAATACTTCTTTATCAGCTGCGACAGACTGAGCATTAGCAACCCCTTTTTTCGGGTCACCCTGATCATCTTGCGGAACAAATTGCAATTCAAAACCTAGTTTTTTAAACTCTTCTTTTTGTTTATCTACTGCAAGCTGCGTTCCAAGCTTAATGGCTTCTCCAAAAGCAGCTGATCCACCAGAAAGAGGGGATTCAGAAGCAATTTTAATTACTTTACTTTCCTTTGTTTCAGTTTTAGTAGAAGCTGAATTCGCATTACATCCCGCCATCATTCCCGCTAATAAAACACCTGATAACAAAAGCGATATCTTTTTCTTCACAGTACTCCCCCTAAATTTATAATATTTCTAATATTTAAAATATTAATCTATACATAAAGGTTGTACAATAAAAATCGTTAGCGTTTTCTCGTAAAATTCCGACATGATTTGCTAACATACAAAAAGAGTCAGCGCATGCACTGACTCTACCATTTCACTATCATTCCTTGCTGACTACTTTGTAAACAAGCTGTAATAACACGAATCACATTTAGGGCTTCCTCAGCAGTAACAGGTGGCATTTCTTGTTTCATTATCGCATCTCGGACACCTTTATAATAGTTCTCATAACACCCTATTTCTGTTGGAACACGAATTTCTTGTTCCTCTGTAGAAAGAATAGCATACATATGCATAGCATCTTCTCCATAGCCTACATCACCAGGTTTCTTTCCAGTCTTTAATTGCTCCTCTTGGGAATCCATTCCATATTTAACAATCGAGCCTTTTTCACCGTGAATGCTAAAATGAGGACCTGCATATTTAACGTGACTACTGCTATGAAGAATAACACGCATTTCTTCATAATGAAGAATAATATGAAAATAATCATCTATTTGCGACCCTGGGCGCTGATTGATAACATCTGCATAAACTGCTTCCGGCATACCAAATAGATGTAACGCTTGATCAATAAGATGTGAGCCTAAATCAAATAACATCCCTGATCCTGGTAATTTATGTTCACGCCAACGATCGCGAACATGCGGACGAAATCTATCAAAATGAGCTTCATACGTATAAACTTTACCAATTTTATCATCTTGTAATAGTTTTTGAATCGTTCTGAAATCGTTATCCAAGCGGCGGTTATGATATACACTTAACACAATACCATACTGCTTCGCTAGTGCTATTAACTCTTCCCCTTCTTCAACAGTAACAACAAAAGGTTTTTCAACAACAACATGTTTACCGTGAAGAATTGCCTTTTTTACATATTCAAAGTGCGTTGTATTAGGAGATGTAATAATGATAAGATCTATGCTCTCTTGCATAACAAGCTCATCGATTGTTGTCACAACTTCTACATGTGGAAATGATGCTTTTACTTTCTCTTCTTGTGAAGAAACAACCGCACGAATTTCGTAGTCTTCAATTGTTTGTAGCAATGGAATATGGAAGGTTGTACTAGAAAAACCGTAACCTACAATACCAACACCTATTTTGTTCATAAAACCCCTCCCAATTATGTATGGAATATGATGAACTTTTATTATATCAACTTATCTTTTTTCTACATAATATTTTGCTTTTTTACAAATTACGCTTTAGTAATAACGGTAACATAGATTAACATGACAAAGAGCCACCCTACTTAGGGTAGCCCTCATATTATGCTAAATACGCTTCTTTCACAAATTCATTATGCATCAATGATTTTCCTTCTCCTACCATTTTAATTTCCCCTGTCTGAATCACATATCCACGATGTGCAATTTGCAACGCTTGATACGCATTTTGTTCAACAAGTAGAATCGTCATTCCTTCTTTATTAAGCTCTGAAATAATTTCAAAGATTTGCTCAACAATAATTGGCGCTAGTCCCATTGAAGGTTCATCTAACATAAGTATGTGAGGCTGGCTCATGAGCGCACGTCCAATTGCAAGCATTTGCTGTTCACCACCACTCATCGTACCGCCCTTTTGTTCTAGCCGTTCTTTTAACTTTGGAAAATAGTGAAAGGTACGCTCCATCCGTTCCTTCACTATTCTTTTATCCTTTACTGAAAATGCTCCCATCTCTAGGTTCTCTTTTACTGTTAGACGTGAAAAAATACGTCTCCCCTCTGGTACATGAGCGATTCCAGATAAAGCTGTTACGTGCGGGGATTGTTTCGTAATTTGTTTCCCCTCAAATGAAATTTCTCCTGACTTCGGTATAACAAGACCACTAATCGTCTTTAATGTCGTTGATTTTCCAGCTCCGTTGCATCCAATAAGCGTTACAATTTCGCCTTTTCCTACAGAAATATTAATTCCTTTTAACGCGTGAATGCCACCATAATACGTATTAATATTTGTAAGCTCTAGCAAAATACTTCCCTCCTTTTTATTTTTTTCAAGCGATTTTGTAGCATGCTCTTTGCTTTGTCCCGCATTAACGGGCAGTAAGGCCCCCACTGATGGAAGTTTCACTTTATCCCGCATTACTTCTCTAACACTGCGCTTTTCCCTAAATACGCTTCAATAACTTTTGGATTGTTACGAATATCTTCCGGTCTTCCTTCTGCAATTTTTTCACCATGATCTAGCACAATGATATGCTCAGATATCTCCATGACAAGTTTCATATCGTGTTCAATTAATACAATTGTTACGTCCAGCTCTTCACGCATACGATAAATAAGTGCTGTTAACTCCTTCGTTTCCTTTGGATTCATCCCAGCTGCTGGCTCATCCAATAATAAGACTTGCGGTTTTGCCGCGAGCGCCCTAGCAATTTCAAGGCGCCGCTGTGCACCGTACGATAAATTTTGCGCTTCTTCATTTAACAAATGATCTAACCCAACATATTCTAAAAGCTCATACGCTTTTTGCTGCGCTTGTTCTTCTTCTCTCTTTACTCCTGGAAAATGTAACAAAATTCCCAAAAGATTACTTTTCAAATGATTGTGAAGCCCTACCATCACATTTTCAAGTACCGTCATATTGTTAAAAAGACGAATATTTTGAAACGTACGAGCAATACCATGCTTTGAAATATCATGCGGCTTCAAACCAGTTATCTTTTTTTCACCAAGTAGAATGTCCCCTTCATCGGGCTTATACACGCCTGTTACCATATTAAAGAACGTCGTTTTCCCTGCTCCGTTCGGTCCAATTACAGCTGTAATCGATCCTTTTTTTACTTTCATATCAACACTTTTCACTGCAACAAGCCCGTCAAACCGTTTTGTAATATTTTGAACTGTTAAAATCGTCATATTCTCACCCCTAGGCTCCAAATACGTTCTCTTTTTGTGTTTGCGATTCGATTTGTTCTGTCCTACCTTTTTTCAGCTGCTCTTCATTAAATTTCCGATTTTTTGCAGGTATGAGTCCTTGCGGGCGATACAAAGCAAATAAGATTAAAATTCCCCCAAAGATGAAGCGCTGCATCTTTGCTGGAGAAAGTGCATCTGGGATCGCAATCGTTCCACTTAAGTTCAATTGATTTAGCCAGTTTGTTACTTCAGTAAGTACTTGTAAATTTAAAATCGTCATAACTGCTGCGCCTAAAATAACTCCTGGTACACTCCCCATACCACCAAGTAATACCATAACAAGAATCGTAATCGACTCTAGTAACGTAAAACTTGTTGGATCGACGAAAGTTTGTTTTGCTGCAAAGACAACACCCATCATTCCAGAAAATGACGCACCAATTGCAAACGCTAGCAGCTTTGTTTTCACAAGCGGAATTCCCATCGCTTGAGCGGCAATTTCATTTTCACGAACTGCCTTCCAAGAACGGCCTATTTTCGAAAACTCTAGTCGTTTTACAATAAAAATCACGAGTAGTAAAATACCGAGCACAATATAATACACTTGACTCGATTGCAAAAATGTAAACCCAAATAAAGAAGGTGGCTTTACAGAAGATAAACCCATTGCACCGTTTGTAATATTGATTGGTTTATCTAAATTATTAAAAATAATACGAATAATCTCTCCAAATCCAAGTGTCACAATTGCTAAATAATCGCCTTTCACACGTAAAACCGGGATACCGAGTAAAACTCCAAATACTGCTGCAATAAAACCGCCTAGTAAAATAAAAATCCAAAAGCTTTCTCCTGACAATGGATATTGACCAAATGGCATAAAGTTATTTGCTTGAGCTGTTGCAAAAATACCGTATGTGTAAGCTCCTATTGCAAAAAAAGCGACAAATCCTAAATCTAGCAATCCCGCAAAGCCGACAACAATATTTAATCCTAGCGCCATTGCTATATAAATCCCAACTAATGTCGCTACTTCCATATAAGACTGATAGGCTGGCCCGCCGCTTGCTGTGAATGGAAGCAATATGACTAATACAAATAACCCTATCAACCATTTCCATTTACCGTGCAAATTTGTGTAATACAATAATAAAAGAGACAATAATAATAGTAAAAATGCCGTTACTGACTTTTGTGCAAAATATAAACTTGCAGCCGTTATACCAATATAAAGGACTAATAATATAAGTTGCAGCTTCGTATTTTTCCTTATCATTTCTAACCATTTTGTCATTATGATCACCTACACTTTCTCGGCAACTGCTTTGCCGAAAATGCCTTCTGGTTTAAAAATTAAAACGAGAATTAAAATTCCAAAGGCAAATACATCCTTATATTCCGCTCCCAATATTCCTGAAGATAAAATGGATAAATTTGCAGCCGCGAACATTTCTAGAAGTCCAAGCAATATACCGCCAACCATTGCACCTCGAATATTACCAATTCCCCCTAAAACAGCTGCTGTAAAAGCTTTTAACCCTAAAATAAAGCCAATGTACGGATCTATTGTTCCATATTGCACAGCAAACAGTACACCTGTTGCTCCGCCAAGTGCGGAACCAATAAAAAACGTAAGGGAAATCACTTTATTCACATTTACTGACATTAATGAAGCAGTATCACGATCTTGCGCAACAGCACGCATCGCCATTCCCCACTTTGTTTTATTAATGAAAAAGTCTAAAGAGAGCATCATAATAACTGCAAGAACGAGTAGAATAAGTGAAGATGTTTTAAGTTGAGCATTATTAAAAGAAGACATAATCGCTGAAGTCTGTACTGTAATTTGATCATTGAATAAAGTAGGACCTGTTATAATGTAATTTCCTTTTTTTAATTCAGCAATAAAACGAACGATATCTTGCAGCAGAAAAGAAACACCAATTGCTGTGATTAACGTAATAAGTTTTGGTGCTTTTCGAAGCGGTCGATACGCAACCCTTTCAATCCCCATCCCAAGAAAACCCGTTATAAGAGATGTTGCGACTAAAACAAGTAACAATGCTAGCAGAGCAGGCATAACCGTCATCCAACCAAATCCCATAAAAACAAGAAAAATTGTTGTGCCAATAAAAGCACCAGTCATAAAAATTTCTCCATGAGCAAAATTGATAAGTTCTAATATCCCATATACCATCGTATATCCTAACGCAACAACTGCGTACACTGCACCAAGTGTTAATCCGTCAATTAGCACTTGAGGAAGTGTATGCATGATTTCACCGAACATAGAAATTCCTCCCTTTTTATTTTTCTCTAAAAAAGGTACGGAACATAAGCACCGTACCCATATCACCTTACTTTTTCTCTACTTCGCCTTCTTGTCTTCCTGGATATTTTTGCTCTGCAAATTTATAAATATATACTTTTGCAAATTTATTATCCCCCTTGCCATCAAACCCTACGTTTGTTACCGCTCCTTCAAAATTATTTGTTTTCCGAACAGTATCGCGTACTTGTTCTCGAGTTGGCATTTTGTTGTTATTTGCTTTAATCGCATCTTTCACTCCTTGCAGGAGTACACCCGCAGCATCATACCCATAAGCCGAATATCCTTCTACCTCTTTATTAAATTTACTCTTATAATCATCCGCAAATTTCTTTCCTTTTTCCGTTGTTTTCGGGTCAGCAGCGATAGAAGTGTAATACGTGTTCTCAATATAGTTACCTGCAATTTCTACCATCGTTGCTGAATCCATACCATCACCGCCCATAAACGGGATTGTAAGGCCTTTTTCACGTGCTTGCTTCACTAACAGTCCACCTTCTGCATATAGACCACCAAAGTAAATTAAATCAGGTTTTTTCGCGAGTACTTTATTTAACACACCGTTAAAATCTTTTTCTCCGACCGTAATAGATTCATAACCTGCAATTGTTCCACCTAATTTTTCAACTTCTGTTTTAAATGCTTTAGCTAAACCTGTTCCATAAGCTGTTTTATCATCAATAATAAAAACGTTTTTTGCCTTCAGTGTTTTCAACGCAAACTCTGCCCCGGCAGGGCCTTGAAAATCATCTCTTGTACATATACGATTTACTACTTTCAAATTACGATCCGTTACTTCAATAGCAGTATTTGTAGGTGATACCATAACAACATTGTTTTTCTCATACACTTCAGAAGATGGAATTGCAACTCCTGAATTCATATGTCCAACGACACCAAGTATTTCTTTATCCGCACCAATAATCTGTGCGTTCGCAACACCTTTTTTCGGATCAGCTTGATCATCATATGGCACAAATTTTAGTTCATATCCTAATTTTTTAAACTCTTCTTTTTGTTCTTCTATTTTCAGTTGTGCACCAAGTTTAATTGCTTCCCCTTGCGTTGCAGAACCACCAGAGAGCGGTGATTGAGTCGCAATTTTTATTACCTTTCCACCCCCACCTCCCGTACTTGCTGTATCAGCATTACCATTTGTTTTATCACTGCATCCTGTTAATAAGCCAAACATACACACTGCAGAAAGAACAAAAGCAAAATTTTTCTTTTTTATCACCCATATACCCCCATTTTAGTTTTTTCTAAATATTTAAAATATTTAGTTAAATAATAATGGAAGTGTTTTATTTGTACAACTACTATTCTTCAGACAAATTTAGACAAAAACACCCGACTCATATAATGAGTCGGGTGTTTTCTTACTTTTCTTTTTTCTGTGGCCATGTTTCCACAACAAGACCAACATCACTTACATCTATTAATAAACTTCCGTTACTGTAACGATCCTTATTACGAAGTGTATTCGGATCAATTTCTTCTATTATCTGCTTTTCTGTTCGCATACAAACAACTTCATCTTCACGAACAACTTCTACACCGACGATGCGATATGGATTCTTTTTCAATTCTTTAAAGATCACAAGACCCCGTTTTGCTCTCGTCGATTTTTCAATTTCTGTCGCTTTTAATCGTTTTACTGCACCTCTTTGCGTAATGAGAACGAGCTGATCTTTTTCAGAATTGATAGGAAGACCGCATACAACGTAGTCATCTTCCTTCACATTCATTCCTTTTACACCAGCTGCCCGTACGCCAACTGGACTCACTTCTTCTTCATTGAAAACAAGTGCATATGCGCCGTGCGTTGCAAGAAGAATATCTTGTGTTCCATCTGTAACAAAAACATCGACGACTTCATCATCTTTCTTTAAATTAGTCGCGACAAATGCACGTGAATAACGCTGCACTTTATATTGATTTAATTCTGTTTTCTTAATCATTCCGTTTCTAGTAACAAACGTAATAAATCGCTTCTCTTCATCAAAATTCGGAACAACAGTTGCAAAGACTAGTGTTTCATCTCGGTCAAGCGACACAATATTCGCAACGTGCTGACCTAGATCTTTCCAACGAATATCTGGCATTTCGTATACCGGAAGATAAATATAGTTTCCTTTACTTGTAAATAAAAGAATTGTCGCGGTTGTATTTGTATCGAAGCGTTCGAGTAAGATGTCGCCCTCTTTCATACCGAAGTCTTTTCCGTTCGATGCATTATGCGAGCGCCAACCAGTTCGCTTTACATATCCTTCTTTCGTTACAGTAACGATGACATCTTCATGTGGAATCATCACTTCCACATCAATTTTAATTTCTTCAATCTCTTCTTCAATTACAGCACGACGATTATCACTATACGTTTTCTTTACTCTCTTTAAGTCCGATTTAATCACTTGAAGAAGTCTTTTTTCACTTTGTAAAATCGCTTGTAATTCTGTAATTTTCGTTTGTAGCTCTTCGGCCTCTTTTTCTAATGCTGTAATATCTGTATTTGTTAAACGGTACAATTGCAGTGATACAATTGCTTCTGATTGTGCTTCTGTAAAGGAGAATCTTGCACTTAAATTATTTTTCGCATCACGTTTATCTTTAGAAGCACGAATTGTTTCAATGACTTTATCTAAGATTGATAAAGCTTTCATCAAACCTTCCACGATATGCTGACGATTTTCCGCTTTTCGCAATTCATATTGCGAACGACGTGTTACAACTTCTTTTTGATGCCCAATATATGCATCTAAAATCTTTGGTAATGTCATTAATGTAGGGCGGCGATTATGAATTGCTACCATATTGAAGTTATATGGTATTTGTAAATCTGTATTTTTATATAAATAATTTAAAATACCTTCTGCATTTGCATCTTTTTTCAATTCGACAACAATACGAAGACCTGTACGATCCGTTTCATCACGAACTTCAGCAATTCCATCTAATTTTTTATCTAAACGTAGCTCATCCATTTTCTTAACAAGATTTGCTTTGTTTACTTCGTAAGGAATTTCTGTAATTACGATTTGCTGCTTCCCACCACGAATCGTCTCAACTTCCGCTTTTCCGCGGATGATAATTTTCCCTTTTCCTGTTTCATACGCCTTCTTAATCCCATCAAGCCCTTGGATAATCCCCCCTGTCGGGAAGTCTGGCCCTTTAATCAGCGTTAATAAATCGTCTACAGTACTGTTTGGTTTATCAATTCGCAACATTGTTGCATCGATAACTTCTCCAAGATGATGTGGTGGAATTTCTGTTGCATAACCAGCTGAAATTCCCGTAGATCCGTTCACTAAAAGATTTGGAAACATAGCTGGTAATACAACTGGCTCTTCACTTGTATCATCAAAGTTTGAAACAAATTCTACTGTTTCTTTATCAATGTCACGTAATAACTCAGAAGCAATTGGTGATAAACGAGCCTCTGTATAACGCATCGCCGCTGCCGGATCACCATCGACACTACCATTATTTCCATGCATTTCAACTAATACATTTCGTACTTTCCAATCTTGACTTAAACGTACCATCGCTTCATACACGGACGAATCACCATGCGGATGATAGTTACCAATTACGTTACCAACTGTTTTGGCAGACTTACGAAATGGCTTATCATTTATATTTCCTTCTACATACATAGAATATAAAATACGACGTTGTACTGGTTTTAAACCGTCGCGTGCATCTGGAAGTGCACGGTCTTGAATAATATATTTACTATAACGTGCAAAGCGGTCACCAAGCACATCTTCAAGCGGGAGGTCATGAAACTTCTCTGCTTGCATGTTATTCCACCTCCGTTGCTATAATCATTTCATTTTCTAAAATATTTCCTTCTTCTTGCATACCAAATTGAACATTGCGCTCAATCCATTTACGGCGCGGTTCTACTTTATCCCCCATCAATGTAGCAACCCGGCGATCTGCTCGTGAAGCATCATCAATTTTAACGCGAATTAACGTGCGCGTCTCTGGATTCATCGTTGTTTCCCATAATTGGTCCGCATTCATTTCACCAAGACCTTTATAACGCTGTAGAATATAACCTTTTCCGACCTTTTTCGTGACACCATCAAGCTCTTCATCAGACCAAGCGTATTCAATGACTTCACTTTTCCCCTTTCCTTTACTCACTTTATATAAAGGAGGAAGTGCAATAAATACTTTACCTGCCTCAATTAGCGGCTTCATATAACGATAGAAGAATGTCAATAGCAGTACTTGAATATGCGCACCATCTGTATCGGCATCCGTCATAATAACAATTTTGTCATAATTGATATCTTCAACCGAGAATTCCGCTCCAACACCGCCGCCAATCGCATAAATAATCGTGTTAATTTCTTCATTTTTAAAAATGTCAGCAAGCTTTGCCTTTTCTGTATTAATAACTTTACCACGCAGTGGAAGAACAGCCTGGAAGCGACGATCACGGCCTTGCTTTGCAGAACCGCCTGCAGAATCACCCTCTACTAAGTATAGCTCGTTCTTTTGTGGATTACGTGATTGCGCTGGTGTCAGCTTTCCGCTCAATGTTCCTTCTGAACGTTTTTTCTTTTTGCCGCTGCGTGCTTCTTCACGCGCCTTTCGCGCTGCCTCGCGGGCTTGCGCTGCTTTAATTGCTTTTTTCACAAGAAGCGTTGCCACACCCGGATTTTCCTCTAAAAAATACTCTAAATGCTCTGACACAACAGCATCAACAGCTGAACGCCCTTCACTTGTTCCAAGCTTTCCTTTCGTTTGCCCTTCAAATTGAAGCAATTCTTCTGGAACACGAATGGAAACAATTGCAGCTAATCCTTCACGAATATCCGTTCCTTCTAAATTTTTATCTTTCTCTTTTAACAAAGAAACTTTACGTGCATATTCGTTAAATACGCGTGTCATCGCTGTTTTAAATCCAGCTTCGTGCGTACCGCCATCTTTCGTACGTACATTATTCACAAAGGAAAGAATGTTCTCAGAATACCCATCATTAAATTGAAAAGCTAATTCTGCTTCAATTCCGTTTTGCTCTCCAGTAAAATATACAACTGGGTGTAAAGAGTCTTTCTCTTCATTTAAATATGAAACAAACGCTTCAATCCCCGTTTCATAATGAAAAACATCTTCCAAATCGTTACGTTTATCCTGAAGTACAATTTTCATACCTTTTAATAAAAATGCTGATTCACGTAATCTCTCGCATAACGTTTCATAATTATAGTTCGTTGTGCTAAAAATCGTTCGATCCGGTTTAAAATGAATCGTTGTTCCATTATCTTTTGCTTTTCCGATTTTCTCAAGTGTCGTAACCGGAACACCACCATTTTCAAATCGTTGTTCATATACGTAACCATCTCGTTTAATTGTAACAACAAGCCATTCGGACAACGCGTTTACAACTGATGCGCCAACACCGTGCAAACCACCACTTGTTTTATAACCGCCTTGTCCAAATTTACCACCAGCATGGAGTACAGTTAATATGACTTCTGGTGTCGGTTTTCCAAGCTTATGCATTCCTATCGGCATACCGCGCCCTTTATCTACTACACTTATACTGTTATCTTTATGTATTACGACTTTAATTTCATCGCCAAATCCCGCCAATGCTTCATCAACGGAGTTATCTACGATCTCATATACTAAATGATGCAATCCGCGGCTATCCGTACTCCCGATATACATACCCGGGCGTTTCCGAACGGCTTCAAGACCCTCTAGCACTTGAATTGCATTTTCATCATATTGAAACTGACGCTTAGCCAAACTCCTTGCCCCTTTCCTACCCAAAAAATCAGAACATATGTTTTCTATTATAGAATAACGCCTTTTACTCACTTTTGGCAAGTTACGTTATTTCTTTTATATACTATTTTCATAAGAAAAATCCTTGCTTGTCACAAGGATTCCTCTACGCTACTATTTCAGAAAAGTAATCGTTTGTCAACGAAACATGGATATGTATTCCAAAAACAACTACATACTCCACCATTTTATAATCAACAAAATGATAATAATCCAAAATGGAGTGACAAGCAACAATCCCCAAAAACAACCTTTAAAAAACTTCACGATGAACACCTCGTCCATCTGCTCCTCCCTAATGAATAGGAGCTCAATAAACTTCACAAATACAATCTATCCCGCTATTCTTGAGCAGTATCCCCCCCGAAGCGAGGAAGATAGGCGGGGAATAACTCCCCGTAAAAGCCCGATTGGTGAGAGCTTTCCATCATTGGGAAGCGAACCGCCCCCAATGATGGAAGTTTCACTTTATCTTGTCATTGCATGTTCAACTTTAATGCAACGATCCATAATGACAGTATAGCCTTTTTCTTTCAAAAAACGATACGTTTCTTCGTCTTGTATACCTAATTGTGCCCAAAATATATCCGCTTCAATCTCAGCAAACTCTTTGGCAACATCCATTAAAAACTCAGAACGACGGAATACATTGACGATATCAACATGCTCTTTTATTTCAGCCAATGATTTTACCGCTTTTTCTCCTAATACTTCACTAACCTTTGGATTAACAGGAATAATACGGTACCCTGCATCTTGCATCGCTTTTGACACCATGTAAGAAGTACGATCTGGATTATCAGATAATCCGACAACTGCAATAGTCTTACTATTCTTTAAAATCTCTCCAATTTCCGCACGAGTTGGATTTTCAATTGTCATATGTAATCCCTCCTGTTAATTTAGTATAGCCGATAAAGAAAGTCTCTTTCAACATGAAAGAGACTTTCTTTATTAATTCGTTCCACTTTTATCAGCTAATGTTACTGTTTTCTTGATTTTCTCACCATTTCGATATGCTGTCACTTCTATTTTATCGCCAACTTTTTTCTTCTCGTATAAATATTTACGGAATTCAACTGCATTATCTATTTTTTGGTCATCCAAGCCAACAACAACATCATATTGCTGCAATCCTGCTTTTTCTGCCGGTGATGCTGGATCAACTTGTCTTAACAGAACTCCATTTGTTACATCTTTTGGTAATTTAAATTGTAATAATGCATAACTTGGGATTTCATCAAGACTCATTACTTGAACACCCATAACAGGTCGTTTTACCTCACCATATTTTTCAAGAGAGTCAAGTACTGGTTTTGCTACATTAATTGGAATCGCAAAGCCAATTCCTTCTACTTCTTGCTGTGCAATTTTACTAGAGTTAATACCGATTACTTCACCATTTTCATTGAATAATGCACCACCGCTATTCCCTGGGTTAATCGCAGCATCCGTTTGAATAACTTGTGCTTGCCAATCAGCACGGTTGTCCCCGTTAATATCAACTGGGATTTCACGATTTTTGCTACTGATAATACCTTCTGTTACACTTCCATCGAAGCCAAGCGGATTACCAATTGCAATCGCAGGTTCTCCCGCACGAATTTTATCTGAATCTCCAAGAGTTGCAACTTTATTAATATTCTTTCCATCAATCTCAACGACAGCTAAATCTAACCATGGATCTTTTCCTACTAGCCTTGCGTCAACCTTCGTTCCATCACTTAACTTCACTTCTAATTTATTTGCACCCTCTACAACGTGGTTATTCGTTACAATAAGTGCTTTATCTCCAACTTTTTTATAAATAACACCTGATCCTGAACCTGCTTCAGCTTCTTGTCCGCCTGCTTGAGGCGAAAATGGATCTACATTTTTTTGGAAATTAATTACACCTACAACTACACCTTTTGCTCCTTCAACCATACCTGCAAGGTCTGTTTCACCCTTTGCTTTATTAGAAACAGGAACTGCTGTTCCCTCTACTTTTGATTGTGAAACCACGCTGTTATTTATCCAAGGCATATACGGTACTGCAAAACTAATCGTAACTGCACCAATAACAGCACCGACAACTCCTGTAAAAAAGTATCCTTTTTTGCTGCGTGATTTTACTGTTTCTGTATAGGCTTCATTCATCTCTTTTTGATCATAGTATCCCATATTCTACTTATCCCCTCTCTGCTTAAATCGTATTTTTAGTATAATCACGGTTTGTGTTCTTTCTGTGAACTTATCGTGAAATCCAAACAAAAAAATACTATTATATTTCATAATTGTCAAGTACATAAAAATTGTACATGTAATTATAAAGATGTATAAATAGAAGCAAATATTTACTCTTCAAATTTGTATCCTACACGAATAACTGTACCAATATGAGTTGCTTTATCTCCTAATTTATTACGAAGTTTCTTAATATGAGTGTCTACTGTACGATCATCTCCGTAGTAATCATATCCCCAAAGCTGATCTAATAAATGTTGACGAGATAATACAATCCCTTTATTCTCCATTAAATAAACAAGCAGCTCAAATTCTTTATGCGTTAACGTAATCTCTTCATCGTCTACCATTACAGTACGCGACAAACGATTCACAGCGATACCTGCAAGGGAAAGTATATTCTCCTCAGCTTGACCTAACGCACCGTCCGCACGTTTTAATAATGTTTTGGCACGTGCAACTAAAATTTTTGGACTAAACGGTTTTGTTACATATTCGTCTGCTCCTAATTCAAAACCAAGTAAAGTATCATCCTCATCAGAACGAGCTGTTAACATAATGATCGGTACCGCTGATTCTTTTCTTACACGTCTACATACAGACCAGCCGTCAATTTCTGGTAGCATAATATCTAATATAATTAAATCCACTGTATGCTCAGCAAAACGTTCTAATGCTTGCTTTCCATCTTCAGCTTCAATCACTTCAAAGCCCTCATTACGAAAATAATCACTAACAATTTCTCGCAATCTTCTTTCATCTTCAACAAGTAAAACTGTTTTATTCAATTCTATCCCGTCCTTTTACTCCTTCAATCGAATAATACGTTGATTTGAACTTCCGCGAAACGGTAGTGTAAGATCTCGTTTCTCTAGCTCAAACCTTCCATCTACTAATACATCTGCATACTGTAACAACTCTATCATATCATTATTTCGTGAATTTTGTATCTCCTCTAATGTATAGCCTGTATAAATCCATAAATTTTTTTTCATTTTTTTTACCGCTTTTGCTATTACTTTTACTTTAGCAGCTTGAAAAAATGGATCTCCACCTGAAAATGTTACATCCGTAAGAGGATTTTTTTCAATCTCTTTTATTATTTCCTCTTTTGTAACCTCAGTTCCATTATTAATATTCCAAGACTGCTGATTATGGCAGCCAAAACAACGATGCGGACAGCCCGCAAAAAATACGACTGTCCGCAATCCTTCCCCATCTACAACACTATCATGAATGATATTCATTACTCTCATTTATGTTTCACCCGATCCGCTTCTTCACTACGCTTCGCACTGTTCCACTTTGACATATCTCCTACAAGGTATCCTGTAATGCGGCGAATTCTTTCCAAGTCACGTTCATTTTCATTCCCACAGCTTGGACATTCATTCCCAATTATCCCGTGATAACCGCAACATTTACAGCGATCGACTGGGTGATTAATAGATCCATATCCTACACCATACTGTGCCATTGCTTTCACAATTTGCTGTAATGCTTTTTGATTATGAACAGCCGCTCCGTCCAATTCAATATACGTAATATGTCCACCATTACAAAGCGCGTGAAACGGTCCTTCTAAACGAATTTTATCAATGGCTTGAATAGGATAATAAACAGGAATATGAAATGAATTTGTATAATAGTTATGATCTGTTACACCTGTAATTGTTCCAAATTCAGCTCGATCTTTCTTAATAAATTTCCCTGATAATCCTTCTGCAGGAGTTGCAATTAATGAAAAATTCAACTGATGTTCTTCCGTTGCTTGATCCATCTTCTTTCTCATACATTCAATAATTTCATATCCGAGCTTCCATGATTTTTCATCTTCCCCATGATGTTTTCCCGTTAAAGCAACTAAACATTCTGCAAGACCAATAAAACCAATACTTAATGTACCTTGCTTTAAAATTTCAGCAACAGAATCCTCAGGCTGAAGTTTTTCACCACCACGCCATACTCCTTGTGAATATAAGAATTGGAAATCTCTTGCCTTTTTCGTTGATTGATAAGAGAATCTTTCCAATAATTGACGAATACCAAGGTCAACATAGTAATTTAAAGCTTCAAAAAATGCTTCTTTTGATCCACTCATACACGCTAATTTCACTAAGTTAATAGATGTAAACGATAAATTCCCTCTTCCAATCGCTGTTTCTTCCCCATGAATATTGGACATAACACGAGTACGGCATCCCATATAACACACTTCACTTTCAGGACGACCATCATAATGTATAGCATTAAATGGGGCATCTAAAAATGAAAAGTTGGGAAACAGTCGTTTTGCTGTCGTTTCTAATGCTAGTTCAAATAAATCATAGTTCGGATCTTTTTCTTCAAAATTCACACCTTTTTTTAATTTAAATATTTGGATAGGAAAAATGGGCGTTTCTCCTTTTCCTAATCCGGCTTGCGTCGCTCGTAACAATTGTTTAATTAATAATCTTCCTTCTTTTGATGTATCCGTTCCGTAATTAATTGAAATAAATGGAACTTGTCCACCGCCCCTGCTATGCATGCTATTCGAATTATGAATAAATGCTTCACATGCTTGATACGTATCATTTTCTGTTTCTTTCCACGCAAACTCTTCTACTTGCTTAACTGTTAATGGATATGTAGCTAAACGTTTTTTATTTCTTTCAAACGTTTTTCTCACATACGGTGCTAAATCTATATCAAACAGCGCAAATGATTGACCACCATGCTGCATATTTTGATTCGCTTGAAGAATAATAGAAGAAAGTGCCAACGCACTTTTAATATCTTGCGGCTGTCGCATATATCCGTGCCCTGTATGAAACCCATTTTCAAGCATTTGAGCTAATGGGATTTGCGAACAAGTTGTCGTACCTGTTGCATAAAAATCTAAATCATGCGGATATAAAATATTTTGATTAATTGCTTTTTTCACTTCTTCAGAAAGTAATTGTTCGACCGCGTAATACTTTGCACTCTCAGATGCAAATTTCCCCATCACTCCCATCGGAGACCGACCGTCAACATTCGCATTTTCTTGCATTAAATCTTGTTCATTTGCATAAACAATTTTCGTAAAAATATCCTTTAGATTCTCTTCATATTCATTGTTCTTTTCCATTACTTGCTTCATTTCTTAACCCCCAACAACATCTTGTTAATTCACTACCAAAATGATACTACATATAGTAAGGTCGGGTATGTGAAAAATGTAACATTCTGTGAAAATTTTTTAAACATTCATCGAACCTTTTATTTATCCCTCAACTTATGAGTAAATAGGAGCTTCATTAGAGAATGTTTTCTATCAGTGAGAAATGAGAAACCCACCATTAATAGAAATTTCACTTTATAAAAAAGAAATGTGCTCTTTACAAATGTATGGTACAATATACGGGAAAAACTCTTTTTACCCTTTATCAACACATTTGAATAAAGGAGACTGAACTTATGCTTACATATCTTTTATTGATCGTTGCCTATTTACTTGGCTCGATTCCATCTGGACTTGTCGTTGGAAAGATTGGTTATGGAATCGATATTCGCGAGCATGGCAGCGGAAATTTAGGAGGAACGAATACATTTCGTACGTTAGGGAAAAAAGCGGGTTTCATTGTTACAATTGCTGATATTCTAAAAGGAACATTGGCTACAGCTCTACCGATAATTTTCGGTTTACATATCCATCCTCTATGGTTCGGATTAGCTGCAGTACTTGGTCATGTATACCCAATCTTCGCAAAGTTCCGCGGTGGAAAAGCAGTTGCTACTTCTGCTGGCGTACTATTATGCTACGCGCCAATTACCTTTGTGGTACTAGCTGTTATCTTTTTTACCCTACTATTTACGACGAGATACGTTTCACTTTCTTCTATGTTAACAGCCGTTGCCGCTGTTGTTGCAGCAATTATAAACGGGAATAAAATCTTCATTGTTGCGATGTGTTTATTAGCTGGTATGGTTATTTATCGACACCGTGCAAATATTGGACGAATTATAAATAAAACAGAACCAAAAGCAAATTTAACAAAGAAACAACAAAAACAAAAGTAAGATTGTAACCCACATAACGCAAAAAGAAAACGCAAAGCATATAAATGGCGTCTTTTTGCGTTATTTTTTATACTAAAAGAAAAAGTAATTATGTTGGAGGAACACTAGATGAACATTTCAGTATCAAAAGAAGCAGTAAGCTGGTACAAAAACGAACTTGGTTTACAAACAGGCGATGCCCTTCGCTTTTTCGTACAATATGGTGGATGTAGCACTGTTCAAAAAGGTCTTTCATTAGGAATTCGTAAAGATGAGCCAGCTACTCCTGCTGTACAAATTCAAGAAGATGGTATTACTTTCTTTATTGAAGGCGATGATGAATGGTTCTTTGACGGACATGATTTATCTGTTACATTCAGTAATGATGATGATTTCCCGCAATTTCATTATGAAAAATAAAAAACGTGGCCTAAGCCACGTTTTTTCATTGTTTTTGAATCTTCTCGTATGTCTCATACCACTCTGGGTACAATTTTTTAAACGATACCGGACGAAAACCTTCTTTTTTTGCACAAATATTTGTTGTAGACGCTGTAATACAACGTTCGCCGTTTCCATTATAAATTTCATAGCCGTACACAACGCGTAGTGGACTCACAGACTCCACCCATGTTTTCACAATTGCTTTTTCTCCATAACGCATTGCTTTTCGATATGTAATTTGCAAATCAAGTACAGGAGATACAATCCCATCATTCTCCATTTCAACATATGAAAACCCTAAATCTTGAATTAATTTCGTACGTCCAAGTTCTAGCCATACTAAATAATTTGCATGGTACACGACACCCATTTGATCTGTCTCTGCATAACGGATGTCAATTTCGTGTTCTGCTACAAACATAGTTTTGTCTCCTTCTCGCTTGCATTTCTTTCTACACCTTTAATCATAATACAGAGAAACTGAAAATAAAATAGAAGTGGCGGATCTTTTTCCTTAAAGGAGTGAGCATATGCTACAAATTATAACTGTACAAAGCGGTGATAATGTATATAAATTAGCACAGAAGTACGGAACCACACCAGAAACAATTGTAAAAGATAATGGACTAAATCCAGCTCAAACACTCGTCATCGGGCAAGCATTGATCGTGAATACGGAAGGAAATACTTATTATGTACAGCCTGGCGATAGCTTATATAAAATTGCCTTAACTTACAATGTACCTCTCGCCAGCTTAGCAAAAGTGAATCATTTATCATTAAAATCCGCACTCCAAGTCGGACAGCAGCTATATGTACCAAAAGGGACAAAAAAAATTATTGAATCTATTGCCTACTTACAGCCATCTACAATTCCGATTAAAGAAAGCTTAGTTACTTCCACCAAAGCTATCAATCCATATTTAACCTACTTGGCCTACTTTAGCTTTGAGGCAAAGCGTGACGGAACACTGAAAGAACCTACACAAGCATCTGAAATCGTCACAATTGCAAAACAAGGGCAAACGATTCCGATGCTTGTTATTACAAATCTTGAAAATGGAAGTTTCAGCCCTGAATTAGCAAGCATTTTTTTACGCAATGAGACAATTCAAAATACGCTCATTACAAATATTTTACAAACAGCACAAAAATATGGAATGCGTGACATTCATTTTGATTTTGAGAACCTTGCACCAGGAGACCGCGAAGTATATAATCAATTTTTACGCAAAGTAAAAACACGTCTACCAAAAGGATATACGCTCAGTACAACTCTCCCCCCAAAAACAAGTTCAACTCAAAAAGGTGCAGCTGCAGCTCAGGACTATAAGGCACAAGGTGAAATTGTTGATTTCGTTATCATTATGACATACGACTGGGGATGGCAAGGTGGACCGCCCCTTGCAGTTTCTCCAATTGGTCCTGTAAAACAAGTCATTCAATACGCAAAATCGCAAATGCCGCCACGTAAAATTATGATGGGACAAAACTTATACGGATTTGATTGGATTCTTCCATTCAAAGAAGGAAATCCTCCTGCAAAAGCAGTTAGCTCTGTTGCTGCTGTTGCGCTTGCCCGGAAATATAATGTCCCAATTCAATACGATTTCACTTCCCAAGCTCCGCATTTCAATTATTACGATGAAAACGGAGTGAAGCATGAAGTATGGTTTGAAGATGCTAGGTCTGTTCAAAGTAAGTTTAATTTAATAAAAGAACAAGGAATTCGCGGTATCAGTTATTGGAAAATCGGCTTACCTTTCCCGCAAAATTGGCGTCTTCTTACAGAAAATTTTTCTATCACAAAAAAAGGCTGACAATTGTCAGCCTTTTCTTACTTATTACGATATGCAGCTTCCTCTTTAATTTCTTTTCGCATTCCTTCAATACTTTCCATGCGGCGCTCATTTTTCGCTTCGATTGCTGCGCGATCTTGCGCATTAGAAAACTCAGCAGCTTCCCTTGCTTCGTTCATATTTTCAATTGTGTTATATACCGCCTCTTGCAATTTCTCAACGTTATCGCTACGATCATCTGGATTTGCTTTGTTTTGTTCTGGCATCATGTCTTCCTCCTTTATTGAAAATACATACAACATTAGTTTGTAAAAAATATCTTTAATTATGTATGCAAAAAAAGAAGGAGAATGCTTCCATTCTCCCTCTCTTTAACCGTTATCAACAATCGGTTGTTTCCCTGATTTGTCTTGCATTTGTTTTCCTTTATTACCACCAGCTGCTCTCGATTGTGTTCCAATCTGGTTTGGAGCAAAATCTTGTGGATGTTTCTTTGGATTACCCATAATATCGCCTCCTTACAACTAGTATCATACTAGCTATAAGAATTATTCAGCCTGTTTGAAAATACGCGTTTCAAATCGCTTCTCTAATTTTTCTTCAATCCGTTCAATTGCATCACGATCATTAAGTAGCTGCCGCTTATTTTCCATCACAAGTTCTTCAAACGTTCTTCGTCGATTTCTTCTCATACTATTCACCCTTTCTCTTTCGTGTTACTAGTATGAACAGTTAAAAAACTCCCTAATCAGATTTATGAGAAAATTTTATTTTTTAGCATAGTTAATCCATTTAATTACAATACAAACTTCCACAAGTGTGGAATTCCCACACTTGCGGAAGTTTCACTTTATGAGTGCTGCAAAGTTTGCAATCCCTCCTCATACGCGGCAAGAATGAGGACTTCAAAAGCAATCAAATCCTCAGGCTGATCAATCATGATTCTTGTAACACCCAATTCACTTTTCGTAGCAGGTTCACATATAACAGTCGGATACACAGCTACTATCTCCTCTTGTCCTTTATTCGTTAATACGTATTTTTTTCTTCCCTTTAGCTTAATTCTTACAAATGAATAAAGTGCTTTGATATCCAGATAATTGCCAACACAAACATAACGAATAACCGTTGTATCTTTGTTATGCTTTTCCAATATTTCTTTTACGATCTCATAGGCTCTTCCTTCTTCCTTTGTTAGACTTTGAGAAGTCACCTTCTTCTCTTTTCCGTTCTTCTCTTCTACACATTTTTGATATACGGCCGCACAAGTGAAACAATCATCTAATGCATTGTGAGAGCGTACTTGAATATGTAAAAATCGTTTCAGTGTTTCTAATTTATGGTTTGGTACATGTTTTATATATCGTTTTGCTAAACTAAGTGTATCCAGCACTATATTTTTTGGTGTACCGAGTCCTAATCGTTCCATATTACTCTTTAAAAACCTCATATCAAAAGAAGCATTATGAGCAATGATCGTATCTTCTCCAATAAATGCAATAAATTCCGGTAATACTATATCAATTGTCGGAGCACTTGCAACATCAAAATTCTGAATACCTGTCAACATTGTGATGCGGCTCGGAATCATCTTTTCTGGATTTACATACGAAACAAATTGATCGGTACATATATGATTTCGATACCGAATCGCAGCCATTTGAATAATATTATCTTGATAAGGATTAAATCCTGTTGTTTCAAATCGATTACAACATAATTACCTGTGAAATTCCCCATAATCTTCTCCTTAACTTTTTATTTACATTATAACTTAACATAATGAAAGAAGCTCAATTAGCCTTTAAATAGAAAATAGGAATGGCACATATACCATTCCTATTTTCATCTTTTATCCCCACGGATGGAGATTTCACTTTATTTTAATTTCGCGACTCTTTTCTCCATTTCCTTCACCGTCATCGGTCCGATAAATTTATCCTGGATAACTCCTTTTGTATCAATAAAATATGATGTTGGAATTGTAATGACTTTATAAGTAGTCGTTACTTTTATATCTGTATCAAGAAGAATCGGAAAAGTAAGCCCTTTCTCTTCTGCAAATTTCCGTACTTTCTCTTTTCCTTCAGCCCCTTCTGACACTGTATAATTCACCGCTAAAACTTCTACATCTTTCTGATACTTATCATAAAATGCTTGTATATCTGGCATTTCTTGCTGACATGGACCACACCACGTTGCCCAAAAGTTCACAATAACTTTCTTGCCTTTTAAATCAGAAAGCTTCACCTTTGTACCATCAAGCTTGGACAATTCAAAATCAGGCGCTATTTTTCCAATTTCAATACCATTTTGTGCAATTGCTTCTTTTACATCCTCTGTACTTTGCTTTTGATTATCTGCTACTTGTACTTTCTCTTTTCCAAACTGCTCATAAATTGCATAACCAGCTAAACATAATAACACAACAACAATCGATATTTTTCGCCACATATGCACCATTCCTTATATTTTATCTTTGTCTCCATGGTTCTCACTGATGAAAGTTTTACTTTATTTTAGCTTATACGGACAAAGATGGAAATATTCTCTATGGAAAAGAAAGTATATTATACAAAAAAATTAAGATTACAATCCTCACAATAAGAAAAAGCGGATGTTTTCTAGTTCTACTCAATCAAATACCGCACTTCATTACATACGAATACTTATTTCTAAAACAATGTCATACATATTAATAAATCTAGAAAGTATGAGGAGTGAACCATATGGAAGAGCATCCAATTACTAAAGAATTACGAATAATAAGGGTATGTCTCGTTATACTCATCATCGTTACATTATTTTCGGGTGGAGTCAAAGTGATTAAGACTTCTTCAAACCATCAAGACGTTCCACCTACAAATAATGAAGTATATGACAGAAACAATATGATCCAAATTGGAGAGAATACATTCGCTGTTAGAAACACCGATCCTAAAAGCGGCGGTTACAATACGGTTAAAATTTTTACATACAATCCAAAAACAAACAAAATAACCCAAGTAAAAGAGTTCAACTTTGAAAACTCCTTCAAATATGTATATCAATTAAGTCAAAGTGAATAGAAGTATAAAAAAAGAGATCGAGTAAGGATCTCTTTTTTTAAAGACGTAAATCTAAGATAAACATTACAAGCTACGACTCACTTACATCCTCCCCAATGAAATGAGCACTAGCTAAAATAAAAACAACAGATAACGTCCAACCAATAATCCCTGAATAAGGAAGGATGCCTTTTAATAAGAAACTACTTAGTGCCGCACAGCTGCTCAGCAATAAACAACTTACACCAATTTTTCTATTTGTCGACATACCGCTTTCTCCCTCTCCCGTTTATAAAATTATGTACTTGCTCCCTTTTAAAGCAAGTTCTATAATCTATCAAAAACAGATTCGTTTTACCCTAATTCATTAAAAATCTTTCCTAACATTGTTTCCCTTCCCTTTTGGCACATGCAATTGTATTTTAAGACAATTAAATATAGTAATCTCATGTTTATTCCAAAGAGTGAATGAAAGCTTTCATTTTACTTAACGCAAGTTCATCTTGCAAATGAGCATAATGTCCACCATCTAATTCTTGAATAACAATACTAGGGTGCTTTTTCTTAACATGCGCAATATTTCTCTTAATCTTATTTTGTAAATTCACAGGCTCTTGACTTCGATTTCCATAAAGCAATATACTCGGAACCTGTACAGAGGTTAACATTTTAGGAAGATTTGTTCGATATAGTGCTAACAATAAACTAATACCCTTTGTATTAGCTGGTTGTTGATTTTTTATCGCTTGTCTTATGTACTCATTATCTGGAAATCCATGTTTTTCTATTTGGGCTTTTATTCTCTCTTCTGTCTTCTCTTGACGTTGCATCTTCTTCTTTCCCTAATACCTTATTACCAAAATGCCTATGTAAAAAACTAATAAACGGAACCATAAATCCTAATTTCCCAAACATCTCCACAGGAAACAGCGGTATTTTATCATACCCTATGTCTAATAACATAAGTCCCTCTACTAGAGATGGATAATAAGAAGCATAAGCCAAACAGATGGCTCCTCCCAATGAATGTCCAATTAAAATAACTTTTTCCATATTCAGCTTAGTAATATAACGATGTAACCATGCAGCAGCATCTTCTAGTTTTATAACTCCATCCAAACCTTGACTTTGTCCAATACCAGGCAAATCAATCATATGCACTTGGTAAAAATCTTTTACAGAATCAGCTATATGCAATCCTATATCACCTGACCAACCTGTTCCTGGCAGAAAGATAATTGGTTGACCATTTCCCACAACCCTTACAAAATGTTCATGCATCATAATTTTCTCCCTTAGCAGTTCTATATTACAAATTATACAATATATTACCATAAATGAGTGAATATTCATTCTATTCTTTCGTATTTACTCATATTTCAATACATGATTAGAGCAGGAAAAATTATCCCATCTATCGAATACATTTTTTGTAAAATGAGAGTCACTTTCAAGAAACATGTACAAATTACTTCGAACCATGATGTTCATTAATGCAATAGCAATCGTTACATATGTGACATATACCCAAAAGGAGTGATTCCCATTTCAGAAATCACACAAATACTGATTACTTGGGCTGGATTCTTCGCTCTTATATTTCTCGTAATAAGAACTGTAAGAGTTTTACAATATCGCAACTGGAGAACATTTATAACAGTACATTTCGGAAAAGATTTTATTATTACTATAAATACATGAATTATCTTAATTTGGATTTTTTACGCAAACTTTCCAGGCCAATTTACTTACATATTAGATTTCTACTACAGAGACTCCATTCTATTTGTAGCCCTGGAATCATTGTTTATCGGAATGATTTGCGGAGCGGCTATTTAATACGGCAGTATTCTTTTAAGCGTACCATTTAGTGCATTGTACCTTTTTTATTATGTATCATTACTCATTTCACATCTTCTTAATAGTTATTGAAATAAGCATGCAATATCTTTTTATCAATTGGATTGAAAAGAACTACAAATAAGTAAATTAGGCTTTAGGATTCCCATACTAAAGAAACTATGGAGATGATGAGCATAGAAAATAATAGTATGGTTCAAGATTTACTTACTTGCTATTGGAGGGATTTCCCTAATGGTTGATAATATTCAACAACTTATTCAAGAGCATAGACAATTTTTCCATAATGATTATACAAGAAGTCTTCAATTCCGTCTTGAACAGTTAGAAAAATTAAAAAATTCTATTCAAAAATATGAAAATCAAGCGCTGAGCGCATTATATCAAGATTTACACAAAAGCGAGTTTGAAGCATATGCTGCAGAAATTGGTTTCGCATTTAACAGTATCAATTTTATTATGAAATACCTAAAACAATGGATGAAACCTCAAAAAGTAAAAACACCTATTCATTTTGCGCCTTCCAAAAGTTACATAATAAAAGAGCCATATGGTACAGTGCTAATTATTGGACCTTTTAATTATCCATTCCAATCATTAATGGAACCTCTTATTGGGGCAATTGCGGCAGGAAATTGTGTAGTTCTCAAACCTTCAGAAAATGCGCCAAACGTTTCAGCTGTAATTAACAAAATAATAAGTGAAACGTTTGATAAGCAATATATTCGTGTAATTGAAGGAGACATCGAAACAACTTCTTTATTAATTCATGCACCATTTGACTATATCTTTTTTACTGGTAGCGTTCCAGTTGGAAAAATTGTCATGGAAGCTGCGGCGAAAAATCTTATACCAGTAACATTAGAACTTGGTGGAAAAGGACCAGCTATTGTCGATAAAACAGCTAACCTCGATATAGCAGCCAAACGTATTATCTGGGGAAAATTCATAAATGCTGGGCAATCCTGTATTGCACCTGATTATGTTATTGCACACAAATCTATCAAGGGAAAACTGATTTCAAAAATGAAAGAAATCATCACAAGCTTTTATGGATCAGATGTATCAAAAAGCAATGATTATGGTCGAATTGTCAATGAGAGACAATTCGATAGACTTATTTCTATAGTAGAACAAGACCAAAATAATATAGTATTTGGTGGAAATTCATCTAGAAGTCATTTATATATTGAACCAACACTTCTTGAAGTAAAGTCATGGGATGATGCAGCTATGAAAGAAGAAATTTTCGGACCAATTTTACCAATTATCGAGTACAATGATTTAGATGAGGTCATTCATATGGTTAACAACCATCCCAAACCGTTAGCCTTGTATGTGTTTACTGAAAATAAAAATGTTGAAAAACAGGTATTAGGACGAATTTCTTTTGGGGGAGGATGCGTCAATGATACAATGTCACATATGGCGAATCTCCACTTGCCTTTTGGTGGAGTAGGAAATGCAGGGTTCGGTGCTTATCATGGAAAACATAGTTTTGATACTTTTACACATCGTAAAAGCATTTTAAAGAAAAGCTCAAAGATAGACTTAGGGCTTGTATTTCCACCGTATAAGAACAAAATTAAAATTTTGCGAAAGATTTTTAAATAATAAGAAAGAAACTGTTTACTGAACATAGGGTATGGCAACCAAAAGTAAAATAGGAGTGGAATACCTAATTTAACTATTGCCATTATTATTTATGAAATCTGTCCCCACATTCTTAATACTAAAAAGGCATCCACTGAGAAACAGCAGATGCCTTTTGTGGTTTTAGCGTATTCGATTTTTTATGTAGGTTTTTTAATAACTTCTTCATTGTCCTAATGTTTGTCCTCATTCGTTGTTGATTTACTTTATTAAACTATTTGGAAGTTTTGTTGAACAAGTTGTAAATTTAACATTTTAAAGTAAGAGCATTTCTTTGTAATGAGAAATGCTTTTTATTTTTGTCAAAATTAAAAGGATATTTCAATAACAATAATAATATAATAAGAAACAATATTAATTTATTGTAAAACGATAAATCATATGCTAAAATCATGTTGTCATTAAATAAGTGAGGTGTTTTAAATGAATGTTAAACGAGGTTCAACGACTTTCTTAAAAGTCATTATTTTTATTATAGGACTACCGGTTCTTGCTTTATGTATATTTTTAGTGCCCCATATGGCGAATTTCGCAGCAAAATCGTATCCAAATATTGCCCCAATGAAATATCTCGTTTTCATCGTGATGTATGGAGCGGCTGTGCCTTTTTACTTTGCTCTCTATCAGGCTTTCAATCTTTTACGGTACATTGACGAGAACACAGCGTTCTCGGAATTATCTGTAAAGGCGTTAAAGAACATAAAGTGCTGTGCGATTACAATCAGTGGTTTGTATGTATTAGGTTTGCCACTCTTTCATTTTATAGCGAAGAAAGTTGACCCTCCTATTGCATTAATGGGACTCATCATCATTTTTGCTTCGTTGGTTATCGCCGTTTTTGCTGCTATCCTCCAACGGCTTCTACAAGAAGCGATTAACATAAAATCAGAAAATGATTTGACGGTCTGAGGTGGAGGATATGACAATTATTATTAATATTGATGTGATGTTAGCAAAACGAAAAATGAGCGTAACGGAGCTTTCGGAGAGGGTTGGAATTACTATGGCGAATCTTTCCATTCTGAAAAATGGGAAAGCAAAAGCGGTTCGTTTTTCAACATTAGAAGCGATATGTAAGACTTTGAATTGTCAGCCGGGTGATATTTTGGAGTACAAAAGCGACGAAGATACCCTATAAAAACAGACAACAAAACTACCGGGAGTCGACAGTGAAATTAAGGGATAGCTTAATGTCTATCCCTTCTTTGCGTTTATTGATGTTATTTACTCAGAGAATTCCATTGAGAATTGCATTGATATTAGTGACAAAAAATGTGATGTGATTTGCAATGTTTGCACCTCAAAAGGGAACCCATTATGAACTGAAGTGAACCCAAAAAGTT
>NZ_NTTM01000039.1:0-41977 GCF_002560985.1 Bacillus sp. AFS018417
TGATATTATCCCCTTAAGGTAGACAGTGTAAAAAGACCATGAATAAACATGGATGTTACACTTTTACTTGGAGGGGATTTTATTATGGCTAAAAAAGGCGATAAATTTCAAACTTATTCAGATGAATTAAAGATACAAGTTGTAAAAAGTTATTTAAATGGTGAGGGCAGCCAAACAGCTATAGCTAAGAAATATAGGCTGAAAAGTAGAACACAGTTAATGAATTGGGTCCGAAGATATCAAGAAACAGGCGATATTTCAGACTTGCGGGGAAACAACGGCGGCAATAACGGCTTAAAAAATCTCTTGAAAGGTCGTCCTCGTACGAAATTCGATAGTGTGGAAGAAGAATTGGAATACTACAAGGCGCAGGTGGCTTATTTAAAAAAGCAGTATCCAAATCTATAGGAGGTGTTCTCGCTCAAACGGCTAAGTACGAGATTATTGAAGAACTACGTTCTCGATACAAAGTAACCTGGCTGGTCGTCATTGCGCAGTTAAATCGATCTAGCTACTATAAGTGGCGCTCAACATGTACGCAAAGACAATTGCGCCTTTCAAAGGATCATACATTGCGTGAACAGATTCAAGCCATTCACATAAAACACAAGGAATACGGTTATCCTCGCATGAAAATTGCCTTAGAGGCTGGATTTTTAGTGAACCACAAAAAAGTATGTAGACTTATGCGAGAACTTCAAATTCAATCAATCATCCGTAAAAAGCGACGCTTTTTTAACGGGAAATCCTCAAAGGTTTTTCCGAATGTAGTAGAACAACAATTCCGAAACCGTAAACCAAATGAGGTACTTGTCACAGATATCACTTATTTGCCATTCAAAGATAAATTTCTCTATTTCTCGGTTGTTCAAGACATTTATAACAATGAAATCGTTGCTTGGAAACTCTCACATCGTAATGATTTACAACTTGTCCTAAAAACGTTAGATTTAGCAGCACAAAAAAGAGATGTGTATGGAACCATCATCCACTCAGATCAAGGATTCCAATATACATCTCATGCTTATTACCGTATGCTTCAACAGCTAGGCGCCATCGGCAGCCACTCCCGCAAAGGAAACTGCCATGACAATGCTTGCATTGAATCATTCTTCTCTCATTTTAAATCTGAAATGTTTTATCTTAATTATTATCAAACAAAGGAAGAACTAATTCAAGCTATTGAAACATACATCTATCATTACAACTACAAACGATTCCAAAAAAGGCTTAACCATCGAGCTCCGATTGAATATCGAATCTCGATGGCTGCATAGTCTTTTTTTACAGCTGTCTACTTGACGGGGGTAAGACCACCGTAAATGTCTTTTTATTATTAACGTACACCATAGAATTATTTATGAAACCCAACTACTCGCTAGATTTAAAAATTGGCCAATCTTAATAGCAAGTTGAGAACCACTTTCCACTCCCGAATTAATGTCCGTCAGAGCCGTTGTTGCTCTTCTAAGAAGAGAGGGTTTCGGTGTTTGACCTTCCTCGATATTCTGTACCACTTCTCCAACAAAATCTATAGCATCTTCTTGAACATCTTTGTTTTCCATAGAAGTTCCTTTTAAAAATTCGATTAGTTCTTGAGCTACTTTTTGGAGTTCCTTACCTTCATCTTGGTTATTTGTTTGATGAGCTTCAATATTTCCTTGCTCTGCATAGTTAAACTGTCCTACATTACCTTGAATTAATATTTTTGCATTCGGTTTTTCATCAATTCCCAATTCAATTGCCATCTCCTCTAAATAATCTGTAATATGATTCACTAAAAGTCTTACAACTTGATAATTAAATTCACGTACTTGATCTGAAAATTTTGCTCCCTTATAGAAAGCATATCCAAATGTCAATTCATGATAATTATTTAAGTGCGCTGTTGCATATTTTAAAAGTTGATAAATAAAGCTGATTTCTTTATTATTATCAATAGGAATTTCATACTTTGAGTTATAGGTCTTAAATTTTATAACTTCTTCTATATTATATTCATGCGTATGACATTTACGTATAAAGTCATAAATAATAGGTTCACCTTCAATATATGCAATAAATTTTTTAGCTAATCTCATAGTCTCATGCCCATCACTTGCATTCAACAAATCTCCAGAGACTCTTCTAAAATTTTTAGATATAATTTTAAATTTTTTAATAGGAATAAGAACTGGTGCTTCCAACTAATTCACCCCACAGTATGGACAAAATGGAGAATGCCCTGCTTTAGTTAATATAGTTAATTTAGCTTTTCTATCACAACATAAAAACTCCACTTCATCTAAATCATCTTTTTCATATAATGCTCTTGGTTGTTTTGTTACCATTGGTTTCCCAGCTTTAAATTTTATACCTTTACTTCTTTTAAAAGACTTTTCTAATCCTTTGAATAGATCATTTACCATATGCGCCATTTCATTCTCTGTTAATATCATAGCATTTTCCTTAATATCCTCAGTGTAGTATGTAGAAACTGGACTAGGAATACCACAACTAGGACAAAATAACTCAATAACATCATCTTCTTGTACTTCATCGGCTCTTAATTTAAATTCTTCTCCACAAAATGAGCACTTAAAAGATGAAAATCCAGCCATATCGCTTTGTTTAGAAATAATAAATTTTTTTGGCATTACAATAGCTCCTTTATTATGTCTTAACACAATAAGTTAATTATTTTATATATAAAGATACAAAAATAAAATCTTAAATTAATAACTAGTATACCCCTTCAAATTTTTATTTAATGTATAACTCAATAATCAAAATGATTTTATCATAGCAGAAGCCTAACCTTTATTAATTCTTTACCCTCACCTAAAATTCCTTTTTTGTTTTTTGCATATAAAAAAAGCATGACATAAAATTGTCATGCTTTTTCTCATATAATCTAACAGTATTTTAAGTGTACATCTTTGTGTCATTTCACATCAGTAAAGAATTTTTTTATTTAGTAAAGGACTTTTTTATTCAGTAAAGAACTTTTTTATTTGTTGACAATTACTATTTCTCAAACACAAAATTCACTTTATTGTCTTTCCACTCTAACTTCGCATCGAATGTTTTATCATTTTTCTTAAAGCCTTTAATTAAGTCGGTCTGTTCTCCTTTTAATAGCTTGCTAACATTCTTTTGTGAAATTGTTTTTCCAAGTATCTTTTTTGACAGGGTGAAGTCACATTTCATTGTATTATAATTGGAACAGCCATAAAATGAAGATTTATCAATCAAATCACCATCGCACTTCTTACATTTCCCGACCTTTTTACCAGTTGTAAACTTTGAACCTTTTCGCTCAATTGATTCAACATGCAAACCCGAAAAGTCCCATTTCTCAGACATTTCTACCGCATCTTCAATAATTTTTGCTGATAGCTTTTTCGTCTGTTCCATAAATGTTGCTGGTGAAGCTGTTCCTTCTCCAATTTCAGCAAGGCGCTGCTCCCACTTTGCTGTCATTTCTGGGGAGGCTAATATTTTATCGCCAATTGCGGTAATTAATACTTTTCCTTTATCCGTCGCATACACTTGGTTCTTCTTCACATCAATGTACTTACGATCTTTTAACATCGTAATAATACCAGCACGTGTTGCTTCTGTACCTAAGCCTTCTGTCTTTTTTAACACCTTTTCCAGCTCTTCATTTTCTAAATACTTCCCAGCCGTCTTCATAAGTGTAATAATTTCATTTTATAACTCCCTATCTAAATGCCAGTGTTACTATCATCGTATCTATTTTTTTAAGTGATGAAAAATATCTATCGCTCACAATTCGCTTTATATGTTTTAGACCTATCATATTATACGCTTAATCCTAGCAACTTCACAATAGAGCAAATTGGTATGTTAATACTAAAAAGGAAGAAATGACAAACTAAAATAATGCTACTTCAAATAAAGAAGTAGCATTATCTTATACAAACCTTAAATCATAATAAAACGTCAACATGATTGTAGAAAAACAAAAAGAACCATTCCCAACACTTCTATATCATGTACCACAAAAAGTTCGGTAAGGACATGATGATGGCGCAGGTAGTGTCGCGTAATCATCTTGTTCTGGGGAGTACGCATAAGGATTTGAAAGGACATTAAGAAGACGTTCCATCACGCTGTAATCTCCATGTTTCACAGCAGCTTCCAAAGCTTCTTCTACTCTGTGATTCCGTGGGATTACCGCAGGATTGTTTTTCCGCATCAATAAATGTGAAGAATCTTTTGATTCTTCCTGTCTACCTAGTCTTTCCTGCCACTGCTCATGCCACTGATTGAATTCTGGAGTTTCAAACAAGGCCATATCCTCCAGCTTATCAAAAGTTAACGCACGGAAAGTATTCGTATAGTCCGCACGATACTTCTCCATGATAGTAAGGAGGTCTTCAATAAGTGCTTTATCCTGTACTTCTTCGTTAAATATCCCTAATTTAGCTCTCATTCCAGCGAGCCAGTTCGAATGATATAACTCATTATAATTTAAAATTGCATCTTGAGCCATTTCCATCGATTTTGCATAATCACTATGCAATAGTGGTAATAAAGTTTCAGCAAGCCTTGCAAGATTCCATCCACCAATATACGGCTGATTGCCATAAGCATAGCGACCTTGAAGATCAATGGAACTGAATACCGTTTCCGGATCATAAGTATCCATGAAGGCACAAGGACCATAATCAATGGTTTCCCCACTAATGGTCATATTGTCGGTGTTCATCACCCCATGAATAAAACCAACAAGTTGCCATTTTGCAATCAACTGAGCTTGACGCTTAATCACTTCCTCAAGCAGGGAAAGATAGCGATTTTCAGCAGCGTCAACGTCTAGATAATGTCGCTGTATTGTATAATCAGCTAGGGCTTGAAGATCTTCAACAGTGCCCCATTTGGAAACGTACTGAAAGGTGCCAACGCGCAAATGACTTGCAGCCACACGGGTAAGAATTGCACCAGGCTGCTCAGTTTCGCGAAAGATTGATTCACCGGTCGTTACTACCGCTAGACTACGGGTAGTAGCAATACCAAGCGCATGCATTGCTTCGCTGATGATATATTCGCGTAGCATCGGTCCAAGTGCCGCTCGACCATCCCCCCGGCGAGAGTATGGTGTTCTACCAGAACCTTTCAGGTGAATATCCACCCTCTCACCTAAGGGAGTGATTTGCTCACTAAGCAGCAGAGCTCGGCCGTCTCCGAGCCGGTTAAAATGCCCGAATTGATGCCCCGCGTAAGCTTGAGCAAGAGGAAAAGCGCCTTCGGGAATCCGATTTCCTGCAAGCACCGCTACTCCATCGTCACTTTCTAGTTCCTCGATGTTCAATCCTAGGGATGTTGCCAACGAATCATTGAGAATAACCAACTTCGGTGAGCGAACAGGTGTTGGATTGAGGCTGGTGAAAAATGATTCCGGTAGACGGGCATAGCTATTATCTAAGTTCCATCCTGTTTCTATTCTTTCTTTTTTATTTGTCATTGTATCACCGTTTCTTCTTTTATCTTTTTGACATAAAACAAAAACTCTAATAATTAAATGGTATTTTAGTTATGTATTTCTACATCAATACAAAGCAACCTTTTTTAGTTTCTACTTCGGTTAATTTATTATACTATTTCCGACAAATTATGAATTTTGTACTGCATCGATTCGAAAACTATTGAATTAAATATTAAGTAATAGTAAACACCCTTCTAATTATAATACATTAATATAAAAAAATTGGCAGAATATGTGGTATATCTATTTGCTAGCAGATATGTGTTATCTATATTATTGCAATTTGAACGAATTATTTATAAAAAAGAAGCTATCCCTCTATTTGATATTGGGAATAGCCTCTTTAGTTTGTCATTTACAAATTACATAATATATCTTTCATTACATTAAATCATCAATTGAAAATCCACCTGGCAGTAAACTTTCAACTGTTACTTCTTTTTCATCGCCTTTTTGATTTGTCAATAATACTGGCATTTGCGGATCACAAAATTCTGCGATTACTTGTCGGCACGCTCCGCATGGTGAAATAGGCCCATCCGTTTTACCTGTTATTACTAAATAACTGAAATCGCGCTCTCCTTCTGACACTGCTTTAAATATTGCTGTTCTTTCGGCACAATTACATAAACCATAAGACGCATTTTCTATGTTACAGCCTGTATAAATTTTACCATCTTTCGTAACGAGTGCCGCTCCAACAGGGAACTTTGAATATGGAATATAAGCTTTTGACAACATCTTTGTAGCTTCTTCAATATATTTTTGTTTATCCATATCATTTCCTCCTCAAAGTAAATGTAATTCTGTTAAGCATTAATCAGTTATCACAGTGTAAATTAATTTAGGAGTTTCAGCCTTTTCTGATACAGAAATGTTTTCATAAATTTTAGCTTTTACATCTTCAACATCTTCGCGATTTGCATAAATCGTAACTAATGGCTCTCCTTCTTTTACAACTTCGCCAACTTTTTTGCGTAGCATTAAGCCAACCGCTAAATCAATTTCATCCTCTTTCGTTGCACGACCTGCTCCTAGAAGCATCGCAGCAATACCGATTTCGTCTGCAACAATGTTAGACACAACACCTGAAGTTTTAGCTGGTACATCAATTACATATTTCGCTTGTGGTAACTTTTCTGGATGATCTACAATCGAGCTATCTCCGCCTTGATTACGTAAGAACTCTTTGAATTTCTCAATCGCTTTTCCATTTTTCATAACTTCTTTCAACATTTCACGTGCTTCTTCTAATGTATTTGCTTTTTTACCAAGTACAACCATTTGGCTTCCTAATACAAGCACTAATTCTGTTAAGTCTTCTGGGCCTTCTCCTTTTAGCGTATCAATTGCTTCCTTCACCTCAAGAGCATTACCAATCGCAAAGCCAAGTGGTTGTGACATATCTGAAATAACAGCCATTGTTTGACGGCCAACATTATTTCCGATTCGAACCATTGCATGTGCTAATTTTTTCGCATCCTCTTCTGTTTTCATAAATGCTCCTGCTCCTGTCTTAACATCAAGAACAATTGCATCAGCTCCAGCTGCAATTTTTTTACTCATAATCGAACTTGCGATTAATGGGATCGAATTCACAGTTCCCGTCACATCACGTAGTGCATATATTTTTTTATCGGCAGGTGTTAAATTTCCTGTTTGTCCAATAACTGCAACCTTATCACGATTCACTAAATCAATAAATTGCTCTTTCGTAATCTCAACATGGAATCCTTCAACTGCTTCTAATTTATCAATCGTACCACCTGTATGCCCTAGACCACGTCCAGACATTTTTGCAACTGGTACATCTAAAGCAGCTACTAATGGTCCTAAAACCAATGTTGTTGTATCACCAACACCACCAGTTGAATGTTTATCTACTTTAATCCCTTCAATCTCTGATAAATCAATTGTCTCTCCAGAATTCACCATAGCCATTGTTAAATCAGCACGTTCACGATCAGACATATCTTGGAAGAAAATAGCCATTGCAAGTGCACTTACTTGATAATCAGGGATTGTTCCATCTGTATATCCTTTAATAAAAAATTGAATTTCCTCTGTTGTTAATTCTTTACCATCACGTTTTTTTGCAATAATATCTACCATTCTCATCCTAATCACCAATCCTTCTTATTTTATTTTGTAAAGGGTAAACTTATTAAACTCTTAATATATTAATCCAACTATTGTTGCGGATAAAAAGCTTACTAAAGTTGCTCCGAAAAGCAGTTTTAAACCAAATCTTGCTACCACATTCCCTTGTTTTTCATTCAAACTCTTAACAGCACCAGCGATAATTCCGATTGAAGAGAAGTTTGCGAATGAAACAAGGAACACAGAAATGATAGCAGTCGTTCTTCCTGAAAAATTAAAGTTTCCTTGTGCTAAATTTGTCATAGCTACAAACTCATTTGATACAAGTTTCGTCGCCATAATGTTACCGGCATTAACAGCTTCATGCCAAGGAACCCCCATAATAAATGCAAATGGTGCAAATACATAACCAAGAATCTCTTGGAATGAGATACCAATTGCTCCTTTAAATATAGCATTAATAAAAGCGATTAAAGCAACAAATCCAATTAGCATAGCAGCTACTGTAATAGCAACTTTAAAGCCATCTACTATATATTCCCCTAATACTTCAAAAAAGGTCTTTTTCTCTTCCTCTTGTACTTCTAAAATATCTTCTTCCTCTGTAACCTCATAAGGGTTAATAATAGAAGCAATAATAAATCCGCCAAACAAGTTCAGCACTAAAGCGGTTACAACATATTGTGGTTTTAATAACACCATATAGGATCCCACTATAGACATAGAAACCGTTGACATCGCAGACGCACATAATGTATATAATCTTCTTTCCGATAGTAAGCCTAGCTGCTTCTTAACAGAAATAAATACTTCTGATTGCCCTAAAATCGCTGAAGCTACAGCGTTATATGATTCAAGTTTCCCCATTCCATTCACCTTGCTTAAAGCTAAGCCAATATATTTCACAATGAACGGTAATACCTTAATGTGCTGTAAAATACCAATTAAAACTGATATAAACACAATTGGCATTAATACTCCTAAAAAGAATGAAAATTCTTTTTGATTTAACAAACCGCCAAATACAAAGTTAACACCATCAGCAGCGTACTTTAACAATTGTCCAAAGCCATCTGCGATTCCAGTTATTAGTACGTTTCCTGCACTTGTATTTAATAGTACAAAACCTAGAATGAACTGTAATATAATCATCGTTATAATAGGACGATATTTGACTTTTTTTCTATTATTACTAGCAAGCCATGCAATGCCTAACACAATTATCAAGCCTATGATACCGATTACATATTTCATAAAAATCCCCTTCTTTTCCGTATCCGCTTACATATTTTTAAAATGTTAAAGCAATAGATACACCATGCTTTTTCAACAATTCGTATATCTATTGCTTACAACTTTTTATGAATTAATAGTTATCTGAAATGCCGTTTGTATCATTTAATACAATTGCAACACTAGCACTTGCACCAATTCTAGAAGCGCCAGCTTCAACCATTTTCTCTGCATCTTCACGCGTGCGAACACCACCAGATGCTTTCACACCAACGTTTTCTCCAACAGTTTTGCGCATTAATGCGATATCTTCCGCAGTTGCCCCGCCAGTTGAAAATCCAGTTGAAGTTTTTACAAAATCAGCACCAGCTTTTACAGATAATTCACAAGCACGAACTTTTTCTTCATCTGTTAATAAACAAGTTTCAATGATAACTTTTACAAGTGCTTTTCCTTTTGCAGCTTGTACAACTTCACGAATATCGTTTTCAACGAATTCATTATCTCCATCTTTTAAAGCACCAACATTAATTACCATGTCTACTTCAGTTGCACCTTTTGCAATTACATCTTTTGTTTCAAATACTTTTGTCTCAGTTGTATTTGCACCTAAAGGGAATCCGATTACTGTACAAACATCCACATCATGCCCTGCTAATTCTTCAGCAGCTAATTTTACCCATGTAGGATTAATACAAACAGAAGCGAAATTATATTTCTTTGCTTCTTCTAAGACTTTCATAACATCTTCTTTCGTAGTATTCGGTTTCAAAACTGTATGATCAATTAACTTTGCAATGTTCATTTTTTTCACTCCTCATATCTTTTAACAACTTCATTCTAACTCCTCTTTGAACAAATGTAAACACGCTTTTGAAATTTTGTTCAAATGTTTTTGTAAAAAAGGTTCTCTCAAAATCATACTTTTGAGAGAACCTTCTATTTCTAGCCTTTTTGATAATGTAGCAACTCTTTTGCTGTATGCTGATCGATAATCAACACATTCGCATATCCGCCTCTTAATGCACCATCAATTGCCTTTACTTTTCTAGAGCCTCCTGCAACAAGAACAGAGCGCTTCTTTAAGCGCAACTCTTCTAAATCAATACCAATTGTGCGCTGGTTAATTTCCTCACTGCAAATATTACCATTTCCATCGAAGAAACGTGAGCAAATGTCCCCAACAGCTTGTTCTTTCAATAAGTTCATTTCTTGTTCATTCAAATAACCTAGTCGAAATAATAATGCCTCATCTCTAACAGTTCCCACTGTGAAAATGGCAATATTAGCTTGTTTTCCCATCTCAACAATATGGTGAATATGTCGATCCTGCTCTACTAATTCTTTTGTAACTGCATTATCAAATATAACTGGAAGCGGTAGGTTTCGCGGTGTTGTTTGAAAGGCGTCCGCAAACAAGGCAATTGTTTCATTCGCATATGTATTTACACTTGAATGACTAATACCTCCTTTTAATTGGACAACTTCTACCCCTTTCACATGCTGCGGGACAATTTTTCTAGCGACTTCATACATCGTCGTTCCCCAACTTACACCAACAACATCACCATTTGTAACAGTCTTTTCCATATACTCTGCAGCATACTTACTAATATACTCTGTAATGGCCGTATATTCTGGTACTGGAGAAAATACGACATGCGCCTCTAATAAGTTATATTTTTCTTTAAGTAGGTTTCCTACATTATCTAAATCAGCAAATGGATCAGTTATTTTAATTTGAACAAATCCTTTTTCTTTTGCATATTTTAACAATCTCGAGATAGTCGGCCTTGAGATATTTAATTTATTTGCAATCTCTTGTTGACTATAATCAGATTGGTAGTATAACCTTGCAACTTCAACGCTTAATTGTTGTTTTTCTTTGTCCATATTCGTTATTTCTATACCCCTTCCAAACTTATTCTACCTTAATGGCATCATAACATTTCATGTTAGAAAATTCGACTATACGAATTGGAAATAAACGTATTTCACAAAAACATTTTTTCTTAGTTACCTCATTATGTTTGTCTGTTGATGAAGTGACATATTGAAATGAGATTCAATAAGATGAATATTCTATCGTCAAATGATTAAGAAACTATGTGCTAAGGTTACGCTAAAAAAAGATAGCTGTTCTAGAAAAGAACAGCTATCTTTTTTTAATTCAATCATCCATTCTCTTACGGATTTGTAGACCATAATCCGGCAGATTTAATAAATGTACGTTTATTTAATTTTAGCTGCGCTACAATAAATTCGGCAATATCTTCAGCCTGCATAACTCTATCTGGGTTACCATCTGTCAAACCTAATTCTACTGCCATATCTGTTGCAACTGTACTTGGTGTTAATGCTGTCACGCGAATATTATATTTACGTACTTCCATCGCTAACGATTCTGTTAAACCAAGAACACCAAATTTAGAAGCACTGTACGCGCTTGTTACTGGCGCTCCTTTTTGTCCAGCTGTTGATGAAATATTAATAATGTCACCAGACTGCTGCTCAATCATTCCTGGTAACGCAGCACGAGTCACATAATATACGCCCATTAAGTTCACTTGAATGATTTTTTCCCATTCCGCAACATCTAGTTCTAAAAATTTACCAAATTTAGAAATTCCAGCGTTATTAATTAAAATATCAATAGAACCTAAGCCATTTTTTAATGTTTCAATTGCTTCACTTACTTCTTCATATGAAGATACATCTGCAGTAACAGTTACAGCTTTCACGCCTTCTGCCTCAACTTCTTTTGCAACAGCCTTTAAATTTTCTTCTGAACGTGCTAAAAGTCCTACATTCACGCCTTCTTTTGCTAAAGCGATTGCTACAGCACGGCCAATCCCTCTGCCAGCCCCTGTAATTAATGCATTTTTTCCTTGTATTAATTCTGCCAAATATAACACTCCCTAATCTTTCTAAAATACTATTTTTTCCATAGAATGAATTTTATCTATATATCGTTAAAAATACAATCATGCACTTTAATGTGCGTAGGTTACCTATAAGTAACCTTTAAATTCGTTTTCAGTTAAGAGGCCATTCTCTAATGTATTAAGCACTATGCTCAATTTGCTCCTTCTTCCCTTTTTTCTTATGTCGTTTCCAGCTCACCAACTTCCTAGCTGTTCCTAACATACCTGTTGGAAGACCTAATAAAACGATGATATACAATAAACCAAGAAAAATTGTCCATCGTTCAAAAATTGGGTACTGCGCAGCAAGCTCTGACAAATAGTATTTCAAAGATTCAATCATTCCTGCCCCTATTATCGCTCCTACTAATGTCCCAATGCCACCGATTGTCGTCATTAATAAAGCATTTAGCGTCATGTCAATTGAAAAAACGGTCGTATTTACAAAACGAAGTGTGATAACAAATAAACCGCCGCTCACAGATGCTACAACTCCAGCTACAACACTCGCAATTACTTTATAGTGAAGAATTTTATAACCAAGTGCTTCCACACGTTGTTCATTTTGCGAAATCGCTTTTAATACGTTACCAATTGAAGATTTCGTAAACAGTTGTAGTAATAAAAAAATGATTACTAGACTCATTAATGTAATATAGTAAAATGTAAAACGATCTCGAAATATATCAGGTACACGGAACGTAAAACCATCCCCCCCATGCGTGACGGTTCGCCATTTTTCAGCTAGCACAAAGAATAATTGAGAAATGGCTAGTGTTAGCATCGCATAAAAATGACTTTTTAACCGTAAGGAAAGCATACCAACTATATAACTAATGACCGCTGATAAAGTGACTGCTAATATAATCCCAATAAAAAAACTCGATATTGTTGCCTCTTGTCGATCTAATAGGAGTGCGACACAATAAGCACCAATTCCAAAGAACATACAATGCCCAAACGACACAATTCCCGTATAGCCTAATAGAATATCAAAACTCATTGCGAATATTGCGAAAATGAAAATTTGTGTAAACAAGATTAACATGCTCCTTGAATCGTTTATAAAAGGAAATATCATGAAACAGAAAAGAATTGCACACCAAAAATATAAGCTAGCCCGATTAGATGATGTGGTCATAACAATCTCACCCCTTTTCACCAACAAGTCCTGTTGGCTTAACTAATAAGACGAATAACAGCATCAACATGTTTATCGCAAGCGATAAATCTGGAAGATAATAAGCTGTAAAAGCTCCTGCCAAGCCAACAATTAAGGATGCGATTACAGAACCTTGTACACTACCTAATCCACCAATGATCACAACGATAAAAGCTAAAATAGCATACTGCATCCCCATTTCGGCAAAAATAATACCCGAATAAGGCGCGAGAAGAAAGCCACCTAACGCCGCCATTCCAGCTCCTAATAAAAATACGAAAGAAAAAATAGCTTTCACATTAATTCCAAGCGCTTGAACCATCTCTTTATCTATTACACCAGCACGAATCATAAGCCCGATTTTCGTTTTTCGAAGTAACAATACAAATCCAATGTAAACGAATAAACCGATTAAAATAACAAATAAGCGATACTTAATTAATATGATTCCGTCAAATGTAAAACTTCCTTGTAACCACTTCGGTAACTTAGCTCCTATCGGATTCGGCCCCCAAAATACTTTTATACATTCACTAAGCACGAGCATACCACCAAGTGTAACCAGAAGTTGACGAACATGATTTCCATAAACAGGACGTATAAGGAATCTTTCTAATATCAAGCCAAGAAACATGCCCATCACAATAGCACCAAATAATGCAAACATATAACTACCTGTTACATTAAACAACCACACCCCAGTAAAAGCGCCCCATGCAAATAGCCCGCCATGAGCAAAATTAAGAACACTCATTAAACCGAAAATAAGTGTTAAGCCAGATGCTAATAAGAAAATAAGCACGCCTGTCGAAACACCATTTACAAATAAATTAACAAACACATCCACGTTTTTCACCTCACCCATATCAAGGTTAAGAAATCCCTAAATATATATGACATGTTTCCTTATCTTCTTTCAGTTCACTCATCGGACCATTATGTACAATTTTCCCATTGTCCATAATGTAAAAATAATCGCCAATTTGACTGGCCATCATAAAGTTTTGTTCGACAAGTAAAACAGTTGTTTTTTCCTTCATTTTTAAAATTGAGATCATCAACTTCTCAATCATGATTGGTGACAAGCCTTTACTAGGCTCATCAATAAGAAGTAGGCCTTCACTATTAATGTAAGCCCTTGCGATAGCGAGCATTTGTTTTTGGCCTCCACTTAACAATCCACTCTTTTTATGCCAAAATTGTTTTAAATCTGGAAAGAGATTCAACATCCATTCCACTTTTTCATCTGTTTCTTCATTTTTTTTCGTTTGAGCGAGAGCAAACGTTTCTTCAACCGTTAAGTCGTAAAATATTCCTTGATTTTCTGGCACATACCCTATACCTTTTCGAGAAATCATATGTGTTGATAGCCCATTTACTTTCTCGTCGCCAAAATAAACCGCTCCGTTAGAAATGGTATGAAACCCCATAATAGAACGTAGCGTTGTCGTTTTCCCTGCTCCGTTTCTTCCAAATAAGACTGTAATGGTTCCTTCCTCCACTCCAAAAGAAACACCTTGCAAAATATGAAACTGATCTAAATACGTTTCTATATTATCCACTTTTAATAGTGTCACTGTATAATCCTCCTAAATATGCAGTTTGCACACGCTCATCCTTCATAATCTCTTCTGGTAATCCTTCAGCTAATAACTCCCCTTGAAATAACACAATAAGATGATCAGATAAATGAAGAACCATATCCATTTTGTGCTCTATTAACACAATCGTATTTTCACGATTATTTTTTATATTTTCAATCACTTGTAAAATAGCAGGAACTTCTTCAATAGAAATACCCGCTGTCGGTTCATCTAACAACAACATATCTGTTTTAAGTGCTAAAAGCATTGCAAGTTCCAATTTTCGCTTTTCTCCATGAGCTAAATCTTTTGCAAGTACTTCTTCCTTTTCATTCAGCAACACAACCTCGAGTAAATGACGTGCTTCTTCTTGTTGCTGCTTATACTGAGATGGGCGCGGGAAGAAACTATAATAATCTTTCGCATAAGACTGTACACCAAGCCGAACATTTTCAAGAACCGTTAATTCTGGAAAAATGTTTGTAAGCTGAAAAGAACGTCCCATACCAAGACGCGTTCGATCTGGAATCGATAACTTTGTAATGTCACGTTCCTTAAAATAAATCTCTCCTTTAGTCGGAGAAAGTTGACCACTTAACAAATTAAAAAGGGTGGTTTTCCCTGCTCCATTTGGCCCGATAATGGAAATAAACTTTCCTTTTGGTATTATCAAATTTACATCTTTAATAACATGATGTTCTCCAAACGAGACAGAAAGTTCGCGAGTCTCTAACAAATTCTCCACATTATGTCCTCCTCACAAAGGATTTTATACAGTAAAACTTTTATCATTGGGAGTTTGCTTAATTCCCTACTGATCACTAGTCTCCACCTATCTTCTTCATTTTCTCTGAATCCTGAGGCGCAGATTTTACTGCCAGTTCATACGAAGTGAAAAGTTTTCCATCCCTTTATGATAGGAATGAAAAACTTTTCACTGTTCATTACAATAAGAAGTGCGATATTCTTATTATTCAGATTATTTATTACGAATTGGCGGTTCTGTTTCTGTCATTTTTAATTCCCGCTCTAAAACCGGAACAGGATAATCAATTCCATCTTGTTTTTTCAATGTAATCGAATAAAGCGTTTGCAAAGCTTGATGATCTTTCGCACGGAATTTCATTGTTCCTTTTGGTGTTTCAAATTCCATTCCTTCCATCTTTTTAATGAGTGTATCAGCATCAGTATCACCTTTCGTTTTCTTTAAAGCTTCAACGATTGAAATAGCAGCTGACATCCCACCAGCTGTAAACAAGTCTGGAACAGCACCGTTAAATCGTTTTTTATGTTCTTCTACTAACCAATCATTCACTTTATTTTTCGGAAGCGTATGATAATACACTGAAAAGCCTTGCATGCCAACTAACGCATCCATCGTTTTTAACGCTGGAATATCAGGTGCACCCGTTGAAATTTTAATACCTTGCTGCTCCACATTCATATCTTTTAATTGCTTCCACGGTGAATTTGCACCTGCCCAGACAATAAATAAATAATCTGGTTTTGAGCTTATAATATTTTGTATATTTGCCGTAAAATCAGTAGAATTCGCATCAGCATATTGCTCATTTACAATGTTTGCGCCTAACTTCTTTGCTGCATCTTTAAATGCCGCAATCCCTTCTCTTCCGAATGCATTGTCTTGAGCTAGTGTAGCAATCTTCACATCTTTCTTAGCAATTGATGCTGCACCGGCAATTGCATCTTGGGATGAATTTCGTCCTGTTCTAAAAATATATTTATTCCAGTTCTTCCCTGTTATACTATCTGCTACAGCTGGCTCAACAACCATTATTTTTTCATATTCTTCAGCCAATGGTAAAACTGCTAACGTATCACTTGAACTAGATGAACCAACTAAAAAGTCTACTTTATCTTCTTCTAATAGTTTCGTAGCCTTCTTAACAGCTACATCTGCTTTTGTTTCCGTATCTTCTACAACAAACTTAATCTTTTTCCCTTCTACTTTTCCTGTTCCACCTGTTGCATAATCAAGACCGAGCTCAAATCCATTTACTGTTTGTTTTCCATACGATTCAAGTGGTCCAGTTAACGAAGCAAGAACACCTACCTTAACTGTTTCCTCATTACTTGTACTCGCTTTTTTTCCAGAGCATCCAGCTGATACAAACAGTGAACCAAGTATACAACCTGTAAACACCATCTTTAGCCACTTACGTTTTTTCACTGACATCATAATTCCTCCCCTATCATTTACCTTCTTAGAGAATTGAATATACTGAGGTGAACTACCCGTAATAATGACATTTCTCAATATCAACCGCTACTATAAAATAAAATTTCTTGAAGTACCTCTAATTTCTCTAACTTTTCCCAAATCCCTTCCAGTTCATTTATAAATATTCACTAAGAACATGTTCGTTTCTTAACTAAAAAAGGGAATGACTAAAAAACTAGTCCTTCCCTCTCCATTAAAATTAATATATTCATCTGAAAACAACCGTACAAAAAACTTACAACTCAACTTGTTCCAAACTCTCTAGCTCCTTCTTCAGTTTCGCTTTATCTAAATTCTCTCCAATAATTACAAGGTTTGTAGGGAAACCAAAATCCTGCTCCATTAAAGATGGCACACCAAATGAGTATTGCAGCAACGTTGGGTATTTTTCACCATGAAATTTCACAAATCCTTTTACACGATAAATTCCCTCAGGTAAATTAGAAAGCCACTCGTACAATTCGCCTTGATCAATTGATTTTTCAAATGAATAGGTCATAGTTTGAATATGTAAATGCTGTTTCACATGTAATTTTTCATGATTTTGATTACTTGCTAGCTTTACCTCTTCGAAATCCTCTAAAGATATATTACAATACTGTGTTTTGTATAGTTTTGCATGTCTATTTATTAACGCTACTTCCTCAACAACCTGTTTCTTTTCTTCGTCTCTAAGCAAATCTGATTTATTGATAAGAATATGACTTCCATACTTCATTTGTTCGTTTAAAAGTTGTTGCACGCTTTTACTTAATGTTTCTCGATTTAACCACCTGATTGCATCTAATACAACAATAATGGACTTCACTTCAATATAAGGAGCTAAAATAGGTGAAAGACAAGCGTCTAATACTTCAATCGGATGCGCAACTCCCGTTGTTTCTATATAAACTACATCAGGTCTCTCCTCCTGATATAAGGAATGTAGCTGAATTTCTAATTCATCTTTCATCGTACAGCAAATACAGCCTTTTAAAAGTTCTCTTAAAATATTTTCTCGTCCTACAATATCTGTATCTACGGAGTATTCGCCTATTTCATTCATTAGTACTGCAACTTTTCGATTTTTCTTCTTTTCCGCTAATAATAAATTTTGAAGTAGCGTTGATTTTCCGCTCCCTAAAAAACCACCTAAAATATGAATTTCTACTTTGTTCATATTATCAACCATCCATTTCTTTGTTTCTGACTACACTTGTAGCTACTTTTACAACGCCGCCACAAAACGTAATTATTACGATTCATATTCATTATTCTAGTAAATTCAATTTTATTTGTAAACAAAACACGATTATTTGGGTAGCAAATTATACCTATTCGAAGCCTATCACATTTAACGATAAACTTATTTATCATTAAATGTAATAGGCCGCTTTTAATAAAGTGAAACTTCCATCAGTGGGGGGCTTCATCCCCCACTGATGGTTAGTTGAACCAATCGGGCTTTTACGGGCAGTTATCCTCCACCTATCTTCTGCGATTCTCTCCCAATCTTGAGGTGGGGGATCTTACTGCCCGTTAATGCGGGATAAAACGGCCTTTTTACTAAGATTTATTGAATTCCCCTATTTACTGCACGTCATATCCTTGATCTTCAATAGCTTCTTTCATTTTTTCTACATCTACTTTTGCTTCATCATATTTTACATTTACAGTTCCCTCTTGCAGGTTAACTTCTACATTTTGTACTCCCGCTAACTCTGTAAGTGCATTTGTTACTGCCATTTTGCAATGATTACATGTCATTCCTTGTACGTTTAATGTGATAGTCATATTAAATTCCTCCATATTAATTTATATTTTAACGCGCTTCAAACGAAGTGCGTTCGTCACAACAGATACAGAGCTAAATGCCATCGCTGCTCCAGCTACCCAAAGCTCTAACAATCCAAATGCCGCCACAGGAATACCGATTGCGTTATAGAATAAAGCCCAAAACAAGTTTTGACGAATATTTTTCATCGTCTTACGACTTAACTCAATCGCTTTTGGTATATGTGATAAGTCACCACCAACTAACGTAACATCTGCAGTTTCAATTGCTACATCTGCACCTGTTCCAATTGCCATACCAATATCAGATTTTGCAAGAGCCGGTGCATCATTAATACCATCACCTACCATTGCTACTCTCTTTCCTTGTTTTTGTAAATCCTCTACAATCTTAGCCTTATCCTCTGGCAATACTTCTGCAAATACATGGTCAATATGAACTTGTTTTGCAATCGCTTCAGCTGTACGTTTATTATCACCTGTTACCATGTATATTTCAATTCCCATTTGCTTCAGTGTTTGAATTGCATCCTTCGAACTTTCCTTTACAGTATCAGCAACAGCGATTATTCCAGCAAGCTTCCCATCAATTGCGACAAGCATCGCTGTTTTACCTTGATACTCTAGTTCTTTCATGACCCCTTCATGCTGTGAAGTTTCTACAGATTGTTCATTCATCAATTTACGTGTTCCAACAAGAACCTTTTTGTTTTCAATATCCGCTTCAAGCCCCTGGCCTGGAATTGCTACAAAGTGCTGTAACTCTTTCAAATTTATCTCATGTTGTTTTCCATATTCAACAATCGCATGGGCTAACGGATGCTCAGAAGCACTTTCAGCTGAAATAGCATAATCAATCATGCCTTCTTGAAATTCTAATACATCGGTAACTTCTGGTTTTCCTTTTGTTACTGTTCCTGTTTTATCCAGCAACACTGCATTGATTTTATGCGTCCCTTCTAGATATTCACCTCCTTTAAAGAGAATACCCTTTTCTGCTCCTTTTCCTGTTCCAACCATAATCGAAGTTGGTGTAGCCAAACCTAGTGCACACGGACATGCAATGACAAGAATCGCAATTCCTACTTCCAATGCTTTTGGTAAATCTCCTGGTGTTATAAAGAAATACCATACAATAAAGGCAACTAAAGCAATCGCTACAACAATAGGAACAAAAATACCCGAAATGATATCTGCTAATCTCTGAATAGGTGCTTTAGATCCTTGCGCTTCTTCAACAATTTTAATAATGCCCGCTAACGCTGTGTCTTTTCCAACTTTTTCAGCTTGAATGGTCAGCATCCCATTTGCATTAATCGTCGCTCCAATAACAGAATCTCCTTCTTTTTTATCCACCGGAATAGATTCTCCAGTAATCATAGATTCATCAACAGAAGACGCCCCTGAAATCACGATACCATCCACCGGTATTTTTTCACCGGGTTTTACAATCATGATATCTCCAATCACAACTTCTTCTAACGGCACTCGCACCTCTTGACCATTACGAACAACAAGCGCATCTTTCGCCTGTAAACTTAACAATTTTGAAATTGCTTCTGTTGTACGCCCTTTTGCCATTGTTTCAAAGTACTTTCCGACCAAAATTAACGTAATTAAAACCGCGCTTGTTTCAAAATATAAATCAGGAGTGTATGCAGGATTTCCTAACGTTTTCAAAGTTTCATATAAACTATAAAAATAAGCTGCTGATGTTCCTAATACAACTAAAACGTCCATATTCGCACTTTTATTTCGAAGAGCCCGATAAGCACCTACATAGAAGTGTCCTCCAATATAAAACTGAACTGGTGTTGCTAATAAAAGTTGAAGCCAAGGATTCATAAGAATATGCGGTATTGGTACTCCTGTATCAAATGGCATATGTCCAAGCATTGTATAGAGTAAAGGTAAGGACAAAATAATAGAAATCATAAGTTGACGCTTTTTCTCCTTAATAACTTCCTCTTTTCTTTCTGAACGATCTACCTCTTCGTTACGGATTTGCCCCTTATATCCTAGTTTCCTTATCTTTTCAAGAATGTTTTCTGTAGATACTAACCCTTCGTTATACTCTACAACAGCACTATTTGTAGCTAAATTAACCGTTGCATTCGAAATACCTTCCATTTTATTTAGCACTTTTTCAATCCGATTCGCACAGGCTGCGCATGTCATCCCTTCGATATCTAAAGTAACTTTTTCTGCTGATACGCCATATCCTAACTTCTCAATTTTCTCTTTTATATTCGAAATTTCTTGCTGAGAAGAATCATATTTGATACTTGCTTTTTCCATTGCTAAGTTTACGTTAGCTTCTACCCCATCCATTTTATTTAACACTTTTTCAATCCGATTGGCACAAGCTGCACATGTCATTCCTGTTACTCCAAGCGTAACATGTTTTTGTTTATCCATCCTATACCCCTCCTATTTTGAAAACTGCTTAATAACGCTCATTAATTCTTGAATCGATTCATCCCCGTTTCCCTCATGAACCGCCTTTGCTACACAATGTTTTGTATGGCGCTCCAATAAAGAAAAACCTACTTTATTTAATGCCGCATTAATCGCTGAAATTTGAATTAAAATATCAACACAGTACCTGTTATCTTCCACCATTCTTTGAACACCGCGTACTTGACCTTCAATACGCTTTAAACGTTTTATAACACTTTGAATTTCCTCTTCTGTTCGAGGAACCATTTTTTGATTCATTTCATTATCTTTACAATGATCCATTTATATCACCTCATGTATTGTAATTACCAATCTTTATATACATTATACGGGTAGGGGGTATAAAAAGCAACTGTTCATAAGTCTATTTTTTGAAATTTTTTCAAATAAAATACATACAAGCAAACACGCGCTTGTATGTATTTTATCAACACAATTATTTTCATACCCTTTCTTAAATTATGCAGATATTTTGCAGATTTATATAAGCATAAAAGCTCTGGATTTGTACATATGATGAAGTGAATGAAAGGACAGGGAGGTATCACTATGTCGACATATACGTTAACTATCCTAACACTTTGTTTTATCTTAGTTATTGTTGCAGCATACATCTCTAAATCTAAAGGTACCCTAATGGAGTATATGGTATTTGTGATGTCTTTTAGCATGAGTATGGGATTAAGCATAGGATTTTATTTTGGTATTATCTTTAAAGGTGACTTGTTATATTCTACTTTGCTTTCTATTTTGATTAGTGGCATTATTGGGCTTTTAATCGGGCTCCGCTTTCATCTATATTCTGCTTTAGAAGGCATGTTCTCCGGATTGATGGCAGGTATGATGGGGGCTATGATTACGGAAATGTTAAATGCGCAACAAGCACACAGTATACTTTTTACTAGTATCTTGCTCACAATTACCATTACTACGTCATGTATTATTCAATTCTTATCAGAAACTTATTCTTCTTATATTCACCGCCGATTTCTATTCTTACTTTCAGTTAGCATCGGAATTCTCCTAACCGTTTTCATAACGTTTCCAGAGCATACTTCACCAAATTCTTCACAATATGAGCAGCATATACATAAACACTAGTACTTACAAACAATTAACGCTCCCAATGTTTAATAATCTTTGGAGCGTTTACTTATTTCATTCATTTTATTCTTATAACAAGACTATTATATAATTTTATAAATTTATTTTTCGCTAAATGAATCTATTTAAAAGAAAAGATGGCATACAGTGAAACTTCCATAAGTGGAGGTTTTCTTCATCCTCCACTTATGGAAACCCCACCCAATCGGGCTTTTACGGGCAGTTATCCCACATGTTGCTTTAAATAAATTTTGTTCAAATTGATACTAATAACTTTGATAAGCATATAAAAAGAAAGAGCGTGTTTCGGAAAAAGATTGATGAAAACACGCTCTTGAAATATTTTATTAGATTATTCTTTTATAAAAAAGTTTGATCAAAAATATCTTTTAAAACATAGATGTATCGCATCCATGTTTATTTATTATACTTTTGAAGAAATGCCTTAATCTTCTCTCGAGCAAACTGGGTACCCAAATTCCCCGGTCTCGCGTCGAATCCATGATCGGCTCCAGGAAGAAGATAGAGTTCGTGAGATACACCATTCACGGCCAGCATCTTATTCAAATTTTTAGCTTGTTCTTCTGGAACAAATCGATCACTCGTCCCTAAAAATGTAATTGTAGGCGGCGTACTTTCTTGAATATAATTGATAGGTGAGAGTATTTTATAGCGTTCAGGGAATTGAGTAGGTGAGCCACCAATGTACTTCTTCATAGCATTTTGAATATAGTCAGGGCTTGGAGTACTTTTATAAAACGTTGTCATATCTGAGGGTCCGTATAGATTAATCACCGAATTAACAGATACCTCAGGAACATTGGTTGAAGGCGGTAACTGTGCATTTCCCATACTGTAAGCGGCAAGCATGGCTAAATTCCCTCCTGCTGAAAACCCCATTAAGTTTATTCGTTTTGGATCAATCTTGTAGGTATCAGTATTAGTCACTACCCAGCCTATTGCTGATTTCACATCCCCAACCTCATCTTTCCAACTCGATTGGGGAGGCATACGATATTCTACATCAAAAACCGTATATCCCAGTTCATTCAACCATTGATTCCATGTTGGCGCTTCACTTTTACTGCCCTCCACCCAGGCTCCTCCATGCACTTTCACAATGGCAGGCTTCAGAACATCTTCTGATTCCCCCTTAGCAGGCCACACATCAAGCATCAACTCAACACCATCCTCAGTTTTACCATATACGACATTCTGTATGGGCTTTGACAGTACATCTTTCTTTATAGAAAAGTGAGAGCTAAGTGAAAGCGAAACACCTTCACTTTTAGCCATGCTCCACATACTAATAGTTGGCTGTACGTTCCAAAAGATTAATAGTAACGACACAGGAATCAAAATCGTTTGTGCGATTAGTGCCCTTCTCCAAAAAGCTAATACTAATAGAACTATCATAACCAGTGTTGTGATTAATAGAATCGTCGGATCCATCAGCGCAATCCATGCAAAAATACTCATAATATGATTAACATTGATTGGATTGATAATGTAGTATGATGTCATGACAGTAATAGGGAGGGCTATCAGTGCAAGGATTGTCAGCATCCATTGAAAAAAACCTCTAGGGCGCCAAGATAATGTTTTTTGTGTCTGTTTCATATTCAAAAGAGCCTCCATATTATCTAGATTTTGTTTATAACGTATTTCTCACCGAATTTATTATAATAAAGCAAACAAAGATTAGAAGTATATAAGGTTAGAAGAGTTAATTGCATTTGTTGGATGGTTAAGAGATCCCTATGAGAGTTCAAAAGTTACTCCCCTTCAACAAGAAAAAGCAAAACGGACAGAAAAAAAATATCAACCTAACAATTACGGTTATTACAAACTTCTATAACTACCTCTATCGAAATGAAGAAGTATAAAATGACATGATGGATAAATACTTTCTCTTAAAAAACCGCTTCTATTTTATAGAGAAGCGGTTTTTTAACTGAATACAACTATGAATTAACTTTAACTGTTCTGTTTATATATTTTTTCACTTTTGTTTTCCATGCGATGTATAATGCTTTCTCCTTCAACATCAATGTTAGGTAAAATTTTATCCAGCCATTTTGGCAAGTACCAGGCTGACTTACCCATGAGAGTCATGACCGCAGGTACGATTGTCATTCTCACGATGAATGCGTCAAAGAAAACACCGAATGTAAGAGCCATGCCTATGGATTTAATGATGGTATCAGGTGCCAACATGAATCCAATAAATACAGACATCATAATTAATCCTGCTGCGACTACGACTCTACCGCTCTCCCGCATTCCTTCTAAAATAGCTCTCTTCGGGTCGCCTGTATGCGTATATACTTCCCGCATCTTGCTCACTAGGAACACCTCATAGTCCATGGCGAGTCCGAACAGAATGCCAATCAGAATGACAGGCAAGAAGGCTAAGATCGGACCAGCAGCCGGGAAACCAAATATATTTTGGAAATGCCCATCCTGCACGAAAAATACCACGGCTCCCAACGTAGCACCCAGAGAAAGTAGAAACCCTAATACTGCTTTTAATGGAATGAGCAGAGATCTAAACACTAGAACTAAGAGTACATATGCAAGTCCAACAATAAGGGCAGCGAAAACTGGCAAGGCATCACTCAGCTTTTGCACAATATCAATATTCATTGCTGCTGGGCCCGTTACCATTAGTTCAATTCCGTTTTCTTTCTCGGTCTGGTTCGATTTGTCCCGGATCGCTTTTACCAAATCCTTCGTCTTTGTATCGTCAGGTCCTGTTTTTGGTGTGACGGAAATCATATAAATCTTTCCAGAAGGCCCAGGGATAGCTGGTGTCACACTTTTCACGTCAGATAAGTTACCCAATTCTTTTGCAACGGTGTTCATAACATTTTGCGTTTCAGCTGTTGCCTCCTCTGATTTTGCCACTACCACTAAAGAGGCATGAAATCCTTCTCCATATGCTTCCGTTAATAAATCATATGCTCTTCTTTCTGTCGTTTCTGTAGACTTTGTTGTTCCATCAGAAGGCAGGCCAAGGTTCATATGGAAAAATGGAATCGTAATCACTGCAAGTAGTCCGATTGCGAAAATCGTAACAATCAGAGGACGTCTTATGACAAATTCCCCCCATTTATTTGAACCAGCATGTTCCTTACCTGCCCCAGTCATTTTTTGCAAGAATCGATTTTGTTTAGATGGGGCAATCTTATGGCCGACAAGTCCCAATATGGCTGGTAATATGATGACGGAAACCAATACAGCTGCGAGCACTGTAAAGGCAGCGGATACGCCCATTGCTGTCAGGAATGGAATCTTTGTAACAGACAGTCCCAAAAGACCAATAATAACAGTTAATCCTGCAAAAATTACGGCACTTCCCGCCGTTCCCGTTGCAATGGCAACAGATTCCGGAACAGAATCTCCTTGTGCAAGCTGCTGTCTAAAACGATTAATAATGAAGAGCGCATAGTCAATGCCCACTGCGAGTCCCAGCATGGCAGCTAATGATAAGGAAACTGTTTGGATTTCCACATAATTGGTCCCAATCATGATCCCTAGCATTCCAATTGCTAATCCGATTATCGCAGTGAGAATCGGCAGTCCAGCTGCTAGAAAAGACACAAAGGTAAATGCCAGGACTACGAAGGCGACAAGTACTCCGACAATTTCAGTCATACCTGAAGTCTCTGAGTCGGAAAACTTGATATCGCCTCCTGATAACTCCGTTTGAATGCCGGCATCCCTTGTTGTTTCAATGCTATCTAAAATCTTATCCTTAGAAGCTTCTGTGACCTTTTCCGCCTTCACTTTGTACGTAACGACTGCATATCCGATTGTCTTATCTTCACTGAGGTTCTGCAGTTGCATCGGTGCTGCCACAGAATCAACAGCTGAATCTTTTTTAATCTCATCTAGAACTTCTGCAATTTTCTGTTGTACTTCCGCTGACTCCAAGGTTTCGTTTTTTGGTGCTTGAAACACCACTTTTACTTGGGCACCTGCTGGTTGCATCGCTTTAAACTCTTTTTCAATTACTTTTCCTGCTTTATCTGCCGGTGTATTCGGAATGCTCAGCTCCTCCTTGAAAGAGGAACCCATGTTGACTGCAAAAAGCACTAATGTAATAAGAATTGCGAGTGCACTGAATACAACCTTTTTCCTATGATTTACTGCCCAATAGCCTAACTTATACAGATATTTTGCCAATTGAATCTCACCCTATTCTTGTCGAAAATTTGTCTTGTTCTTACGTTGTAATCTAGAAACGCACAAACACCAAATCACACATTATTCATATAAAAAGATTTTAAAATATGAATTATAAATTGTATCTGAATATCCCCCCCTATTTATATCTTGCAGAATGGCCGCAAATTGCCAGTAGGAAACAAAGAAAATGGTACACATTGACAGCAATGATGTCCTTTTATACAATGGCATTATCACTACGCTAACAATTGTACTTACACGTGTAAGTATAACAGTGAATTTTCATCTTTCAAGCACTATGTGATAATTTGCACTTAAAACGAACAGAATGAAGGGATGTGTTAGCTTTGAGGAAATCAAGAGAAGACAGTATACACTCTCAGAGATATATTATGGAGGCATTGAGCGCACTGTTGCATGAACATAAACTGCAAGATATAACCGTAACAGCTATTTGCAAAAAGGCTGGAGTTGCCAGAGTCACATTCTACAAATACTACCGCAACGTTTACGACGTCGTGCAAACATCTGTGGATGAAATTGTTCAACAATTCTTGAAAGAGGTTGATAGTTTGGATCCGTATGAAAGCATGCAGCTAATTATTGAATATATCATAGAGGGATTTGTGTCTGCACAGAAGCCGGCGGGAAAGTTAATTGATGCAAATATATCTAGTATGATGCTTGATTATTTGAATTACACAATGGAAAAGGTCTTTCAAGCGGATATTACGCGCAATCATGACATGAGCAGAATGCAAATCCTGTTTTTAGCAGGCGGTATCTATAATATTGTTAATGATTGGATTAAAAGAGGGGCAAGGGAATCTCCCCAGGCACTTGCTGCAAAAATATATGAAATTCTTCCATATGGGATAACAGATACAAGGAATTTGGCAAATTCATGATACAACTGTTCTATCTTTTATTACATCTCAAAAAATGGGCATCACATAAAAAGCTGCGAGTAGTTCATCTAACTGTAAACGACCGTTTTTAGTTAAAAGAGCAAAACTTTCTTTCATATTCAAAAAACATAGAAAATATATGTCTAATATGTTAGGGGATTGATTTTAAAGTGTTTTTTAGAAATTAAGTCTTGATAATTTATAAACGGTCAAACTTTATTTCAAAGCTACACCTCACCTATCTTCTTCGCTTTCCTTTGACTCTTGAGGTAGTGGCCTTACTGTCCGTTAATGCGGGATAAACCTCTATCTATATTTCTAAATTAAAACTGTACACAAGAAAAAAATAAAAATATTTTTTCATACAACAAATCAATAAAGCAGCTATCCTGATGGATAACTGCTTTCTATTATTTTATCACCAGTTACATAAATTCCACATTACTCTGGCATATTAGGAATATTAGGGTTTGGGACATAATCAGATTTATAATCTGTATATTTCACTTCTGTAACCATCCCGGCAGACGCATGATGTAAATCATGGCAGTGGAACATCCATTCACCTGGATTGTTTGCTACAAAAGCTACCTCATATTCTTCACCTGGTTTTAAGTTCAATGTATCTTTCACAATTGGAGAACCTTCTATTGGTTTTCCATTCTTGCTTAATAATTGGAAGAAATGACCATGTAAATGCATAGGATGATCATCCATTTTAGAACGATTTACTAATTTTACTTTTACTAGATCTCCTTTTTTCACTTGAATTGGATCAATATTAGGGAATGTTTTTCCATTAATTGTATATACCATTCCATTGCCATTCATTTCTGTGTTCAAATCCATTGTATATGTGGCATTATATTGCTGATCTAATGTGAAGCTTCCTAATTTCTTAGAACCATATTTCGTCATATCTAATTTTGGAAGTTTTTCTTTTTCATTCGCTTTATCTTTCATATCTTTGCTGCCATCATACTCAATAACAGCTTTCATTCCTTTTATCCCTTTCCCTTCTCCGTGGTCCTCAACATACCATTTTCCAGGATTATTCGCTGTAAACTCAACATCATAACGTTCACCTGGTGCAATCGAAATTACTTCATCTTTTACAACTTTTGGATCATTGATTGGCTGGCCATCAGTTGCGATTACTTTTATATCATGACCATGGATATGAATGTTGTGTGATAAGTAACCAGCATTGATAAATCGAAGTCGAACTTTATCTCCTTTTTTCACTTTCAACGGCTCTACTAAATCCCCACTTTTACCATTGATTGTGAATAGATCATACATATCCATATTATGACCTTCCATCTTCATATTGCCATGATCCATGCCTTCCATATCACTGGATTCTTTTTTATCACTTCCCATATTCATACTGGAATGGTCCATATCCTTCATGTCCCCATGATTCATACTAGACTTATCACCATCTGGTTTTTCTGATTTTTCTGATTTTTCTGTTTTCCGTTTTGTCATTTCCTTAATTTGTTTATCGATTTCCTTTTTATCTGTTACCCATTCATCTAACATTAATGTGTAATCTTTATCATATGTTTCATTTGGATCTTCTACAACAAGGGCACCGTACAACCCTCGATCTAGTTGATTAACAGAATCTTGGTGCGAATGATACCAATACGTTCCTGGTACTTTTGCTTCAAATTCATACGTAAAACTTTTCCCCGGTTCAATTGCATCTTGCGTAACTCCTGGAATTCCATCCATATTGTTTGGAACAGGATATCCGTGCCAGTGGATCGATACCGGTGCAGATAGTTCATTTTTTAATGTAACCTTAACCTTTTCACCTTTTTTCACACGAATTTCTGGTCCAGGAGAAGAACCATTAAATGTCCATACTGGAACAACAACACCGTTACTTAGCTTTTGCTTCTCTTCTTTCGCCACTAGCGTAACTTCAGGTCCTTTTATCACTTGTAACGGTTTTGTTGCTGTTTCATTCTGTGTGGTCTTTTTATCGTTCATATTTTTATGATCACTTGCTGTATTTGTAGTTGCAGAACATGCAGCAATTAAAGAAATTGCTACGATTGAAATCCCCGTAAATACCGTTCTCTTCATAAAAAATCCCTCCCCAATTTGTTCGTAATTATTATATAGAACAATTATCAAGAAATTATGGAGGGACAAAAACGAGAAAACAAATAACGGTCTGCATAATTTCTTCAATATCTTTTAGTAAAATATCTTATATTTAGGTATCATTTAATTAAGGAGGGCCTATATGATTAACATTCTATTAGTAGATGATGAACCGCGTATGCTAGATTTACTTTCATTATATTTAGCCCCTAGGGGGTATCACTGTACAAAAGCAACTTCTGGCAAAGAAGCGATTTCTTTATTAGAAGAAAAAGAATTTCGATTAATTTTACTAGACATTATGATGCCCGAAATGGACGGCTGGGAAACTTGCGCGAAAATTCGTGGGTTCAATAGCGTACCTATCATCATGTTAACAGCTCGTGATGATACACAAGATGTTGTACAAGGATTAAAAAGAGGAGCTGACGATTATATCACGAAACCGTTTCATGAAGAAGAATTATTAGCTCGCATAGAGGCCGTGCTACGCAGAACAAATCAGCATCATAAAGTAGAATATAAAGGATTGGTGTGGGATGAAGCAAAACATACTGCTTCTGTGCATGGAAATGAACTGTTATTAACCCCAATTGAATTTTCGCTGCTCGGTTTATTTTTAAATAATGTAAATTACGTATTTAGTCGTGAACAACTTATTGAACGTATTTGGGGACATACATCAGAAACAGAGGATCGAACTGTAGATTCTCATATTCGTAACTTACGTGAAAAATTGCGAAAAGCTACTTTTCCAATTCACGATCACCTTAAGACTATATATGGAATTGGCTATCGCTGGGCAAATGAAGAGAAAGATATATGATATTACTAAACAACGAGGATAGTGGGTTCTTATGAAGCGTATCTCAGTAAAATTTGGATTTTACTTTTTTATTTGTACCTTTCTAATTGAAAGTATATTATTTCTTTTATTGTATTACAGCTTGGTCAATACGAGAGTTCAGGAAGAAGTAAAATCTCTCCTTACTAGAGGAAATAATCATCGTGATGTACTGGAGAAATACTTCGATGATCAAACTATATCTCACGTGGCTCTCATGGAATCGGAAGCAGAAACTAAGGTTGTCATTACTTCGAAAAATGGAGAAATTCTTGCAAAATCAAGTAATGTAGATCATTCCATGGAAAAACATTTACATACAAAAATGCCTCCTGTTAATAAAAATGGCACAGTTGTGGAAGATCATTGGAAAACATCTAATTATATTTGTACAATTAGTCCCATTCAAGTTGGTAGTGATACGAAAGGATATGTATACATGTTTTTAGGTACTGACTCTATTAAACAAATGATTCAGCGTTTAACTTACCAATTTATAGTTGTTGGTGCCATTACCTTTATCCTTACTGTTATTACCATGTTCTTATTATCAAAACTTCTCACTAACCCTTTAATTAAAATGAAAAAAGCAACAGAAAAAATGAGTAAAGGGGATTTATCCGTATCTTTAAATATTAATAGAAATGATGAAGTAGGAGAATTAGCACATTCTATCCAAAAACTTGCAGATGATTTGAATTATTTAAAAAAAGAACGAGGAGAATTTCTAGCTAGCGTTGCACACGAACTTCGAACACCGTTAACATATGTTAGAGGATACGCTGATATTCTTATTAAAAATCAGATTCCTGCACAAGCTCAAAATCATTATTTATCTATTATTAAAGAAGAAGCTGATCATGTAACACGGCTTGTTCAAGATTTATTTGAATTAGCTAAAATGGAAAAACACAATTTTGTTATTCATACAAAGCAGACTAATCTATATGATTTATTAAAAAACATATTAACAAAAATCCAACCAGCTTATACCGATAAAAATATTCGTATTATTTCCTCGTGTCCAGAAGACGTTGTTCTTCTACTCGACGAACAACGTTTTGAACAAGTTATTCTCAATCTGTTAAACAATGCCTATTCTCACTCTGACATAAATTCTAAAGTATTTGTTACAGTTACAGAGAACAAGGAAATCGTTAAGATTAGAGTAAAAGATGAAGGAGAAGGTATCCCTGAACAAGATCTATCTCATATTTTCGAGCGGTTTTATAGAGTCGATAAATCCCGAACGCGCGCAACAGGCGGAAGCGGTTTAGGTCTTGCAATTGTAAAAGAAATTATTGAATTACATGGAGGCAATATTTCTGTAGAGAGTGAATTAGGTCATGGGACTATTTTTACTATATATCTAAAAAAATGAAATACGTTACTTAAAAATTAACTCGTCAACTATTTGGCGAGTTTTTAATTATAATGAAAATTTTCTTATATATTTCTCATATTTTCATCATTCCCCTTTCATTCCCTTCTCACATCTAGGATTTACACTAGGACTTACTAAAGATATAGCGAGGTGATAAAACATTCAGATTTTGACTCTATCAAAAGTAATTCTAGATTCATTTTTTCTTGAAACATAATGAATCATGGGTGGAGGTGAACACATGAAAAAGAAAAAGAACAAATGCAAAAAGCTGCGCTGGCTAAAATGGATTTTAGTCCTTCCCCTGCTTCTTGCTTTACTATTCTTTGGACTACATAGTATGAAGTCAGAAAGATGGAATCATGAGAAGCATAGAGAAGCCGAACATGCCGTTGCCTCCCATAAAGAAGGACAAGCTTTCTTTACGGAGAAAGGGCGCTTTGCTGACTCTGAAAGACATACTCATCATGAAAAGCATCATGAAAAAGAGTTTGATGATGTATTCTTTGCACCATTCCTATTAGAACTTGGCTTTGTTCTTTTCGGTTGGTTAATTCTTCGCAAATCTGAAGGAAATATGGCTAAGAAGTGGACAGGAGTGCTACTCCTTGTTATCGGTTTATTCCCGCTTATTCCAATACTTGCGCTTGCCGCAACTATTACTTGGGCGTATAAAAAATTCAAACAAAAAAGAACGATAGCAAGTGAGCATATAGATATTCACACATATAATTTTTCAACAATGCAAAAACAAATAGACATTTTAGATCAATGGGAACGTAATATTCGTAAGGAGGAGAACTAAACAATGGGTATCCTAAAACGCATTAAAAATATTGTAATGGCAGATGTACACCAAACGTTGGATAAGCTAGAAAGCCCTATTAGCATGCTGAAGCAATACTTGAGAGAGACAGAAGAACAAATTACAAAGGCGCAAAAAGCACTGGCTCACCAATTATATTTAGAAAAGAAATATGAAGCATTAATTTCGGAAGCTGATGCTCTTATCGCAAAAAGAACTCGTCAAGCTGAACTTGCAGTATCTCGAGAGGAAGATAACATGGCACAGCTAGCTTTACAAGATAAAATCACAAATGAAAAAAAAGCTGCATTATATCGTGAACAGTACGAAATAACAAAGCAACAAACAGCTGCATTATATGAACAAATTGACAAACTGCAAGAGAAATATCAAGAATTACAATATAAAGAACTCGTTCTTGTTTCCCGATTAAATGCGGCGCAAGCCATAAAAAATAGTAACGCAGCACTTGCTTCTTTCCATACAGAAAATGCAGTGAAAGGTTTTGCACGTGTCGAAACTTACGTGCAGAAACTAGAAGCAGAAGCAGCTGCTAGTAACTATTTTTATCAGTTAAACGCTCCTAATCAAGCACAAATTTTAGACCAAAATCTACAAGAAGAAGTACAACAAGCATTAGCAAAATTAAAAGAAAATAAATAGTTTCTTTTCCAATTAACTATTATTTAATATAAAAAAGCCCTTTTCATATTAAATATATATAGGGCAATTAGTTACAAAATATTAAGCCTGTATCTTAGATTACCAAGTAATCTAAGATACAGGCTCTTTTTAAAAATTTTTCTTCTTCAACTAAAGCACCCGTTAGTTTAAGTATAACTCTTCACATACTTCTTTAAGGTATATTTTATATAGACACAGAATAAACATATACTTCTTTTCCCCATTTATTTATGGTTTTCACCACCTGCATACCAATTCGTTCAGCGACTTTAGTTGAAGGAATATTGTTTACATCGGGCAATGAGACCATCCTATTTAATTTTAATTGTTCAAATCCGTAATGCTTACACGCTAAAGCCGCCTCTGTTGCATATCCATTCCCCCAGAAACGACGTATAAACAAATAACCTATTTCCATCTCTATTACACCATCTACTTCTTGAGGTACAATTCCACATTGTCCAATAAATTCTCCAGTTACTTTATCTTCCACTATCCATAAACCTACCCCATACTGATCATAATTTTTTTGCGTCCATTCAATCCATTCTATTGTCTCATTTTCGTTTTTGGTTGAAGGATAGAACCTCATTGCTACTGGATCTGAAAAGATTTCCATCAAATTTTTAGTATCATCTTTAGTCATTTTTCTTAAAATTAACCTCTCCGTGCTTAATACTGTATTGTCCATCCTTTAATCCTCCTAGGATTATTTCTATGTGATATCTACATAATTAAACTTATATATTTTAGTAGGTCCTTATTCCTCTAATCTGCCCCGTTAGTCGAATAAAAAAGGCTATCGCAACAACCTTACTTTATTGAACGCAAGCACCCGTCAGTGAAAGAAGGTTTAAGCTATCCTTGACGTAATATCTTTTGAAACATTCTAGGTTTATGCTTTTCAAACCCATCTATTAGTCCTTTTCCAAAAACAGTTATGGTTCTTTCCCAAGGGTGTCCTAAATATCCCCATTCGAAATCCTTATGAATAAAGAAATAATAATCACCATCTGGAAAGATTGGTACTGTCCATTCATCAAATTCATTTTTTTGAAATTCTAGATGGGGGTTTATCCAGTAACATTCGTGCTGCCAATCTAATGCATAAATATATTCATCTTTTCGTGTGATTCCTTTGAAGGCGAGCAAAGATTTTTCTTCTAGTTCATCATAATAGTCCAATTTTTGAAATCCACCAAAATATTTGGATACATCATATGTAATAAATGGAGATGGCACTTTAAAGGAAGGAAATACTGACTCACTTGGTTCAAACCTGAAGTCCTCATATATCTTATCCCATACTTCGTCATACTCTGCATTGGATAGTTCAAGCCAATTTTTCATTTGAATGCCCCCCCTTAACGACGCTTTTAGTAGTGTTTATTATAACATTTCTTGTTCAACTAACCTGCTGCGATAGTTCAATAAGAGAACTGAATTTTAGATAATTCCGGTTTATCTTTTTTATAAACGGGACAACTTTATTACAAACTGTTCATCTGTGTTTTAAATCAATAGTTTATGTGGTTACTTACAACTATAGTGGGTGGTCGATTTTTTTGTGTACCTATTAAAAAGGGCTGTCCCATAAGTCAGTGTAACTAACTTACGGGACAACCCCTTTATATCATAAAAGTACGATTATGCTTTTGACACGTTCTTCTTTGTAATTTTTCTAATTATATAGACGGCTAGTATGACAAGCGCGCCGATCATAATATACTTCACATACGGACCAGACACTTGATTAGCTTGTTCCCATCGGCTTCCTAATACATTACCTAAGTATACAAAAAGCATACTCCACGGAACAATTGCAACCACTGTGTAAATCGTAAACTTTGTTGCAGACATTTTTGCGATTCCTGCTGGAATAGAAATAGCATGCCTTACTACTGGAACAAATCTTGCAGAAAAAATCACACCTGGACCATATTTGTGGAACCATCGTTCAGCCATTTCTAAATGCTTAGGACGAATTAACAAATATTTTCCGTATTTTAATAAAAAAGGTCGGCCAGCATAATATCCTAACCAGTATAGGAATAATTGAGCAATTGTGCCTCCAATCGTTCCCGCAAGAACAGCCCCCCAAAATGCCATCTGTCCTTGTGATACAAGAAATCCAGCGTACGATAAAACAACTTCACTCGGAATCACCTCAATCATAAGTCCTAGCATGACACCAACATAACCGAGCTTAGCTAAAAACAAAGAAATTGCATGAATTACTGCGTGCATTATTAAAACCTCCAAAAAATTACTGCCTTTGGACATTCTAACAATGAAAACTGAATAAAAGATGAAAACAAGATTAAAATCACATTAGAAATGGGAAATGTTTTACATTTTCAAAATATACACTTGATTTTCTATCTAACTCTTCTTATCAAAGTTGCCATTGTTAATATACATAACCATTTCAAAACACTCTATTTATTCAATCTTTACATAAATACTTAACTTACAAATTCATTATATGCACGAATAAACTAGCACAATTTTTTCCTAATGCAATATAATTTGCACAAAGGAAAAATTTATGTTCAAATAAAAGAAATATGATTTAATAAAAGAAATAACTAACCTAAATAAAACGAATTGCATCAAGATAACAAACAAAAGGGGAAACAAAACATGACAGAAAACACTAAAGAACGAGAACACCTTCCACCAAATAATAGGACGATGCAATCAGCGCAGTTAGCTTTAAGCGGTGAAACAAAAGGACTGAAACGATTATTACCATTTTTGGGACCTGCTTTTATTGCATCTGTAGCTTATATTGACCCAGGTAATTTCGCTACGAATATTGCAGCCGGATCTCAGTACGGTTATTTACTACTTTGGGTCATCCTTGTTTCAAATTTAATGGCTGTGTTAATCCAATCCTTGTCAGCTAAATTAGGAATTGCAACCGGAAAAAACCTTCCGGAAGTTGCTCGGGAGCATTTTCCAAAACCTGTTTCTATCGGTTTATGGATACAAGGTGAATTAGTAATTATGGCGACTGATCTCGCTGAATTTATCGGTGCTGCCTTAGGGTTATATTTACTATTTGGTATTCCACTGTTGCCGGCTGCATTAATTACAGCTGTTGGCTCATTTATTATTCTAGAGTTTCAACGCAGGGGGTTCCGCCCATTAGAAGCGGTTATAACTGGTATGGTCTTTATAGTCGTTATTGCTTTTGGTGTACAAGTATTTTATGCAAAGCCAGAACTAAGTCCTCTTCTCTCAGGACTTTTCGTTCCTAAATTTCAAGGTGTAAACAGTATTTTACTTGCCGCAGGAATTTTAGGTGCAACAGTTATGCCACACGCGATTTATTTACATTCTGCTTTAACACAGCGCCGCGTAGTAGGAACGACAGATGAACAACGAAAAAAGATTTTCCGCTTTGAATTTATTGATATTGTAATTGCAATGGTCATTGCCGGAGCAATTAATGCAAGTATGTTAATTGTAGCAGCTGCTCTATTCTTCAAAAACGGACTACCTGTCGAAGATTTAGATGTCGCTTTTCACGGATTTGAACACTTAGTCGGACCTGCATCAGCAACTCTTTTCGGGATTGGTTTACTAACCGCCGGCTTATCTAGTTCTTCCGTGGGTACGATGTCCGGGGATATTATTATGCAAGGATTCATCCGTAGGCATATTCCTTTATACTTGCGACGATTTATTACAATGATTCCGCCGCTTGTTATTATTGCATTAGGTGTGAATCCAACTCACGCCCTCGTAATGAGTCAAGTCGTTTTATCATTTGGAATTGCATTTGCATTAATTCCGCTCATTGTTTTCACAAGTAAAAAGAGCATTATGGGTGGTTTAGTGAATCACCGGCTTACAACAGCTATTGCATGGTTGATTGCCGTATTAATTATCGCCTTAAATATATTCTTGTTATATCAAACATTTATTGGTTAATAAGAGAGAGAATGTCTTTTACAAATCTGAATGCATTGGATTTGTAAGACATTCTCTTTTTATTTTGTTCCAGCATGTACAAGACAAACGCATTTATTAAATCCATTTTGTATATCAGATTTAATTTTAAAATTAGGTTACATAATATTCAGATATCAATTACACTGGGATAGTATGGAAATTTCTTGTTTTCAGGGGGATATGAATATATGAATGATATTACTATAGCTATTATATTAGGTATTGTAGAAGGTCTAACTGAATTTGCTCCCGTTTCGTCTACAGGACATTTAATTTTAGTGGGGCATTTGCTTGATTTTGAAGGTACGACTCGTGCTACGACATTTGAAGTTGTGATTCAACTCGGATCTATTCTTGCAGTAGTCGTTGTCTTTTGGAAACGTCTGCTCAATATCATAGGAATAGGCAATTCTATTAAATCGACAGGTGCTGTAAAGTCGCACCTCAATATGTTACATGTGTTAATTGGGATTCTTCCTTTTATGATAGGTGGATTTCTATTTCATGACTTTATCAAAAATGTTTTATTTTCACCCAAAACTGTCGTAATCGGTCTAGTAGCTGGTGGAATTTTAATGATTATTGCTGATTTACTACATAAAAACCGTTCTGTAGCTTCCGATCTTGATTCAGTAACTTATAAACAAGCCTTATATATGGGATTATTTCAATGTTTTGCTCTTATCCCAGGCTTCTCTAGAATGGGATCAACCTTGTCAGGTGGCTTACTAATTGGAATGAATCATAAAACGGCCTCTGAACTTAGCTTTATTATGGCTGTACCCATCATGTTCGCAGCATCTGGCAAAGACTTATTCGATAGTTGGAGCTATCTCACTGCTAATGATCTCCCTTTATTTATTACGGGATTTTTAACAGCCTTTATCGTGGCATTGATTGCAATTAAATTTTTCCTTTCACTTATTTCAAAAATAAAATTAATTCCGTTCGCGATTTATCGTTTTTTGTTAGCAATTATGTTCTGGATTTTTATTTTGTAAAATATAAAATAAAACAAAGAACCTTTGCGTTAAAGCAAAGGTTCTTCCACATTTAATTAATTTAGAGATGTTACTTCCTAAATTACATAACTAATCCTCGTTTATAACGGCTCGCTTCAAAAATAATACGCTCTTCATCTAACGTTTTACATTCACCGTTCCAGACAATATGCTTCCCATTAATTACAACATCCGAAACATCTTTTCCACTCGCTGCATATACAAGGTGTGACAACACTTCTTCTGCTGGCTGTAAATGCGGTTTATTAGATGGATCAATTGTAATAAAGTCAGCACATTTGCCTACTTCTAGTGAACCTGTTTGTTTCATCCCAATTACGGCTGCTGCACCTTTTGTTACTAATGAGAGAACTGTTTCCACTGGTAATGTTGTTGCATCTTTATGAATACCCTTTTGCAATAAAGCTGCAATGCGCATTTCTTCAAACATGTCTAAATTGTTATTAGAAGCAACACTATCCGTTGCAATTCCAACTTTTATTCCGCTCTCTAACATCGCTCGAACATCTGCTATACCCGATCCTAATTTTAAATTACTAATCGGATTATGAGCAACGCGAACATCGTTTTCCGCTAAGAAAGTGCGCTCATTTTCATTCAGTACAACACCATGTGCAATTACTGTTGGTCTCTGGAACAAACCGCAATCTGCTACATACTCTACTGGACGTTTTCCGTATTGTGCTTCAATATCCTGAACTTCACGCTCTGTTTCGGAAAGATGAATATGCACCATCGTCCTATTTTCCACTGCAATTCGTGCACACTCTTCTAGCATTTCTGTAGAACATGCATATGGACTATGAGGAGCGACCATCGTCGTTAACATACCATCTTTATTGTAATAACGTTTTACATACTTCTCCGCTTCATGAATTGCCTTCTTTTCATCTTCTTTCGTTCCGAAGCTAAATAATGTTCGGGAAACAGCAGCGCGCATTCCACTTTTACGAACAGCTTCCATAATAGAATCTTGATCTACTCCAATTGGATTAAACATATCAGAAAACGCTGTTGTTCCGCTTTTCACCATCTCTAACAAACCAAGCTCTGTGCTAGCAACAGCAAGCTCTGGTGTAAATTGACTTTCAAGTGGCCAAATTCTCGTTTCAAGCCATGGCTTTAGGAGCATATCGTCACCTATTCCACGTAAAATACTCATCAAGACATGCGTATGCGTATTCACCAGACCAGGTAAGACCCATTTTCCATGAAGATCAATAACTTGATCCACTTGTTTCTCACTAGATAATTCTCCTGATTGCACTTCTATAATTTGACCATCTTCTACAATGATATATCCATTTTTCAATACTTCATTCTTTTCATTTAAAGTCACGATTGTAGCGCTTACATAAGCTGTTTTCAAAAATATTTCCCCTCTCGACTCTATTTGATATAAACATTCCCACCAACAAGTTACTACCATCATAGTAACTTATTAATCACCAAGAGTCAAAAGATAATTATCACGAAATAAATCCCTTTATATGAATACGAACTTTTTGTTTTAAAGCATCATATTGTATTTCATTTGTATCTGCAAATGCTTCTTTTCTATTAGAAGGAATGTCCATATATGTTATCTCTTCTAAAAATTGCGATGCTGTAAAATCATATTTTTTACCGTTGATCCTGTTATAAAAATGCCAGCCTTCCGGAACTTTCGTCTTCATGATCTCTCCTCCAAAGAAATCATTGATTACTAATGCAGTTACACCACATTGTCCTCTAGCTGGATGATCTGGTGTCCATTTTGAACTCGTTTCTATTGACCAAGATTGCAATAAAACATCACTCATCTTCTCTATTTCGCTATACTTCATATTAAGCATCTCCTAATTAAATTCAAAATATCCGATTAGAATGAATAAGTTTACATATCATACTGCAAAAGCGGAAGTAGACGATCTTTAAACACAGTAGAAGGTGTTTCTCCTATTAGTTTCGCCCCCATTTTTATGTAATACCCTTTCGCATTCGGATCGCTATCAATCGTAAAACTCTTAATGTTTAATTGGACTGCTTTTTGAATAACACTTTCCCAAAGAATTCTTCCATAACCTTTCCCTTTATACTTAGGATCTAAATATAGAAAATCAAGACTGTCTGCTTCTTTTCTTTGGAATGAAAAAAATCCGATTATTTCTTGTTTTTCTTCTAAAATATACACATAATTATTCTTAATATATTGTTCCGTAATTGTTAAGTCTTCCTTACATGCCAATATAAATTCTTCACTATAATTCCAAGTTGCTTTTGAGGATAATGCGAGGTTACTTAGCTCATTTGCTTCTTTTAATAACGCTTCTCTAACAATCATTCATTTCTCTCCCTTTCCCCTTTATATTGTGGCTTTGAAAAAAAGTTTAATGAAAAATAGCTCACAAACATGTATTTATGGTAAATAAATAAGAATCCATTTTGAAAAAGATTAATCAAAATAGATTCTTATCTAGCAGTTTTAAGCTTTGGTTTTATAAAAAAGTTTAATCATTTTCGACTTGTGATGCCCCACAATCGAGCCCTTTAATGGAACAAAGCACAATAATATCTGTAAAATTTAACGTATTTCCGAAAGAAGTCCCCATCTTCAAGCGCGTGACGGGCAAAAGCCCAGCGGTAAGGTGGGGATGAATTTCGGTTAGGCATAGCCTAACTGATTTGTAAGAACTGCCAATTGTTCGTATGGTGTATACGTTCCATATCTGACATCTTCACTTGCTTATAGGATTTAGAAGGGTTTTGTATATATTGTCCATGTATATCTTGTACGTATACCATTTTTCCTGTAAATCCTGTCACAAATCCTACTTGTCCAAATACCTTTACTTTATCACCTAAATAGATTCCATCTATATGTGGTGTATTTTTCTTGTTCCGTTTTGCACTTGTATTCTTTGTTTTCCTTCCTTTTCTTGCGGTTGCTTCATGCAGGGAGCGTTTTTTCTTTCTAAATTGCTTAATTCGAAACTCACCGCTTTGATCATATTCTTGTAGTTGTGTTGGATGGGTAATCGCAATCGCGTCATTTACATGTGTTTTTGATAAACCTAATTCTTTTCGCTTCGGTGTGGTGTAACTGCCGTACGTAATGTCACAATCTAAACGATTCATGATTTGTAAACGCAATATATTCATAAAAGCAGTCTCTTTATATTGTTTTGGTTTTTTGAAACTGTGTTTGAGTTTCCCTTGATGAAATTTTTGATGGCATTCATCGTGCACTGTTACAAGATTATCTGCCATATCTGAACCGCCACTGCATCGTTCAATGATATGATGTGTATGCAAAATACCACCTTTTTTCTTACAAATTTGGCAGGTGTAATTGTCTCTTGCGAATATATAATATCTCGTATTCCAAAAGCCAAAGGTATCCCCTTGTTGGTATTCTGTTCCTTGTATATCGGGATTTTTTAGCTTTTGTGCATCAAATTTCCCTACTTCGACAATCACTTTTGGAGATGGTAATAACGAGCGAAATATTTCAATCCAATGAATTTGGTTATCCACTCTGCTTTGAATCGATGGTGGCAACCATCCTTCTTTCTTTTTCCGATTGAGAAAACGTGCTTTTCGATATCTTGTTTTTCGTTGTCTTCTACCTCTGCGTAATATAGCTCTCAGTGTAAGATTTTCTTTGAAGTCCTGACGTAACTCAATGGTTCCTTTTGCTAACACTTTGTCTTCAGTGGTAATCGCAATGCCGATATGCTTTGCTCCGCTGTCAACACCGATTGTGACGGGTTGCACCGCTTCACCTGTGGCATATTGTAATTGAATTGTAAACGGAGTATATCCAATAATCTTTACTTTTCCTTGTTTGAGAAGAATCCGTGCCTTACGATGACTGCAAGGCATGAGCGGTTCTCCTCTTACATTCTTGACAAATACACGCATGTTTTGTCCCTCCTAAGAGTTTGTTTCCCTTCGCCAATGTTTGTAGGTGTTGGCAACTTCTCGTGCAAGAAGGCTTGTGGTTGACC
>NZ_NTTM01000003.1:0-148521 GCF_002560985.1 Bacillus sp. AFS018417
ATGAATTATAGAGCTGCTTTCATTTTGTTTTACGCAATAAAACAGGAATCTCCTCCTATTTAGAGAAATTAAATACAGGTCTGTATTTCATAACAGGGGGATTTCTATGGAGAATTTATTTTTAATTGATAAGATTGACGGATTAAGCGACGATTTTTCTAAACTTGTTTCGATGATGAACTATGCACGCCTCTCAACTTTACGTGCTGTTCAAGATTTAACAATTGAAGAATTAGACTATTTATATGATGAAAATGCAAATTCAATCGGTATGCTTCTGTATCACATGGCAGCTGTCGAATTTTATTATCAAATTCATACCTTTGAAGACAGAGAACCAACAGAGGAAGAACTAGAACGCTGGTTACCAGGTGTTGAACTAGGCAATCTCGGACGCCAGAAAATTAAAAACCAGCCTCTGGAATTCTACATAAACACATTACAAGAAGTGCGTGATAAAACAATCGCTACATTTCAATCACTTCCAAACGAATGGTTATTTAAAACAACTCCTTTTTGGGAAGACAAGCCGGCAAACAATTATTTCAAATGGTTTCATGTATTTGAGGATGAACTAAGTCATCGTGGGCAAATTCGCATCATTAAAAAGATGCAACAAGCTCATTCCGTAAAGTAATATACAAAAAGCTGTATTACTGTATATGTGAAGTAGTACAGCTTTTTGTTATGATTTTGATTTATTTTATTAAAGTAAAAGACACTCTTATTTCAGTAAATGAAATTATATACTTTCTTTTATCCCAGACTCACACTCTTTATCTTAAAACACGACAGAGCACGCCTATTCAATAGGAGCGTGCTCTGATGATTATCGGATTCATATGCTAAATTTATTCCCATCATAAATTTAACTTATATGTTTTAGTTGTGTGTCTTCTTTCTTTCTACTCCGTCCTTTAAGTAAAGCAAGACCAATTAAAAGTACTAAAGTTGTAAAACAAACCACTGTTCCGACTGAAATTCCATTACTAAACGTTGAGCCTATGAAAATAACACATAATCCTACGATTCCAATAATAGTCGTAGTTGGAAAAAACTTCATTTTAAAATTAGGCATTGTTGAATAATTAGGACGTAATTTAAGTTGCGCAAAGCAAATACTTAACCAAAGCAATAACATTGTAAATCCTGGAATTGTCATCATTGTTCCGATAATACTATCTGGAGCAAAGAATGCTAGTCCTGCACCTATCAATAATAATAATCCATTAAAAGAGATTGCAACGATTGGTGCACCTGATTTCGCAGTATGTTTCAATATTTTTGGCGCTTCTCCTTTTTCAGCTAACGCAACCATTGTTCTGGAAGTAGCATAAACTCCTGAATTCGCAGCTGAAAGAACTGCCGTTAATAAAACAAAATTCATGATGTGTGCAACACCTGGGATACCAATGGCATTCATTACTTGTATAAACGGACTTACATTTCCTGCAACTTCATTCCAAGGTATTAATCCCGCAATAATTGTAATAGGTAAGATATAAAATATGATAACGCGCCAAACAACACCCTTTATCACTTTAGGTAAAACCTTCTCAACGTCTTTTGTCTCAGAAATTGCTACCCCTATTAACTCAGATCCTCCGAATGAAAACATGACAATAAAACAAGCACTAAATACCCCTTTAATACCATTTGGAAAGAATCCCCCATGCCCAAGTAAATGTTCCGTTGGTGTTGATGGAGCAAAATTCGTTAGCCCAAATAAGACTGCTCCACCTAAAAGGATGAATAATACAAGTGCCAAAATTTTTATACTAGCAAACCAAAATTCCATTTCGCCATAAAATTTCACTTGAAAACTGTTAATTCCCACAACTAAAAGCGCACAAATAGCACTTAGTAACCAAAGAGGTACATTCGGAAACCAAAATTGTAAAAAAGATCCTGCAGCTAATATTTCTACAATTGTAACAAGCGTCCAGTTAATCCAGTATAGCCATCCAACTACAAATGATACATGAAATCCAAAAGCCTTATGAACTAAATGTTGAACATTATGATTTGGATAAACAACAGCCATTTCAGCTAAAGCCACCATAACAATCATCATTAATAATCCACCAAGTAAGTACGAAACAATTACGCCAGGCCCGGCAATCCCTAGAGTATCTCCACTCCCTTTGAAAATGCCCGTACCAATCATTCCCGCTAACGCTAAAAATTGAACATGTCTAGGTAATAACTCTTTCTTTAAGCCATCTTTCTTCATTCTTTTTTCCTCTTTCTGTTCCTAATTTTTTTAATTGTTTTGCAAGTGATTTTAAATAATAATAGCCATCTTCCATGGCTATTCACCTCCTTTACATCACTATTTTTACTTGGTGAATGAATTGATTTATATGATTAAAATCCATTTTTTAAGAATAAAGGTCTGTAAGCCTCATCCACAATGAAACCTCCTAAAAACATAATCATCATTCATACATTTAGGTACTTTTACTTTTAAAAACAAATAAAAAATCCCTACTGAAATTAATCAGTAGGGACGATTTTATTCGCGGTACCACCCTAATTATTGACAAACTTTATATGTCAATCTCTTCATTCTCTATAACGGCTCTTCACCGTCTTCCCCTTACAATTCGCTCGAAGAAGATGCTCCTGGATTGTAATTCATGCTGTTCTATGTACTGACTTACACCAACCGTCAGCTCTCTTTAACAGGGAGAACATACACTACTTTATTCCATTCATCGCTTATCTATTATTTAGTTGTTATGAAAATACAAAAAATCCCTACTGAAATTAATCAGTAGGGACGATTTTATTCGCGGTACCACCCTAATTATTGACAAACTCTATATGTCAATCTCTTCATTCTTTATAACGGCTCTTCACCGTCTTCCCCTTACAATTCGCTCGAAGAAGATGCTCCTGGATTGTAATTCATGCTGTTCTATGTACTGACTTACACCAACCGTCAGCTCTCTTTAACAGGGAGAACATACACTACTCTATTCCATTCATCGCTTATCTTATTTACTTATAAAGTATCCTATAATAAATATAATAAAAAATCAATATTTTTTATTCCTGTAATTTTCTGTTAAATATGCCCATATCCTTTACGAAACATCACCTTAACCATTACAAAAATGCAGGATTTACTAATTTTTCGTACGAGTATTAGAGAGAGGAACTGTTTCCCCTTCTGATGAAATTAGATTAATAGAACAAAATGAACATAACAATTACCTTTGCAAATGAAATGATGCACCACGATAAACATAATATAGAAAAACTGCAACTTATATTTGCAGTCAATTCCTTGTCAAAAAGCTGGCGAAATACATTTACAAAGCGATTTGGAGGAAAAGAAACGAGTGCAGAAAAACGTTTAACAGGAAAACAACAAACTAATAGGAAAAGAGGACAGCGCATGAGTGAATTTATATTCGTATTATTTGTTTGTCCATTACTTGTCTTTATTTTTTCTGTTATTGGTACACGAATTACAAAGACGTATTATATAATGCCTATTATTACGTTTGCGATTTTTCTTATTGTAGCAGTAGCGTTATTTAATCGATCATTTTTCTTTTGGGTAGGGATGTATAGTATTTTTTCATTTCTTGTTTCTTATATGACGTTATTATTTGTAAAAGGAGACAAAGAGGTAGAAAAAAAGCAATAACGATGTAATTGCATAAAGAAAACACGACCGTGTTTCTCCCCACGGTCGTGTTTTCTTTTATTATTATGCTGTAATCCAAGCCTCATCAGCTGGATTTTTGCGCCATTCTTGTAGTTTCTTCGTTTCTGCTTCGCCGATCATACCTTTTTCTGCTGCTACTTCTGTAAGTGCACTGTAGTCGCTTAAAGAGTATGATGCAACATTTGCTGCTGCTAATTTTTCTTTTCCTGCTTCAAGTTCGTATGTGAAGATTGATACGATTCCTAATACTTCACAACCAGCTTCGCGAAGTGCCTCTACACAAGTAATTGCACTGCCACCAGTTGAGATTAAATCTTCTACTACGACAACTTTTTGGCCTTTTTCTGCTTTACCTTCGATTTGATTTCCTTTACCATGCCCTTTTGCCTTACTGCGTACATAACACATTGGTAAGTTCATACGATCGCTTACCCAAGCAGCATGTGCAATCCCTGCTGTTGCTGTTCCTGCAATAACCTCTACAGTTGGGAAGTGTGTTTGAATTAATTCTTCTAATCCTGCCGCAATCGCTTGACGTACTTCTGGATATGATAATGTTAAACGATTATCACAATAAATTGGTGATTTCATTCCAGAAGACCATGTAAATGGATCATTTGGTTGTAAGAATACTGCTCCGATATCTAATAAATGAGATGCGATTTGTTTTTTCATACTGTTACACCCTCCCACTGTTCTTTTACAATTTGATACGCTGCGCGTGGATTTTCTGCTTTTGTAATACTACGTCCTACTACGATATAACTAGAGCCTAGTTCACGCGCACGTTTTGGCGTTGCTACGCGAACTTGGTCATTTACATCATCGCTTGCAAGACGAATCCCCGGTGTTACTGTTACGAAAGCATCTCCGCATACTTCACGCAATTTTGGTACTTCCAGCGTTGAACAAACAACGCCGTCCAGACCGCTTTCTTTCGTTAATTTCGCATAATGAGCAACCGCTTCTTCTAACGTTTTCTCAATGCCGATCTCTTTTTTCATTACTTCTTCCGATGTACTTGTTAGTTGTGTAACTGCAATACAAATCGGTCTCTCTTTTCCTTCTTTCTTACCTTCCTCTAATCCCTCAAGCGCAGCTTTCATCATACTGCTTCCCCCAGCAGCATGAACGTTTACCATATCAACTTCTAAACTAGCTAAATTGCGCATTGCGCTTTTTACTGTGTTCGGAATATCATGAAGTTTTAAATCTAGAAAAATTTGATGTCCTTTTTCTTTTAGGTACGTAATAATAGCAGGTCCCTCTTTGTAAAACAGTTCCATACCAACTTTGACAAATAATTGTTCCCCTTCAAAGTGACTTAAAAACTGTTCTACCTCTGCTTTACCTGGAAAATCCAGTGCAACAATTAAAGATTGTGACATGTTTGCTTCCAGCTCCTTCCTTGACATTCCGAAATGTGTTCAAATCCTAATTCATCTAAAAGTGCTGGTAATTCTTCAATAATTGTTGGACATACAAACGGATCAACGAAGTTTGCTGTTCCAACTGCTACTGCACTTGCACCAGCGTAGAAGAACTCAATTACATCTTCTGCTGATTCAATACCGCCCATTCCGATAATTGGAATGTTCACAGCTTGACTCACTTCGTGCACCATACGAATTGCCACTGGCTTAATCGCTGGGCCTGATAATCCACCTGTACGGTTTGCTAAAATTGGTTTTGCCGTTTTTAAATCTAGACGCATGCCAAGCAATGTATTAATCATCGTTAATCCGTCCGCACCCGCGTTTTCAATTGCCTTTGCAATCTCCACAATGTTTGCCACGTTCGGTGACAATTTCACATATACCGGTACTTCAGAAACCTCTTTTACTCGCTTCGTTAAATCGGCAGCAATTTCTGGAACTGTACCAAAAGCGATACCGCCTGTTTTTACGTTTGGACAAGAAATATTTAATTCTAGTGCATGAACATTTGGTGCTTTCGAAATTTCCTTTGCTACTGCTACATAGTCCTCAGCTTGTGAACCCGCAACGTTCGCAATAATAGGAAGATCAAATTGCTCTAGCCATGGTAATTCAGACGTCATTACCTTTTCTAACCCTGGGTTTTGAAGCCCGATTGCATTTAGCATTCCGCCTGGTGTTTCTGCAACACGAGGAGTTGGATTTCCATAACGAGGTTGTTCTGTTGTTGCTTTAATCATGATTGATCCAAGTACACTTAAATCATAGAACTGTGCGTACTCACGACCAAATCCGAAACAACCAGATGCCGGGATAATTGGATTCTTTAATGATAATCCTGGTAATTCAACTTGCAATCTGTTCATAGTACAACCTCCCCGATTGGAAATACTGGCCCGTCGCTGCACACCTTCTTGTAAGAATGTCCACTTGGATCTTCTTGCAAGTGGCATACACATGCGAAACATGCTCCAACCCCACAGCCCATACGTTCTTCTAATGAAATGTAGGCTTTTTTCTCTTTATAGCGGCCTTCTAATGCACGAAGCATTGCTAAAGGTCCACATGAGTATAAAATGTCAAAGTCAATTCCATACGCATCGATCACATCTGTTACAAATCCTTTTGTACCATGTGTACCATCGACTGTTGCGACATACGTATCACCAAGCTCTGCAAATTTCTCTTCGTAGAAGACAACATCTTTTGTTTGGAAACCTAAGATGTGAATGACACGTACTCCTTTTGCAACAAGGCGTTGTGATAACTCATAAAGTGGTGGCACACCAATTCCGCCTCCTACTAAAAGAGCCGTTTGCCCTGCTTCCGCTTCTTCTACAGGAAATCCATGGCCTAATGGTCCTAATACGTCTACAAGTTCACCTTGTTTTTTCTTTGCTAATGTTTTTGTTCCTTGTCCTTCCGCGCGATAGAGCATTGTAAATTCGTTCTTTTCTTGATCAACATTACAAATACTAATTGGGCGGCGCAGCAGAGGCGCAATGCCTTCTGCTACTTTAATGTGTACAAACTGCCCTGGTTCGTTCATTTGCTGTACAAGATCACCTTGAAGCACTAGTTCATAAATATTTTTTGCGATTTCTTTTTGGTTAACGACGATCATATTTTGCTTTTGCATCATGCACGTACCACCTCGTGACGCTCGGTTGGCGCAATTTCTTTCATTGCGTGAGCTGAAAATGTCATGGATTCTAGTACACGTAAGATTGCTCTTGTTGTATCTAGTGATGTTAAGCATGCTACTCCATTTTCTACAGACTCACGGCGAATACGGAAGCCATCACGCGCTGGTTGTTTACCTTTTGTTAATGTGTTAATTACAAACTGAGCTTTTCCTTGGCGAATAATATCCAGCAAGTTGTAGTCTTCAGAATCGATTTTGTTGACAACTTGAACTGGAACACCTTGGTCTGTTAATGATTTTGCTGTTCCTGCTGTCGCTAATAAGTTATAACCAATTTCATGGAAGCGCTTTGCAATTTCCATTGCTTCTTCTTTGTCTTTATCCGCAACAGTAATGATGACAGATCCGTGTGTTGGAATACTAATTCCAGCAGCAACAAGTCCTTTATATAATGCTTTTTCAAGTGTTAAGTCTTTCCCCATTACTTCCCCTGTTGATTTCATTTCAGGTCCTAATGTTGTATCAACAGAACGTAGTTTTGCAAAAGAGAATACCGGAGCTTTTACGTACACTTCTTTCTCTTCTGGGCGATATCCAGTTTCATATCCTTGTTCTACAAGATTTTGACCTAAAATAACTTTTGTTGCGATATTCGCCATCGGTACACCTGTAATTTTACTTAAGAATGGTACTGTACGGCTCGCACGTGGGTTTACTTCAATTACATACACTTCGTCTTTGAATACTACAAACTGGATATTCAGTAAGCCAACAATGTTTAATCCTCTTCCAAGTGCAATTGTATTTTCGATAATTTGTTCTTTCAGTTTTGCAGATAAGCTTTGCGGTGGGTATACACCGATGGAGTCACCAGAGTGAACTCCAGCGCGTTCAATATGTTCCATAATACCTGGAATGAATACATTTTCACCGTCTGAAATTGCATCTACTTCAATTTCTTTACCAACCATGTAACGGTCAATTAATACTGGATGATCCGCATGAACTTTAACCGCATTTTTCATGTAGTGCAGTAGTTCTTCTTGACGATATACAATTTCCATCGCACGTCCACCAAGTACGTAAGATGGTCTTACAAGTACTGGATAACCAATTTCTTCAGCGATTGCTACTGCTGCTTCTACTGTTGTTGCCGTTTTCCCAACTGGTTGTGGAATACCTAACTCTGTTAAAGCCGCTTCGAATTTATCACGGTCTTCTGCACGATCTAAATCTTCCAGTGATGTACCTAAAATTTTCACACCGCGCTCTTGTAATTTTGCCGCTAAGTTAATTGCTGTTTGACCACCAAACTGAACGATTACACCTTCTGGTTGTTCTAAATCGATGATGTGCATTACATCCTCAATTGTAAGTGGTTCAAAATATAACTTATCCGAAATACTGAAATCTGTTGAAACTGTTTCTGGGTTGTTATTGATGATAATTGCTTCATAACCAGCTTCTTTAATTGCCCATACAGAGTGAACTGTTGCATAGTCAAACTCCACACCTTGCCCGATGCGGATTGGACCAGACCCAAGTACTACTACGCTTTTACGATCTGTAACAATCGATTCATTTTCGTCGCCATATGTGCTGTAGTAGTACGGTGTTGCAGATTCAAACTCTGCCGCACAAGTATCTACCATTTTAAATACTGGCGTCATATTGTTTTCTTGACGTGTTTCATAAATCTCACGCTCTGTTTTGTTCCAAGCAGCTGCGATGTAATGATCACTGAAGCCCATTTCTTTTGCTTCTTGCAGCACTTCCATATCACCAACATGTGCTTTTACTTTGCGTTCCATGTTTACGATGTTTTCAACTTTTTGTAAGAAGAAGAAGTCCATTTCACACCATGAGTTGATTTCTTCTTTTGTTACACCTTGACGGATCGCTTCTGCTACAACAAACAGTCGCTCATCATCAGCTTTAATAATGCGTTTTTTCATTGTTTCTTTATCAAGCTCTTTTAAGTGGTCTAACTCTAAGTGATAAATGCCAAGCTCTAGAGAACGAACCGCTTTTAATAATGATTCCTCTAAGTTACGTCCGATTGACATAACTTCACCAGTTGCTTTCATCTGCGTACCAAGCGTTCTGTTTGCTGATTCAAACTTATCAAATGGCCAGCGCGGAATTTTTGAAACAACATAGTCTAATGCTGGTTCGAAACATGCATATGTTTTCTGAGTTACTGGGTTTACAATTTCATCTAATGTTAAGCCAACTGCAATTTTCGCCGCTAATTTAGCGATTGGATACCCTGTTGCTTTTGACGCTAATGCAGATGAACGACTTACACGTGGATTTACTTCGATTACATAGTACTGGAAGCTATATGGATCAAGCGCAAGCTGAACGTTACATCCACCTTCAATTCCTAGTGCACGAATAATTCTTAATGAAGTGTTACGTAACATTTGATATTCACGATCACTTAATGTTTGGCTTGGTGCAACAACGATAGAATCCCCTGTATGAACACCAACTGGATCAATGTTTTCCATATTACATACTACGATGGCATTATCATTTGAATCACGCATTACTTCATATTCAATTTCCTTGCAACCAGCAATACTTTTTTCTAATAAACATTGTGTTACTGGGCTATGTTTTAAACCACTTGTTACGGTTTCAATTAATTCTTCTTCGTTATGACAAATACCACCGCCAGTTCCTCCTAATGTGAACGCTGGACGAACGATTACTGGATAACCAATTTCTTTTACAAAGTCATATGCTTCATCAAGCGTATGAATGATTTCACTTGGTGGTGTTGGTTCATTTAATTCTTGCATTAATGTACGGAATAGGTCACGATCTTCCGCTTGCTCAATTGCTGATAATTTTGTTCCTAAAATTTCAACTCCGCACTCTTCTAGTATGCCTGATTTTGCAAGTTCAACAGCCATATTTAGTCCCGTTTGTCCGCCTAGTGTCGGCAAGATTGCATCTGGGCGTTCTTTACGAATAATACGGCTTACAAATTCTAATGTTAATGGTTCAATATATACTTTATCTGCTGTTGCAGTGTCAGTCATAATTGTTGCTGGGTTAGAGTTCACAAGGATTACTTTGTAACCTTCTTCTTTAAGAGATTGACAAGCTTGTGTTCCAGAGTAGTCAAACTCCGCTGCTTGCCCGATTACAATAGGTCCTGATCCGATTACTAAAATTGTGTTAATGTCTAGGCGTTTTGGCATAACTCTTCCCCTTCTTTCTTGAAGTTTTCAATCATTGTTAAGAAATCTTCGAATAAATCATTTGCATCTTCTGGCCCTGCTGAAGCTTCTGGATGGTATTGTACTGTAAATGCTGGGAACTTCGTATGACGAAGACCTTCTACTGTTCCATCATTTAACGCTACATGTGTAATTTCAAGATCTGTACTTTTAACTGATTCTTCTTCTACTGCGTAACCATGGTTTTGAGAAGTAATGGCTACTTTTCCAGTTGCAAGATGCTTTACTGGATGATTTAAACCACGGTGACCGAATTTTAACTTGCTTGTATTTGCACCAGATGCTAGAGCGAACAATTGATGTCCAAGGCAAATCCCGAATAATGGTACTTTTCCGATAATGTCTTTTAGCATTTCAATTGCTTCTGGTACATCTTTTGGATCCCCAGGTCCATTACTTAACATAATTCCATCTGGGCTAAGGCGTAAAATCTCTTCAGCCGTTGTATTGTAAGGGACAACAATTACATCACAGTCACGTTTATTTAGTTCTCGTAAAATACCATGCTTCATACCGAAGTCTACAAGTACAACGCGATGGCCACGGCCTGGACTTGGATATGGATCTTTTGTTGATACGCGTTTCACATGATCTGTAAAGACTGTCGCTTTTAATTGGCTAACGATGTACTCTACATCCGCATCCATGTTGCAAAGACGTCCGCGTAATGTTCCATATTGACGAATTTTTCGTGTTAATTTTCTTGTATCAATTCCTGCTAATCCTGGAATGTTTCTTTCCTTTAAATAATCATCTAACGAAATTTCATTACGGAAGTTAGATGGGTGATCACAAATTTCGTTTACTATTAAACCATTTACAGATGGATGAATTGATTCGAAATCATCACGGTTAATGCCGTAGTTTCCGATTAATGGGTACGTAAATGTTACAATTTGACCGCAGTATGATGGATCAGATAATGTCTCTTGATACCCCGTCATCCCTGTTGTAAATACGACTTCACCTGATTTTTCAATTTCTCCGCCAAAGCCTTTTCCAATTAATACTGTTCCATCTTCTAAGATAAGCTGTCTTTTCATACTAATGCACTCTCCTTTTGCCATGCGATCTTACCGCCAACGATTGTCATAACCGGCCAGCCTTGACATTTCCAGCCTGCGAATGGCGTATTTTTTCCTTTTGATAAGAATGTTGTTGGATCAATCTCTTCTTCATTGTCTAAATCGATTATTGTAATATCAGCTACTCTACCTTCTGTCAGACGCCCTGCTTCTAAACCGAATGTATCAGCTGGTTTTTCTGCTAAGAATTGAATTAATTGTTCTAATGTAATGATTCCTTTTTTCACAAGGTTTGTATATAGTAGTGGGAATGCCGTTTCAAAACCAGTAATTCCGAACGGTGCTCTTTCAATCCCTTGTGCTTTCTCTTCCGCAGTATGCGGTGCATGATCTGTTGCGATCATATCGATCGTTCCATCTAATAATCCTTCGATTAACGCTTCATGATCTTCTTTTCCTCGAAGCGGTGGATTCATTTTAAAATTAGGATCAGCTGATGGGATATCATCTTCACATAATAGTAAGTGATGCGGTGTTACTTCTGCGGTTACTTTAATTCCAGCACGCTTTGCATCACGAATGACACGTACAGATCCTTTTGTACTTACGTGACATACGTGATAGTGACACCCTGCTGCTTCTGCAAGTAGTATGTCCCGGGCAATATGTACGGACTCACATACTGATGGGATACCGTTTAAGCCGTGTTTCTCAGAAAACTTGCCTTCATGTACACACCCTTTATTGATTAGCGTATTTTCTTCGCAGTGTGCTACAACTGCCATATTTAATTTTGCTGCACGCTTCATCGCTGCCAGCATCATGCTTGCATCCTGTACGCCTACTCCATCATCAGTAAACGCGAATGCTCCAAGTTCTTTTAATGTTTCAAAGTCTGTCATTTCAGAACCTGCTTGGCGTACTGTAATCGCTCCATATGGCAGTACATTTACATGTGCTTTTTCTTTAATTCGTTTTTGCAAGTCTTCCATATGTTCTCTGCTGTCTGGTACTGGACGTGTATTTGGCATTGCGCAAATTGTTGTAAATCCACCTTTTGCTGCTGCAAGTGTACCTGTTTCAATTGTTTCTTTATGTTCACCACCTGGTTCGCGAAGATGAACGTGTACATCTACTAATCCAGGTGCAATTAATTTTCCGTTTACATCGATTACTTCAGCATTATCTGCCGTAATATTTTCTGCTACTTTCGCAATTTTACCGTCTTGTACGAGAAGATCTGTTGCTACGATTTTTCCTTCTTCATTCAAATAACGTCCATTTTTAAATAAATAGTTCATGTTTCATTCCTCCTAATACATTTGGTAATGCGCGTTTTAGTACAGCCATTCTTACGTAAACTCCATTTTCCATCTGTTTGAATATGCGTGAACGCTCACACTCGACGAGTTCACTTGCAATTTCTACATCACGGTTTACAGGAGCTGGATGCATAATAATGCTTCCTTGTTTCATACGCTTTTCTCGTTCAATTGTTAATCCGTGCTGCTCATGATACTCTTTCATGATATCTGTTTCATAATGATCATGACGCTCATGTTGCACACGAAGTAACATCATCACATCAACTTCTGGAACAAGTTCATCTAAACTTCTGTATGTTCCAAATGTGTTCGTTTCATCTTTCCACTCTTCAGGGCTAGCAAAGTAAATCGTTGCTCCTAGTTTTGTTAAAGCTTCAGCGTTAGAACGTGCTACTCGGCTATGGCGAATATCTCCAACAATCGCAATCTTTAATCCTTCAAATCCTCCAAACTCTTGTTTAATTGTTAGAAGATCTAGAAGACATTGCGTTGGATGATTTCCACATCCATCACCAGCATTCAAGATTGGAATGTTTACTTGATCCTTTAGCTCATCAAAGTAGCGATCTTGTTGATGGCGGATGACCACTGCTTTTGTTCCGATTGATTCAAGTGTTCTTATCGTATCGTAAAGTGTTTCTCCTTTTTGTACGCTAGAAGACTCTGCCGAGAAGTTCAGAACATCGAGCCCTAATCGCTTCTCTGCTACTTCAAAGCTAAAACGTGTTCTCGTACTGTTTTCAAAGAATAAGTTTGCAACAAACGTTTGCTCTTTCGTTCTTATTCCTTTTCCACTTGCGAAATCTTCTGCATCTTTTAGGATTTCTGAAATCTCCTGCTCCGATAATTCACTCATCGTTAACAAATGGTTCATTGTCATCCCTCATCTTTCTGATTTTTATCTTAGCATCTTTGAATTTATATAACAATAACTGCATAAAAATACCCTAGCCGTGCGAGACTAGGGTGTAACAAATTACACACCCTTTTCGGTCTCACAGGACTGAATTAAAAGGTTGTTTTTATGAAGCAATGTTCTTTGATTGTTGTTGTTTTTGTTTCAGTTCAGGTAGTACTAAGTTTAGGATTACCCCTACAATTGCTGCAAGAGCCATGCCTTCTACTTGGAATGATTGACCGATATGAAGCACTGCACCACCGATGCCAATTACAAGTATGACTGATGCTATTACTAAATTTCGTTTATCCCCGAAATCTGTTTTCTCATCTACCATCATGCGTAAACCGCTTGATGCGATAACACCGAATAGTAAGATTGAAACTCCGCCCATAACTGGTGTTGGGATCGAATGGATAAGAGCTGAAATTTTACCAATAAATCCGAACATGATTGCCAATATTGCTGATCCAACGAATAAATATACGCTGTATGCTCTTGTAATTGCAAGCACTCCAATATTTTCACCGTACGTCGTATTTGGCGGTCCTCCAATTGCTGAAGCAATGAATGTTGCAATTCCATCTCCCATAATAGAGCGGTGTAAGCCTGGCTTTTCAATTAAGTCTTTATTTATGACATTTCCAAGTACAATTTGATGTCCAATATGTTCTGAAACTGTAACGATTGCAACAGGTACCATTACTAATACTATTTTCCACGAAAATTCTGGTGTATATGTGACAAATGGCACTACGAAATCCGGTACATCAAACCATTTCGCTTCAATTACTGGTTTCAAATCGACTAAGCCTTGGAAGTAAGCAAAGATGTAACCGCCTATGATTCCTATTAAAACTGGTATGATGCTTAAGAATCCTCTTCCAAAGATTGAGCAGATGATTGTAATTGCTAATGTGACAAGTGCAACTGAAAAGTGTGTAAAGCTATATTTTCCATCTGCATTATTCATTGCCATATCTACTGCTGTATGTGCAAGCCCAAGTCCAATTACCATAACAACTGGACCAACTACGATTGGGGGCAAGAGATTCATAATCCAATTAGATCCAGATTTTTTAATCGCAAGTGCAATCAACATATAGACAAGTCCTGCCATCATTCCGCCAAGCATTGCTGCTCCTGGGCCGCCTGCTGCTTTTGCTGTAATAATCGGTGCAATGAATGCAAATGATGATCCGAGGTAAGCTGGAACTTGCCCTTTCGTGATTAGCAGGAATGCTAGCGTTCCTAGTCCGCTCGAGATTAAGGCAACTGCTGGGCTTAATCCTGTTAAAAATGGAACAAGCACTGTCGCTCCAAACATAGCGAATAGATGCTGTATACTTAACAGTAACCATTTTCCTGGTTTCGGTACTTCATGAATGTCTAACACTGGCTTTTGTTCCATTATTATATCCTCCTCCAATGTTGAAAACTTGCAATAAAAAAACTCTTTGCGCCCTATGCACAAAGAGTCCTATACTTTCGTATGTCAAATTAGACATATGAAAGCCAAGACCCTTTGGCAGCCTCACAGGACTACATTTAAAAGGGCTTTATTTTTCGTATATGCTTACTCGATCTTGTTTGTCTGTTTCTTGAAGTCCTACTTCAATACGTTCTTCGCTTGATGTTGGAATGTTTTTTCCTACATAGTCAGCGCGAATTGGTAGTTCACGGTGACCTCTATCTACAAGAACAGCTAACTGAATTTGCGATGGTCTTCCAATATCCATTAGAGCATCCATTGCAGCTCGCACAGTTCTTCCTGTATATAATACATCATCAACAAGGATAACTTTTTTATTCGTAATATCAACTGGAATATCCGAACCTTTTACAAGCGGTTCTTTATTTTTAGATTGCAGTGTTAAGTCATCACGATACAATGTAATGTCTAATTCACCAACTGCCATCTCTTTTCCTTCAATTTGACTAATTCGTTCTGCTAAACGCTGTGCGATAAAAATACCGCGTGTTTTAATCCCAACTAGAACACAATTTTCAACACCCTTATTGCGTTCTACAATTTCATGACTAATGCGTGTTAAAGCACGGCGAATCATTTGATCATCTAGTACCACTGCTTTTTCTTTCATGCTCTTCACCTCCAAGCTTTTTTCTTGCGTGAGAGGAATGGTATAAAAAAATCCTCTCGTCGTGTGCGAGAGGATTTTTTTGAAAAAGGGTATACGTACCCTACGTATTTCAAACCGTTACCTTCTCAACCTCACGGGGCTGTGTTAAAGGACTTATTCAACTGCTGTTATTATGGCAGTTTTTATAACGATTGTCAATATTATTTTCGCAACTCATCCAAAAGATCTACAAAAATTTGTGGAACTGGTGCTTCAAATTCTAAATATTCACCTGTACGCGGGTGAACGAAACCTAAAATACCTGCATGTAATGCTTGACCATTTATATCAAACGTTTTCTTCGGACCATATTTCGGGTCACCTGCAAGTGGGTACCCAATATATTTCATATGTACACGAATTTGATGCGTACGACCTGTTTCTAGTTGACACTCCACATGAGTGAAATTATTAAAACGCTCTAATACACGGAAATGAGTTACAGCATGTTTTCCATTTTCCTCAACAGTCATACTTTGACGATCTTGTTTATCACGTCCAATCGGCGCATCAACTGTTCCTTTATCATGCGGAATAACACCATGAACAATCGCTTGATAGCGTCTTGTTACTGTTTTTGCCACAAGCTGATTTACAAGCGCTTCATGTGCCATATCATTTTTTGCCACCATCAATAATCCAGACGTATCTTTATCAATGCGATGCACAATTCCTGGGCGCATTACACCGTTAATACCCGATAAATCTTTACAGTGATACATTAAACCATTTACTAACGTACCGCTCGTATGCCCTGGCGCAGGGTGTACAACCATGCCACGCGGCTTGTTTACGACAAGTACATCACTATCCTCATAATAAATTTCTAAATTCATATCTTCTGGAAGAATATCTAATGACTCTGGTTCTGGAATAGTAACTGTAATTTCATCATTTGTTTTTACTTTATAGTTCCCTTTGATGTCTTTTCCGTTTACGGTTACAACACCATCTTTAATCCATTGTTGCACTTGTGAACGAGACCATTCATTGTTCACCCCTGCAACAAATTTATCAATCCGTTCGTTTTTTTGCTCTTCTGTAACTGTTACTTGTACTACTTCGCTCATTATTTACTCCTTTGTTTTCTTTCCTTCTAGTAATGTTTGAATAATAATTAACGTAACACCAACACATAATGCCGAATCTGCAACGTTAAATACCGGGAAGTTGTATGAGAAAATATACGTATGAATAAAATCAACAACTTCTTTTCGGAATACACGATCAATAAAATTACCAATTGCTCCGCCTAGAATAAGTCCAAGCGAAATGCCGAGAAGCTTGTCTGTCTTTGCAAATTTTTGCATATAAATCACAATAAAAATAACAAAGATGACTGTGATAACATAAAAGAACCACATTCTATTTTCTAAAATGCCCCATGCAGCTCCGGTATTGCGGTGAGACGTTATGTACAGTACATTATCAATAATCGGAATACTCTCACCTAAATCCATTTCCTTTACGATAATCCATTTTGATACTTGATCAATGACAATCACAAATAATGCTATTAAATAATATATCATTTTCGTTTCCCCCACAATGACAGTGTACCTCAAAATTTTAGCATAGCTGCTATGTTTTCACAATGAAGCATCGTAAAGGAGCATAAAATAAAATGAATTAGGTAATATAATATTGTTGTCTTTAAATTGTTTTTACTTTTTCATAGAAACATTCATGAACTGTACGTGCTGTTGGCATACCTTTTAATTGTCTAAGTGTCATTCTTTGTCCGGTTTCTTCACAAATTCCATACATGCCTATTTCCATTTTCAAAAGTGCTCGCTCTACATCTTTTAAATCTTCTCTCATATCATGCAATAATAATTTATTTTTCACATCTATTTTGGCTATACCTAGCAATTCCTCTCCAAATTCTACATCATACGCATACGTCTCTTCTTTTGCTAATCGCTCCTGTAGCTCTCGTTGCATTAATTGTAGCTCTTCTTGAATCTCCATGTATGTGTCAGTCACAAGCGCGTCCCTCCCGGCTGGAATGTATCGTTAGTTTATCCGAAAAGCACACGATTACCGCACACACATTTTTCCTTCCAAGGAAGAAAAAAATCGACTGCCTACAAGGCAGTCGATTTTTTTCGTTTCATTATTTTACATAATGTTCTTTTACAACTTCTCCGCAGCGTTCACATAACGTTGGATGGTCTGCATTACTTCCTATTGTTTCAGATACAACCCAGCAACGTTCACACGTTTCACCAGTTGCTTGTGCTACAACAACAGCTGTATGTTCATATTTCGGTGCATCAGCTGGTGCTTCTTCCATTGTTCCACCAAGTTTATACTCAGAAACAATAAACAACTGTTTTAAATCTTCGCTAATAGACTCTAACATTTGTTTCATTTCTGCAGTTGGGAATAGGGTAATGCTCGCATTTAACGATTTACCAATTACTTTCTCATTACGTGCCACTTCTAACGCTTTTAATACATCATCGCGAAGTGTCATAAATGCATCCCATTTTACTTTTAACTCTTCCGCACCCTCTACTTCCATAGCTTCCGGCATATCAGTTAACTGGACGCTTTCTTCTACTACACCAGGAACATATGGCCATACTTCATCTGCTGTATGAGGTAAAATTGGCGTTACAAGTTTTGTTAATGCAACAAGAACATCATATAATACCGTTTGAATTGCACGGCGATCATGATTATTTTCTGCTTCGATATATAAAATATCTTTTGCAAAATCTAAATAGAATGAACTTAAATCAATTGTACAGAAGTTATGAATCGCATGATATACAGCTGCAAATTCATACGTTTCATAAGCATTTTTTACTTTTGTAATTAAGTCATTTAATTTCACTAACATGTAGCGGTCTACTTCGCGAAGTTCTGCAGCCGGTACCACATCTTTACTTGGATTAAAGTCAGCTAAGTTTCCTAATAAGAAACGGAATGTATTACGAATTTTACGATATACTTCTGCTACTTGTTTTAAGATATCATCAGAAATACGTACATCAGATTGATAATCAACTGAAGATACCCATAAACGTAAAATATCGCCGCCTAGTTGATCCATAATCTTCTTCGGTACAACAATGTTCCCGATAGACTTACTCATTTTACGACCTTCACCATCAAGTACGAAGCCGTGACTTAAGACACCTTTATACGGTGCTTTACCTGTTACCGCAACTGCTGTTGATAATGAAGAGTTAAACCAACCGCGATATTGGTCAGATCCTTCTAAATATAAATCAGCTGGACGCTGCAGGTCATCACGCTCTTCTAATACAGCTTGATGAGAAGAACCAGAATCAAACCATACATCCATAATGTCTGTTTCTTTACGGAATTCGCCATTTGGGCTAGATGGATGTGTAAAGCCTTCTGGTAATAAGTCTTTCGCTTCACGTTCGAACCATACGTTCGAACCATGTTCACGGAATAACTCTGCTACATGATTAATCGTTTCATCTGTAATAATTGGATCACCGTTTTCTGCATAGAATACAGGAATCGGAACACCCCACGCACGTTGTCGAGAAATACACCAGTCACCGCGGTCACGAACCATGTTATGAAGGCGTGTTTCACCCCATGCTGGTACCCATTTTGTTTCCTCTACAGCTTGTAATAATTCAGTGCGGAACGCTTCAATAGATGCAAACCATTGTGCAGTTGCACGGAAAATAATTGGCTGTTTCGTTCTCCAGTCGTGTGGATAAGAATGCGTAATAAATGTTAATTTTAATAACGCACCAACCTCTTCTAATTTTTCCGTGATTGGTTTATTTGCTTTATCGTAGAATAACCCTTCAAATCCAGGCGCTTCACTTGTTAATACACCTTTATCATCAACTGGACAAAGAACTTCTAAGCCATATTGTTTCCCAACAAGGAAGTCATCTTCCCCGTGTCCTGGTGCTGTATGTACACAACCTGTACCAGCATCTGTTGTAACGTGCTCACCAAGCATAACAAGAGAATCACGGTCATAAAATGGATGCTTAGCCACTGTATACTCAAGTTCGCTACCCTTTACTGTTTTAATAACTTCTGTGTTTTCCCACTCTAATGTTTTTGAAACTGCTTCAAATAGCTCAGAAGCAATGATATATTTTGCACCATCTACTTTTACAATGCTATATTCAAGTTCTGGATGAACAGAAATACCTAAGTTAGCTGGCAATGTCCAAGGTGTTGTTGTCCAAATAATGAACTTCTCGTCGCCTTCTAAAACATTTTTTCCATCTTTAACAGGGAATGCTACGTAAATAGATGCAGATTTTTTATCTTTATATTCTATTTCCGCTTCTGCTAATGCAGATTCACTTGTCGGAGACCAGTAAACAGGTTTTTGTCCTTTATAGATGTAGCCCTTTTTCGCCATTTCACCAAATACTTTAATTTGCTGTGCTTCGTACGCTGGCTTTAATGTAATGTATGGATTATCCCAATCACCACGTACACCTAAACGTTTAAATTGCTCACGCTGACGGCTTACTTGCTCATATGCGTATTCTTCACAAAGTTTACGGAACTCAGCAACTGTCATTTCTTTACGCTTAACGCCTTTATTTGTTAAAGCTTGTTCAATTGGTAAACCATGTGTATCCCATCCCGGTACATATGGTGCACAGTATCCAGTCATTGATTTGTAACGAACAATAAAGTCTTTTAACACTTTATTTAACGCATGTCCCATATGAATGTCACCATTCGCATATGGAGGTCCGTCATGTAGTACAAATAGCGGACGCCCCTTTGTACGTTCTTGTACTTTTTCATAAATGTTCATTTCAGCCCATTTTTCTTGCATTACAGGCTCACGTTTCGGTAAATTTCCACGCATTGGAAACTCTGTTTTTGGCATTAATAATGTATCTTTGTACTCCATGCTTAACTCCTCCTTAAATATATAAAAGAAAGGCATTTTTTCTAAATAAATGGAATAAAAAAGAGACCTTCTCATTCCCCAAAAAAGGGACGAGAAGGTCTCCCGCGGTACCACCCTAGTAGACTACTACATATAGCAATCCTCTTTATATTCTTAACGCGAATACACGCCTGCGCTTACTTTATTATTCAGCGAGGAACTCCAGGGTGATATTCCCATTCTCTCCTTATTCTGAGCTTCCACCGTCCTCAGTTCGCTATATAAGGTATGAAAAAAGTACTTATCCCTATCTTCGTTTTTCTAAAAAATTATGTTGTATAGAATTATATGTAATAATGAGAAAAACGTCAAGCTTACACTGTTTCTTCTTTCTTAAGAAGTTCATCTACTTCTTCTTCTAACTCAATTAGCTTGTCCCAATCATCATTGTTTAACATTTCAAGCTGTGCTTCTATTAGCATACGGAAACGTGTACGGAACACTTTCGCTTGCTTTTTCAATTCTTCAATGTCAAATGCCACTTTTCTTGATTTTACTAACGCTTCGTTAATAATACGGTCCGCATTTTTCTCTGCTTCACGAACAATTAACTTTGCTTCTTTTTGTGCATTACGTTTTACTTCTTCTGCTGCTTCTTGCGCTACAACAATAGATTTATTTAATGTATCTTCAATATTGGAGAAATGCTCTAATTTCCCTTCTAGTTGTGCGACTTTTTCTTCTAACGCTTTCTTCTCACGAATCACTAATTCATAATCTTTAATGACTTGATCAAGAAATTCATTTACTTGATCCTCATCATAGCCGCGAAAGCCACGACTAAATTCTTTATTATGAATATCTAACGGTGTTAACGGCACAAACGCCACCTCCAAGTAGGTTATCTAAAATTTCCTTTTTTTAATTATATCTTTTCTTCGACAAAATGGGAGATTTTCCTTCTAAAAAAAGAAATCATTTTAAGATTCCATACAAAATTCTCCATTTATCGCGTTTTGTTTTTCCATCAACAGTGAGTAATTTCCCCCTGCCATAACCTCTGACAGAAAATACATCTCCTGGAAAACAATCATACGCAGATTGCTCAACTACTTTCCAATTCACTTTTACAAGACCATTTTTAATAAACGGCTGTGCTTTTTGACGAGATATATGAAACATTTCCGCTATTAGTACATCTAATCGAAGCGCCGAAACTGTCCCCGATTTTTCATCCCACTGTTCTTGCATATGTAACACATGATCAGATGACACAGGCGCTAAAGACACTTTTGTTCTTCCAATTGATTGTAAATTCATTTCTATGTACGAAACAACTTCTTTTGCAACTACTATTTGGGCACGATTTTGCTGGAGCCAAATATCTCCGCATTTTTCTCTCTTTAATCCAAGAGACATAAATGCTCCTAATATTTGACGATGTTCCAGTGTATAAAATTTAGAAGGATAGTCAATTTCTAATACTTCTACTTGAAACTCTTCCTCATTCGGCATAAGATAATTTGGATAAATTAATGCCCGCTTTCTTTCTGCACTCGGAGTAGCTCCATAGAACTGAAACGCAGCATCTCCTTGATGTCCAACAATCATAGAAACAATTTGCTGTTCACGTGGGTCAAGAAAATCAGTAAGTTTCACTTGATGATATTCCTCTGCCGCTTGCTTCCATTCTAACACTTTATCAACGAAAACTGTTTCTTCAGATCTAAAATGTTCATAGATGCTCATGTATATATCCTCTTACCTCACAAAAAATTCAAATACGCGTATCAATCCTGAACTAGCTAAATTTAGTACAATAATTGCTACAATTGGTGAAATATCAATCATTCCAATTGGCGGGATAAAACGGCGAAACGGTTCCAAATACGGCTCGCAAATGCGTGCTAAAAATTCTCCGAATGTCGATTCTCTTGCTCCCGGAAACCAAGATAGTAGGATATAGATAATAAGCGCCCAAGAATAAATTTTTATTACATAGAGCAAAATTTGTAAAATCATCAGCATAGCGCACTACCACCTCTTTATATTTGTATCTTCCTCTTCACCGAACAATTCAGAAATTGCTCCAACAATGTCTACATTATCCGGCGTACATATAAATGTTTTTGGACCTAATTTTTGAATGTCCCCGCCGATTGCATATACAGTGCCACTTAGAAAGTCAATGATACGTAATGCTTGATCTGTAGACATGCGCTGTAAATTAACCACAACTGCACGGCGACCTTTTAAATGATCAGCAATACCCTGTGCCTCTGAATACGTACGCGGCTCTAATAAAACAACTTTTGAAGGGTGTTTTGCTGTTTCAATACTTACCACGTTTTGTTTCGGTTGTACTTTTGTAAGCGGAATATCCTGCTCTGGTTCCTGCTGTTTTTTCATTTCATTTTGCTCCTTTTCATAAGCATAATGCGCTTCTCGCTCTTCTGGTGTGTCAAAAAAGAAATACTTTACTTTTGACCAACTCATAATAAAATTCTCCTTCCCTCTATTCTTTTCCTACTAAAATCGTCCCCAAACGAATAAATGTAGCGCCTTCTTCAATTGCAATTGTATAATCATTTGACATTCCCATCGATAACTCCGTACACGGAGCATGTGATAAGTTTAAATCTTGTACTTGCTTTTGCAGTTTACGCAACATTTGAAAATAACTACGAATTTGCATTTCATCATCCGTGTAAGGTGCCATTGTCATAAGTCCAACAACTTCAATTTTATCAAATTGCTGTAAATCGCGAATAAACTGAATCGTTTCATCTATAGCTATCCCTTGTTTGGACTCTTCCTCTGAAGTTTTCACTTGTACAAAGCAGCGAATTAATTTAGTTGCTCGTTTTTGAATTTCTTTTGCAAGTGAAAGACGATCAAGTGAATGTAAATAATCAATCTCATTTATAATCTCTTTTACTTTTCTAGATTGCAATGAACCGATAAAATGCCACGTCGCTTTGTTTCCGAAATACTCATATTTCTGTAAAAAGCCTTCATTACGATTTTCACCAAGGTGCACAAGCCCAGCTTGTACTACTTCATTTGTTTTTTCAATACCTACCGTTTTAGTAACAGCCACAAGTGTAATTTCATCTAAAGATCTATTCACTCGTTGGCATGCTTGTTCAACTTCTTGTTGAACATATGTTAAATTTCCTTGTACTGTCACTGCTTTCACTCCTCCTTAAAACCGATAAAGCTAAGCATTCTTCCCGTCTTTCCATGATCGCGGCGATGTGAGAAAAATAATTGCGTTTCACAGCTTGTACAAAGAGAGGACATGGCGATATGCTCTTCCTTAATCCCAGCTTGCAAACAGAGCAAACGATTTATTTCTTTTAAATCAATTGCATACTGTCCATCAGAAATCATTTCATATGGAACAGAACTATGAATCACTTGTTTAGCCGCAGATAACACACGTTCATCCACCACGTAACAACACGCACCAATAGACGGACCAATGGCAACATGTATATCATCAAGCGGTATCCCTTCGTCTTTCCACTTTCTAATCATTTCACTTGCAATTCCTTTTACGGTTCCTTTCCAGCCGGCATGTGCAAGTCCAAGCATTTTATAAGATGGCGAATAAAAATATAATGGAACACAATCCGCATAACAAGATGTTAATAACACGTCCGTATCTGTCGTATATATGCCATCTGTATTCGGGATACCATCTTTATAGGAAAAGACTCCTTTTCCCTTCTCTTGCTTTCCTACTTTTGCAACATGATAGTCATGAACCTGTTCAGAACAAATCCACTTTTCTAATGAAACATGTAACTTTTCTGCTAAAAGACGCCGATTTTCATGAACATCTTCCACTTTGTCATGGACGTGTAGCCCTAGATTCATTGTATGAAACGGTCCGGTGCTCACTCCACCTTCTTTTGTAGTAAATCCAGCTATGATGGGTCCAAGTTTTTCCCAAACATGTAAATGTAACATACCGTCCTTATATGTAAATGGTTCTCTCATAAAAAGGCTCCTTATAATAAAATAACATAAAAAGTATGGTACTTCTTGTCTATTTTACCATACTTTTATTTTTCCATAATGACAACATAAAAAAAAAAGGAATTTGTAATATTCTTTAAGAAATTGTCGGTGTTTGTATTGTTTCTGTTATTTTATTAATATGATCCGCTCGAACTAAGATAACATCTTCTCCTATTTTCACAATTTGTTTCCAAGGAATTACAAATTCTTCTTCTTTTCCAAATAAACCTAGCATTTTCCCTTGTTTTGTAATAATAACTGCTTGAATTTTCCCCGTCTTCATATCAATATCAATATCTCCAATATTTCCAAGTTTCTTTCCGTCTGACACATCGACAACATCCTTCATTTGAAATTCTGAAATACGTATCATTGCCATCCTCTCCTTTGTTTCATACTTAACTGACAATCATAATTCCACCTCAATGCATAAAGTGAAACTTCCAGCAGTAAGGGATACACCCTTCACGTACAAAATCTTTTCTTTATAGCCATTATATGAACCCACCATTCTTCCTATGAGCAGAATCTCTCTTCAAAACTTTAAAAGGTCTCATCATAAATGATGAGACCTTAGCCTTGAATTGTTTTATTCATTTGTTTAATTGCTGATTTTTCAAGACGTGACACTTGCGCTTGAGAAATCCCAATTTCCTCCGCTACTTCCATTTGTGTTTTTCCTTGAAAGAAACGCTTGCGAATAATCATCTTTTCTCGTTCATTTAATCGCTTCATTCCCTCTTTTAATGCTAATTCTTCGACCCATTGCTCGTCCCTTTGTTTATCATCACTTAGCTGATCCATCACAAAAATTGGATCTCCACCATCATTGTATATTGGCTCAAATAATGAAACTGGATCTTGAATCGCATCAAGCGCAAACACAATTTCTTCGTGCGTCACATCAAGTACTTTTGCTATATCCATCGCTGTTGGCTCTTTCGAATTTTCAGCAATAAGCTTTTCTCGTACTTGCAATGCTTTATACGCAATATCACGCAATGAACGCGAGACGCGTATTGGGTTATTATCACGCAAATATCTTCGGATTTCTCCAATAATCATGGGTACAGCATATGTTGAAAATTTAACATTTTGGCTTAAGTCAAAGTTATCAATGGATTTCATAAGTCCAATGCAGCCAACTTGAAATAAATCATCAACAAACTCCCCTCTGTTGTTAAATCTTTGGATGACGCTCAGTACAAGACGTAAGTTTCCGTTTACTAGTTTCTCCCTTGCGCTTATATCACCGCTTTGCATTTCTCGAAATAGCTGTCGCATTTCTTCATTTTTTAATACTGGAAGTTTAGATGTATCAACACCGCAAATTTCTACTTTGTTTCTCGTCAAAGTGTTCCCTCCTATCGGGAGTTGCTGTACAGTGTAAAGTATCTCCTTTGGAGGGAATTTTATGCATATATTCATTTATCCCGCATTACTAAATGAAACGTTTTTTTCTAAAATGAAAATTAAATTACTTATAAAAAAGCAATCGACCAAGCACCCCAAGTAAAAAATATTCGTTAGAGAATGCTTAACCTCATACCATTTTGTTAAACTCTTTACGAAGCCTTTTAATAATCCGTTTTTCTAAACGCGAAATATAAGACTGTGAGATACCAAGCATATCCGCAACATCCTTTTGCGTTTTTTCTTCTCCGCCATCTAATCCAAAACGAAGTTCCATAATTTGCTTCTCTCGATCATTTAATTGATGTAATGCTTTCATAAGTAAATGGCGGTCAACAGTTGCTTCCAAATCTTTTGTAATAATATCTTCATCCGTTCCAAGGACATCTGATAGCAATAGTTCATTTCCATCCCAATCAATATTAAGAGGCTCATCAAATGATACTTCTGAACGATTTTTATTATTTCGTCGTAAATGCATCAAAATTTCATTTTCAATACACCTTGAAGCATATGTTGCAAGTTTAATTTTCTTTTCCGGATTAAATGTATTAACCGCTTTAATTAAACCAATGGTTCCAATACTAATCAGGTCTTCAATATTAATTCCTGTATTTTCAAATTTCCTAGCAATGTATACAACAAGACGTAAATTGCGTTCAATTAAAAGCGATCGCGCTGTTTCATCTCCCTTTGGCAGTTTTTGCAGCAATATTTCTTCTTCTTCTTTCGTTAATGGGGGTGGTAACGCTTCACTTCCACCGATATAATAAATTTCATCGGTCTTAATTCCAAGTTTTAGTAATAATTTATACCAAAGATAAGTTAAACGAAATTTTAATTTCAACATAAAATCCCTCCTTTTTTCATTAAGCAATTGTCACTTTTTGAGACAATAACATTTTTGGATGTAAAATACATTGATACTCACCATTTGCTGATAGTTGCTGTGTATTTAAACCAATTAATACTTTATTTACGGTAACAGTAGTACCTTCATGATAAACTCGTACAATGTCAGGTTTAATTGCCCACAAAAATTGTTGATTAACACCTACAGCACGATAAGGAATTAACCTCAAACGTGTTGCCCACTGTGATTCTTCATCTGGTATATATGGAATTGTTGTTTTCATTTGAACTTGTTCTATTAACCACTTTGGAAGCACATGTTCTAAAGAAGAAACATGTATAATCATAACTGGTGTTTTTGTAAGCGGGTCATACAATTGATTTCCACTATCAATCAATCCATCTAGTTGAATATTATTTATATCAATTTTGATATCTACTTTCACAATTTGCTCATAATGGATTTTTGTCACTTCCACATCTGCAATTCTCTTTTTAGAAAAATAGTACATAATCGGAAAGCCAATCATAACAAACACCCAACTTACAGGATCACCATATGAAATGGATTTTGTAGAAATAAGTCCATTCACCATGTCATTTGTTTGAAGAAAAAAATGTGTTCCAACAAGGCCGCCTCCCACCATAAATGTCACAAAATAAAACGTTAAAACAGTCTGTAGAAATGTCCGAAAACGAATAAAACCAAATGCAGTATACACAATGAGGAATGAATATAATAATTTCATTACAGGATGCGTCATCACAGATGCTAACGGTGTGAATACAAAAATAACAATTGTTGAACCGATACATGCGCCAAGTGCAAGTCTCCATCTTTTTACTTTTCGCTTTAAAACAATTGCTGTTAATAAAAGTAAAAGGAAATCAATGCAGACGTTTAATAACCAAATAATATCGGCGTAAACGACCAAACGGTTCACCTCTTTTTTATAAAGTTTAGACTAGTATAATGCATATCCTATGGAAAAGTGTGTCAATTCACGGAAGGGATTTTTTGTTATTTTGAAGCTTTCAGGCATAATTTGTCATGTTTAAAAACTACCAAATAGTCCTTCTAGCTAGGATAAGGTGAACCTTCCATCAGTGGGGTTCTCACTGATGGTTAGTTGAACCAATCGGGCTTTTACGAGCAGCTTCCCCTACCTATCTTCTTCGCCATTCTCTGCATCTTGAAATGGGGGCTTACTGCCCGTTAATGCGGGATAGAGAGAACATATAGAAATAAAAAAAGAAGGCCTAAAAAGGCCTTCTTTTTTTATTTAAAATCAAGATATTTAACTGACTATTAGTCGCGGTAAAATTTCAATTCAATTATCGTCTGCGACGGTTACGTAAAAATGCTGGAATGTCAATGTCGTCTACGTCTGCACTACGCTCATTTACAACCGGCTCTTCGCGTTTCACTTCACGCTTTATTTCACGTTGTTTGACTGGTTGTACTGGCTGTTGCACATTTTTTGTAGTCGCTGTAGGACGAATAATTGGCTTTGGTGGTTGCATTGAAATGCTATCATCAAAACCTGTTGCAATTACAGTTACAACAATTTCATCTTTTAAGCTCTCATTAATTACAGAACCAAAGATCATATTTACTTCTTGGTCTGAAGCTGAAGCTACAATATCTGCTGCTTCTTGTACTTCATATAAACTTAAGTTTGTGCCACCTGTAATGTTCATAATAACACCTTGTGCACCATCAATAGATGTTTCTAGCAATGGACTAGAAATTGCACGTTTTGCAGCTTCCGCAGCGCGGTTTTCACCAGTTCCCACACCAATACCCATTAATGCAGAACCTTTGTTAGACATAATTGTTTTTACATCTGCAAAGTCTAGGTTAATGAGACCTGGTGTAGCAATTAAATCAGAAATACCTTGAACACCTTGACGCAATACGTTATCCGCTTCACGGAATGCTTCAAGCATCGGTGTATTTTTATCAACGATTTCTAACAAACGATCATTTGGTATTACGATTAATGTATCTACATTTTCTTTAAACGCTGCGATACCAGATGCAGCTTGCGTTGCACGCTTACGGCCTTCAAATGTAAATGGACGTGTTACAACACCAACTGTTAGTGCTCCTAACTCCTTTGCAACTTGTGCGATAACTGGAGCTGCACCAGTCCCAGTTCCTCCGCCCATACCAGCTGTTACGAAAACCATATCCGCTCCGCGAAGTGCTTCTTGGATTTGTTCTTTACTTTCTTCAGCGGCTTTTTTCCCTACCTCAGGGTTTGCACCAGCACCAAGCCCGCGCGTTAATTTGCCACCGATTTGCATTCTTGTTTCAGCTTTTGATAAATTTAAAGCTTGTGCATCTGTGTTTACTGCAATAAAGTCTACACCTTGTACACCATGCTCAATCATACGATTGACAGCATTGTTTCCGCCACCGCCAACACCGATAACTTTTATATTTGCCATTTGATCTTGAGTAGTATCAAACTCTAACATGTCGAAATCCCCCTAGAACCTCATTTTTCGCGCTCAAATCTATTCCCATAAATATCGGAATACACGCTTCACTTTTGACATCATTCGTTCATTATTATTGTTATTGTTATTGTTATTGTTATTGTTATTGTTATTGTTATTACGCGGCTTTTGTTTTACAGGTTGTTGCACTGCAGCAGGTACTGGTGCATGTTGTAATTCATAACTTTCTTGCTTCTCCTGAACACTTTTTCCTCGTAACTTAGCTTTTTGATAGGCATTTTTAATAAGTCCAACACCAATCGTATATTGCGGTTCACGTACACCTATATAATCTGGCGTTGCAATACGAACATTTTCATGTAGAATATCGTAGGCAAGATCAAGAATACCTGACATAGAAACAACTCCACCAGTAAGTACATAACCAGCCGGTAACTGTTTCAAACCAAGTTTTTGCACCTCATCTTGTACAAACATAAGAATTTCCTCTACACGAGCTTCAATGATATCTGCTAACTCTACTTGAGAATATTGCTCTGTTTGATCACTGCCCATAATTGAAACAGTAAATAACTCTTCCTCAGATGCTGTATCATAAAAAGCATGTCCATATTTTAGTTTAATTTGGTCGGCATTTTCCGTTGATGTTTTCAATCCAATGGCTATATCTTTTGTAATATGATCTCCGCCAATCGGTAATATGCTTGCTGTTTGTAATTCTCCATCTTGGAAAATTGATAACGTTGTTGAACCTCCACCGATGTCAACGAGAGCAACACCTCGATTTTTCTCATCACTTGACAAAGCAACTGTTGATGCTGCTAATGGTTGAAGGCAAATATCAATTATTTCAAGACCCGCTTTTTCTACACATCGAAGTAAATTATGTAACAATGTTCTCGAGCCTGTAATTAATGTGCCTTCCATTTCTAAACGTACACCAATCATTCCGCGCGGATCATTAATTTCATCGAGACCGTCTACGATAAACTGTCGAGGTACCACATCAATAAATTCACGCTCCGGTGCAATTGACACAACTTGCGCCGCATCAAGTACACGAAGCACATCTTCGTTCCCGATTTCACGATCTTCATTTGAAACAGCGACTACTCCATGACAAGGAAGAAGCTGTACTTGATTTGCGTTTACACCCACAACAACGCGTTCAATGTGTATCCCCACCATGCGTTCAGCTTGTTCAATCGCCTTTTTAATCGATTGCACAGTCTCATCTATGTCAACAATGGAGCCTTTTTTTAAACCATTTGACTTTACATTTCCAACACCAATAATGTTTAAAGCGTCATTGACCATCTCGCCAATAATAACTTTAACATTGGATGTACCGATGTCAAGACTAACGTATATTTCATTGCTGTTCATTCTTTGGCACCTCCTTCTTTATTTATACCACAAAATTCAATATATGGAACAACAATCGTTGTTTTACTATGTTATAAGAAAAATATTCAACGTATTTATGTGTTTCCCTTTTTTAACACTATATTTTTCTTATTTTTATTTGGCATTCTTTCATTTTTCCAACAGTAAGATGCAAATCACTGCTATATTTTGAAACAACCTTATCCGACTACAAAGATTGCTGCCAAGTATAAGTCTACACCAAGATGTACTCCTAGAAAAGCTAAACTTGCGGCTAAGATTATATTAAAAAAGAAAACAGAGAAAAATATGACTTAATCACATATTTTCTAAGAGTAAATTCCTATATCTCTTTGAAAAAACAATTTTACAGTTAAAATATCTGCTTTATTAATCCCTTATTGATTAATTCACATATTCCGTATATGCCCCTACTTCTAAATGAATAATTGCCTTTTTATCTGGTGATAGGTTTTTAATAATAAGAGGATAAGCTTCCATTCGTTTTGCAAAATCTTGAATTACTGTACTTACTTCATATCCCTCATTCATATATAATGTAAGATGATCTGCGTACAAATCTGTTGGCTTGTAATGAATTTCAGAAATAGACCGAAGAACAGTTGGTGTTAATTTTTCTAATTCAGCAATCAATTCTTTCATTTTCTTTTCTTCAAATGGAACGAAAATCGGGGCAGCAATTGGCAATTTTCCATTCGGGAGAGCATCTAGTGACTTTCCATTTTCTAAAAGCGGATACAGTTTTCCTTGTTTATTAATGTAGCCAATTGTCACATATTCCTCAACATCGATAACAATTTGATTTGGAAATTTTTTCTTTACATGAGCCTCTTTAATCTCTTTTTGCTTCTTTAAATTTGTTTCTGCTTGCTGTGTCGCTACACGAAAATAGCTTGTTTTATGTGTAATGCCTGCTTGCTCCATTATTTGTTCATCTGTCATATAGTGATTGCCGTGAACCGTAATTTTCTTTATATTGCTAAGCGGAGATCGAAAATAAATTAAAAAAAGCACCAGTAAAAATAAAATCGATACATATAAAATTAATCGTTTGTTTACCTGTTTCTTCTTCTTTTGATTTTTTAATTTTGGTACACGATCTTGTAGTTTAATAACTTTACTATTCTTCATGTACGATCCCCCTATGTAACATAAAGAACGGCATGTTATGCATGCCGTTCTTCTCTTTCTATTATATCATAAATGACAATGGGTGGGACAAACAACTATTATCTTCCAATTATCTCTACTTCTGTATGCATATTAACATCAAATTGTTCTTTAATCGTTTTCTTCACAAAAGCAATTAAATCAAGAACATCTTGCGCAGAAGCTGTTCCTGTATTAACAATAAAGTTCCCATGCATTTCCGAAATTTTTGCACCGCCAATTTGATAACCACGTAGTCCAGCCTTTTCAACTAAATTACCAGCATAATTTGGTAGTGGATTCCTAAAAATACTTCCTGCACATGGGTGATTCCAAGGTTGTGTATCACGGCGATAATCTTTATTCTTTTGCATAATCGCAATAATGTCTTCACGATTACCTGCTTTTAATTGTAACTCTGCTTCTAATACAATGCCAGGACGCTTCTTTTGTAAAACAGATGTGCGATAAGAAAATTCTAGCTCTTCTTTCGTTAGCCATTCAATCGTTCCATCTTCAAACATAACACGAGCTCTCGTCAAAATTTCAGACATATCCGATTTATGAGCACCTGCATTCATATAAACAGCTCCGCCTACGCTTCCAGGAATACCACTAGCAAACTCTAATCCTGCTAATCCTTGGCGGCTCAATAAAGTTGACAGTTTAACGAGAGAATACCCTCCACCTACTCGTACAGTAACACCATCTACTTCTAAATGATCTAGTCCTTCTCCTAATCGAATCACAACTCCTTCAATACCTTTATCCGATACAAGAAGGTTGGAACCGCGACCAATTGCAGTCCATTTTGTCCCATGCTTTTTCACAAGCTTTAACGATTTTTCCACACCTTCAACACTACTTGGAACCACTAAAATATCCGCTGGACCACCTATTTTCATAGTTGTATAGCGAGCTAATGGTTCGTTTTCTAGTACTTTTCCTACCTGTGCTTCCATAAGTTCCTTTGCTAATTGTTTCATGATGCTCTCCCCCATATTAAGTCTCCGTACTACAGTAGTATGCAGGGCATTCACCTAACGTTATTTTCTACAAGTTTTTTCATAACTTCAAACAACTTGTTTGCTGCATTTGGCATTCCTAACTGCTTTGCAGCTAGTTTCATATTTTGTAATTTTTGTACATCTAGTAAAATTTCATCAATATCACCAATAAGCGTTTCACCTGTTAAATCTTTTTCAAGAAGCATTTTTGCTGCTCCTTTATCAACAACAGAAAGAGCATTTTTCTCTTGGTGATTGTTTGTTACATACGGACTCGGAATTAAGACACTGGGTTTCCCTAAAGCTGTCAACTCAGCTAACGTTGTAGCACCTGCACGCGAAACAACAAGGTCTACCCCAGTAAGTACTTCTGGCATATTATCAATAAACGGCTTAATAATAACATTTTGCGGATTCCCTTTTTGTTTCACAGCTTCCATTACTTTATCATAATGTACTTCACCTGTAACGTACAATACTTCATAATTTTTATTACCAAATTGTTCAATTGCTTCTAAAAACGCATCGTTAATCGGTCTAGCGCCTCGGCTTCCTCCAAAAATTAATACTGATTTTTTTGAAAGAGATAATCCCACAGAACGCTTGCCTTTCATACCATTTTGGTTCATTACTTCCGAAGCACGAGGATTTCCTGTCATCACAACTTTATTTTGCGGGAAATGTTCTGTTGCCGCATCAAAACAAACCGCTACTTTATTCACGTAGCGACTCAAAAATTTATTTGTTACACCAGGTACACTATTCTGTTCATGTACAATTGCTGGAATACCAAGTTTGGCAGCTGCATATACAACTGGACCACATACATAACCACCTGTTCCAATTACAACATCCGGATTAAAACGGTGAATATAACGTTTACTATCTTGTACACCTTTTACAAAACGCATCACCGTTTTCACATTATCAATTGATAATTTCCGTTTAAACCCGCTAATAACAATGGATTGAAATGGAATGCCGGCTTTTCGAACAATTTTACTTTCCAAACCATTTTCCGTACCAATGTATAAAAATCTTGCTTCAGGATGTATTTTTTTGATTTCTCGAATTAACGCAAGAGCTGGATAAATATGCCCGCCTGTTCCACCACCGCTGACTAATACTCGCACTGCTTGTTCCTCCGCTTCTTTTTTCTATTATCCCGCTGCTCACGGGCAATAAAAGTCTAATTAATTCAACTAAACCTTACTGATAGAAGTTTCATTTTATGTATGCCATTCGTATATCAATCGCTTTATTTCCGTTTTCACATACGAAAAACCCTGTCATAAAAACAGGGTTTAGTAGCGAGAATGACGACTTATATTTAGTAACACTCCAATCGCCATCAACATAAGGGTCAAGCTAGACCCACCATAGCTTAAAAATGGCAAGGTAATTCCTGTAACCGGCATTAATCCAGTTACAACACCGATGTTAATCATCACTTGAATCGCAATCATCGCCACAATCCCGACTGCTAAAAAAGTACCGTATAGGTCTGGCGCTCCTAACGCTACACGAATCCCACGCCATAACAACAGACTAAATAATAATAACACAAACGAACCACCAATAAAACCTAATTCTTCGGATAGTATCGCAAAAATAAAGTCTGTTTGCGGCTCTGGTAAGTAAAAAAATTTTTGTCTACTTTGTCCAAGACCGAGCCCAAATAACCCCCCCGGTCCGATTGCAAGTAACGATTGAATAATCTGAAATCCACTTCCTAGCGGATCTGACCATGGATCTAAATATGATGTAATACGCTTTATTCGATACGGTGCTGATGCAATAAGTCCAACAAATCCTGCAACTCCTATCAACCCTAACATTGCAAAATGAAAAATACGTGCTCCCGAAACAAAAATCATAACAACACAGGTTCCAACCATTACCGTTCCTGTCCCCAAATCGGGTTGTAACATAATCATACCAAATGCAACAAACACGAAACTAAGCGCAGGAAGTAATCCTCGTTTGAAAGACGTAATCATTTTTTGTTTTTCCGATAAAAATTTCGCTAAAAAAATAATCATCGCAAACTTCATAAACTCAGAAGGCTGAATAGAGAATGCACCTACACCAATCCAACTTCGAGCTCCGCCTCGCACCAGTCCAATTCCAGGAATTAAAACTAGAATAAGAAGAACGAAACAGATAAGTAAAATCACCTTGGAGTATGTACGCCACACCCAATAATCAATCTTCATGATAAAAAACATAGCAACGACACCAAGACTAGCAAATAACAATTGACGTTTTGCAAAAAAGAATGAATCTCCCATTTTATACGAAGCCCATACAGCGCTAGCACTGTATACCATCACCATTCCTATCGTCAAAAGTAACAATGTCACAATAATAAGAATAAAATCAGGAGTCTTCTTTGTTGGCAATGAGCATCACCTCTTTGAAAGCAGCTTTTCGTTAGCCCTACTTTTTCACAAACGAAGCATCATTTATCTCTGGCTACTTGCAGGCAGTATGACTCCCACCTCAAGATTGCAAGAAATCAAAGAAGATAGGTGTGAGATAACTCCCTGTAAGAACCCCATTGGTGAAAGCCTTTCATCAGTGGAATACGAAGAAAAATCCCGCCAATAGGAGTTTCATTTTATCTACCTATAAAAGAATCATCAGTAGGAACAATCCACTGATGATTCTTTCACTTTATACTAGCTTATGCACAGCTTGTATAAACATGTCTCCTCTTTCTTCAAATGTTTTAAATTGGTCCCAGCTTGCACATGCAGGAGATAAAAGAATCACGTCTCCCTCTTCTGAAAGAGCATATGCTTCTTGTACCGCTTGTTCCACATTATCGACACATTTAATAACTTTCATTCCAGCCTTTTCTGCAGCTTTCACAAGCTTAGGTGCAGTTTGTCCAAATGTAAGCAGTGCCTTCACATGCCCAAAGTATGGGATTAAATCATCAAATTCATTACCACGATCTAGCCCACCCGCTAATAAAATTACTGGTTGCGTAAATGCAGACAATGCTTTTTCTGTCGCCAGCATATTTGTTGCTTTTGAATCATTATAAAACTTACGGTTTCCAATCGTCGTTACATACTCTAAACGATGCTTTACACCTGTAAAACGTTTTAAGACTGCTATAATCGCTTCATTAGCAACGCCCATAAGCTTTGCAATACTCATAGCAGCTAGTATATTTTCTAAATTATGTTTACCCGGTAATACAATATCGTGAATATCAATAACTTTTTCACCTTTAAAGTAAAGAGCACCATCTTTTACACAAGCGCCGTCTTCAATAATTTTCGTCGTAGAAAAGTACACTTTTTGTCCTTTACTTTGCTCAGACAACATCATTACATCTTCATCGTCAGCATTAATGATGCTATAGTCATTTTTAGTTTGATTTCTAAAGATATTCGCTTTTGCTAAACCGTACTCTTTCTTCGTACCGTGATAATCTAAGTGTGCTTCAAATAAGTTTAAAAGCACTGCAATCTTCGGTTGAAACGTTTCAATACCCATTAATTGAAATGAAGAAAGTTCTGTTACAACCACTTCTTGTTCAGTTACATCTTGTGCAACTTCACATGCTACCGTACCGATATTTCCAGCAATAACAGGATGTTTTTCTCCTTCTTTTAACATTTCAAATGTTAATGTTGTTGTCGTTGTTTTTCCATTAGACCCTGTAATCCCAATAAATGGTGCTTCCGAAATGCGATATGCTAATTCTACTTCTGTTACCATTGGAATATTTTTTTCTTTTGCCGCGACAAGTAACGGATTAGAATACGGAATCCCTGGATTTTTCACAACAAGAGAAATATTTTTCTCTAATAATTCTAAGGGATGACCACCACATACAACTTCCACGCCTTGACCTTGCAACTCTATCGCTAACGGATTTTCAGCTAGCGGCTTGCTATCATTTACAACTACATTTGCTCCAAGCTTCTTTAATAAAACAGCTGCAGCATAACCGCTTTTTGCCATACCTAATACAAGAATATTTTTATTTTGATAGTCAGTTATCGTTTTCAATTACATCCACACCCCGATATAAATTCCTAACACTGCAAATAAAAGCCCTACTGACCAGAACGTTACAACTACGCGCCATTCTGACCAACCGCATAATTCATAGTGGTGATGAAGCGGACTCATTTTGAATACACGCTTTCCTCGTGTTTTAAACGAAACGACTTGAATAATAACAGAAAGCGTTTCAATAACAAACATTCCACCAATGATAACTAATAATAACTCTGTTTTCGTTAAAATTGAAACAGCAGCTAAAGCACCACCAAGTGCTAAAGATCCTGTATCTCCCATAAATACTTTTGCAGGATGAGCATTAAATACTAAAAACCCTAATACAGCTCCAACAACTGCCATACAAAAAATAGCAATTGTGTACTGCTCATGAGCAAAAGCAATAATACTATACGCACCAAATGCAATGGCAGCTGTTCCTGCTAATAATCCATCTAGCCCATCAGTTAAGTTAACTGCGTTTGAAGCTCCTATCAACATAAAGAGAACAAGAATAAAGTATGCCCAGTGTAAGTCAAACTTAATTTCTGTTCCTGGAATACTTAAATGTGTATCAAATCCTTGGCCCTTTGCAATGATAAAGAAAGCTACCGCAATAACAAACTGCCCTATTAATTTTTGTTTTGATGTCAAACCAAGATTTCTTTTTTTAACAACTTTAATGTAATCATCAAGAAATCCGATTAAACCATAACCAAATGTAACTAGAAGCAATAAATATGTCTCAGCGCTCTTTTGAAACTTAAACATCATAATAATAGACGTAATCATAATTGAAATAAAAATAACAATTCCGCCCATAGTCGGTGTTCCCGATTTCTTTTGATGTGACTTCGGACCTTCATCACGAATGCTCTGTCCAAACTTTAAACGGCGTAAAAATGGAATAAAAATTGGTGACAACGCAACAGAAATTAAAAATGCCACCCCAACTGTAATTAATAATCCTTGTTCAAGCATATTTAGTCCCCCTCTCTTGTTGTTATTCTTTCATGCTTAAACGTTGTGCAATTGCCTCCCCAGCAACTTCACGATCGTCAAAATGATGTACTTCTGTACCGATAATTTGATATGTTTCATGACCTTTACCAGCAATTATAATAATATCTCCAGCTTTTGCCTCAGCAACAGCACGAGATATCGCTTCTTTTCGATCAACAACCACTTCATAATTATTCCCTTTTACACCTTCTATCATATCATCAAGAATTGCTTTGGGCTGTTCGCTGCGCGGGTTGTCTGATGTATAAATTGCGTGCGTTGCGTACTGAGATGCGACATTCGCCATAATTGGTCGTTTCGTACGATCTCGATCCCCACCACAACCAACGATACAATACACATTTCCTTTTGCAAATTGTTTTGTTGTCATCAATACGTTTTCTAAACTATCCGGTGTATGCGCATAGTCAACAATGACTGTAAAATCTTGACCTCTATCAACAACTTCAAAACGCCCAGGCACACCTTTTAATTCTTTCACAACATCAATAATCGTTTGTAAAGCTACACCAGAAACGAGACATGCTGCAGTTGCAGCTAGTACATTATAGACATTAAATTTCCCAATTAACTTCATCGTAATCTCGATGCTTTCATTCGGAGTTACCAGTGTAAAAGCCGTACCAGCATTTGTCATCTCAATATTTTTCGCCATTACATCACTTTTCGTATCAATACCATACGTAATTACCGTCGCTGCCGTACTTTTCATATAATCTATTGCTGCGGCATCGTCATTATTTAATACAGCATATTTTACACGGTTATGAGAATAGCTATTACCAAGCTGTGCAAATAATAAGCCCTTTGCATGTTTGTACTCTTCCATTGTTTTATGATAATCTAAATGATCTTGCGTTAAATTCGTAAACACTGCTACATCGTAGTCACATCCATGTACTCTTCCAAGGTGCAATGCATGTGAAGATACTTCCATAACAGCACTATTTACATTTTGTTCAATCATTTTATGGAACGTCTTTTGTAATGTTAATGCATCTGGTGTTGTGTTTTTCACTTCAAACGTTTCGTCACCTATTTTCATATTAATTGTTCCAATTAATCCTGTTTTATGTCCATGCGCACGCATAATTTCGTTCATTATATGCGATGTTGTTGTCTTTCCATTTGTACCTGTAATTCCAATTAAATGTAACTTTTGCGTTGGCTGCCCATAAAAATAATCTGCTAACACCGCTAAAGAACGTACTGTATCTTTAACAAGTACAACTGGAACGTCAACATCAATAGGTCTTTCCGCAACAATAGCAGCCGCACCTTGCGCGGCTGCTTGCTTGGCAAATTCATGACTATCAACCGTGAAACCTTTTATACATACAAATAAACTTCCATTTGTCACTTTACGCGAATCCGCTTCAATAGATGTAATTTCCGGATTTTCTTTTGGAACAACCGGAAAATCATGCAAACTTGATACAAGTGTATGCAACTTCATTTCTTTAAACCCTCTCTACTCTTTATTTATCTCTTATAAATGGATAGTTTCAAAGAACTCCATATATAAGAGCATAATTTATTAATTAACAGGCAGTGAGAAACAAGTGTCTCACTGCTAGTTAGTTGAATGTTATTGTATCGTAAATAAGCACTTCATACTTAATTAAAGTATATTCGAACCTTTGATCCTGCTTTTACTTTCGTGCCGGGCTTTGGAGATTGTTCGACCACTTTGTCTCCTTCGCCGCTAGCATCCAATTGTAAATCAACAAGTTGATTTTGTAATTCCTTTCGATCCATGCCTACTACATTAGGAACTTCTATTAAAGGCGTCTCATCCCAAGTTAATTTCTTTTCAATTTGCTCTTTTCTAGGCTCTACTCCCATAACCGGCAAAACATCACGAAGGATATTCCCAACGATTGGTGCAGCTACAACCCCGCCAAATTGTGTAACCCCTTTTGGATTGTCTACAGCGACATACACAACAATTTGCGGATCATCTACTGGTGCAAATCCAATGAATGACACGATATAGTTGTTATCTAAATATTTCCCATCTTTTACTTTTTGGGCTGTACCAGTCTTTCCTCCGACAGGATAACCATCAATATAAGCACCTTTACCTGAACCTTTTGCCACAACATTTTCAAGTGCATAACGCACTTTTTCAGATGTTTCCTTGGAAATAACTTGTCTCTTCGCAACAGGCGTTGTTTTACTAATCACTTTATTCGTAGTTGGATCTATAAACTCTTTCGCAATGTACGGCTTATATAACGTGCCTCCATTTACAGCAGCAGCTACTGCTGCAACTTGTTGAATAGGGGTAACAGACACCCCCTGCCCAAATGCTGTCGTCGCTTGCTCAACAGGCCCTACTTTTTTTAAATCAAATAAAATCCCTTTACCTTCTCCTTGTAAATCAATGCCCGTTTTTTCACCAAATCCAAAATCACGAATATATTGAAACAGCTTTTCTTTTCCTAGACGTTCTCCAAGCTCTACAAACCCTGGGTTACAAGAGTTTTGAACAACCTCTAAAAATGTTTGGCTACCGTGTCCCCCTGCTTTCCAGCAACGTAATCTTGCACCGCCAACTTCTGCCGCTCCATCATCATAAAACGTATCTTTCTCCAAGTCTACTAAATTTTCATTTAAAGCAGCTGCAAGTGTAATAATTTTAAATGTGGATCCTGGTTCATATGTACTCCATACAGGTAGATTTCGGTTAAATACTTCCGGTGAAACACTTCTGAAATCTGCTGGATCAAAACTTGGTCGGCTAGACATCCCTAAAATCTCACCATTATTTGGGTTCATAGCAATTGCTATCATTCCATCTGGATGATACGTCGAATCCGCAATATTTAATTCTCTCTCCATGATCGTCTGAATACGTGAATCAATTGTTAGCCTTAAATCCAAGCCATCTCCAGGTTCTTTATAATCATCACCAATGTTCGGCATACGCTGTCCTTTCGCATCAGCAAAAAAACGAACATATCCTTTGTCACCATTTAATTCTTTGTCATAATATGACTCCAGCCCCATAAGTCCTTGGTTATCACTCCCAGCAAATCCAAGCACATGTGATAGATATTTTCCAAACGGATAATATCGAATGGAATCTTCAGCGATATATACACCTTTTAAACTTAAAGCCCTAACTTCTTTTGCCTTGTCGTGAGAAATTTTCCGCCCGCCTTTGTCTAATCTCACTATGGACTCTTTTTTCGTAAGACGCTGATAGATTTCTTCTTTCGACACACCTAAAACTGCAGCTAATTTCTCTGCAGTCTCTGCTGGTTTTTCAATTTGCCTTGGTACCACAAAGACAGTTGGTGCACTTTTATTTGTTGCGAGCTCTACACCATTTCGATCTACAATTTTCCCTCTCTCAGGTTCAAATGTAATATTACGGCTCCATGAATCTTTCGCACGATCTGTTAACATATTCCCAAGAAAAAACTGCACATATCCAAGACGAATATCGATAATTGTAAAAATCAGTATACCAGATATAAGCACAAAAATAAGCCGTTTTCTTACTGTTACATTCGATACACGCATATTGGAACAAGCCTCCTTTACGCTTCACTTGTTCCAATATATGCTTGTACGTATTTAATTAGAACACGCCTACTTTTCCTATGTTAAGTGCCTTCCTTTTTGCTTGGCTCCTTCTCCGCTTCTTGCTGTGGTTCAAGAGGCGGAACAAGTTTTACTTCTAACGGAGTTCGTTCTTTTAACGGCGTACCTTCAGCAACACTCTGTTCTGTTACATATCCTGTACCTGAAAGTTTCAAATCTAGATTCAATACTTCCGCTAAATTCATGACATCCCGAAGTGCCCAACCATTAATATTCGGCATTTTCGGTTGATCTCCTACTAAAAATACTCGATCACCCGGTAACGTTTTTTCATTCGCTTTTGGCACTTGTTGTTTAACTTTTCCCTCTCCTAACACAACAGGTCGAAACTTTGCCTTTTCTAATATTTCTTTTGCTTCTCCCATCGTTTTGCCTGTTACATCTGGAACAGCAGCTTGCTGCTCTTTTGTTTGTTTATTCACATCTTTTACTTCATTCGGTTTAATCTTTAAATACTCTAAACTATTTTCCGTTACAGATTTAAACATTTCAGCTAACGGTTGTGCACCGTATTCAGTATCTTTTAATTTAGGCTGCTTAACTGCTAAATAGATAACAAGCTGCGGATCATCTATTGGTGCCATACCAAGGAATGAGAAAATATAATTTTCTCGTCCTGTCATGTAACCGCCTTTTCCATCCGGAATTTGTGCTGTTCCGGTTTTACCACCAACAGAATAGTTATCAAGTTTATACGCTGTTCCCGTTCCTTTAGGTGATGTTACAACTTGTTCTAACAATTGCCTTACTTGTTCTGCAGTCTCTTTTGTAACCGGTTCTTCTACCACTTCCGGTTTGTGATCCTCGACAACTTTATTATCCGCTGGATCTACAATCTTATCAACTACATACGGCTTCATCATTTTTCCGTCGTTAGCAATTGCAGTAGCCGCTTGCACAAGTTGAATTGGAGTTACTGTAGAACCTTGTCCAAATGCCGTTGTTACCTGCTGAATTTGCTTATCAAATAAAATTGTATTTTCACCTTCTCCAGGCAAATCAATTCCTGTCTTTTGATCTAAGTGAAATTTTTGAATGTATTGATGGAAACGATCGGGTCCCAACTTTTCATTTCCTAGAATAGCGAAAGCAACGTTTGATGAGCGCTCAACACCTTCATCAAACGTAATAGAGCCCCATCCTGCACCATTATTATGATCTTTAATTACCGAATTCCCTACTTTGTACGTACCAGATTGATAATACTCTTGGCCATTGTATACACCTTCATTAATCGCGGCCGCTAACGTAAAGATTTTCATTGTCGAACCTGGTTCATAAGCATTAGCAATGGGATCATTTAAAAAATAATCAATGTCTCGTTTATTTGGGTCATAACTTGGCCTACTAGACATCGCTAAAATTTTCCCTGTTTTTGGATCTGCTACGACTCCGATTAACATTGATGGATCATAATGTTTTTCCGCTTCTTCCATCGCATCTTCTAGAAAGCTTTGAATACGTTGGTCAATTGTTAAATATACATTATCTCCATTTTTAGGAGGCTTTACATCATTTTTTTTCTCTTCTAGCGAGACACCTTTCGTATCACCCGTATACGTTACGCTTCCGTTAGAAGCACGCAAATATTTATCTAAACTTTTTTCAAGTCCGAACTGTCCTTCTCCAATTCCTTCATCATTCGGCTTAGCATATCCAAGTACGTACGAAGCAAAATCACCGTTCGGATATACCCTTGCCTTTTCTGTAACAAAAGAAATTCCTTTTATATCTAAACTTTCAATTTCGTCCTTCTTTTCTTTCGTTAAATTTCTTCCAATTGATCCAAACTCTACTTGTGTAAGGTCTTTATTTAAGTACTTCAAAATTTCTTCTTTACTTACATCAAGTACTTTCGATAGTTTCTCTGCAGCATCTTCTTTGTCTTCTATATGATTTTGTCCTTTTAAAGTAGCAACCATCTTATATGAATTTGCATCTTGAGCAAGCACATAACCATTTTGATCATAAATGGTTCCTCGATTTGCTTCGAGTACCCCGCTTTTATTATGTTTTTGCTGCGCAAGTGCCTCTAAATCTACTCCATGCACTGTTTTTGTTGCTTCAATATAAAGAAAGCGGGCTAACAACAGAAAAAAGAGCAGGAGAAAAACCTTGATGAAGAACCCTGCTCCTTTGTTGGTATGAAATTTACGTGTATTCATCTCTTCTTCACACCTATTGGATTAATTTAAGCCTTTTACATTATTCGCATTGATTTCAAGCCCATGTTTTTTTGCAATTTCCGCAATGCGATCATAACGTGTTAGCTTTTCAGTTTCAGCCTGTAATTCTTGATTTGTATTTTTTTGTTTTGTAAGTGCGCTTTCCATTTTTGTTACTTTTGCATCAGCTTCATATAACGCCGCTTTATTCCCAATAAATGCTACACATGCATACAATAAAAAGCCAATAAATGCAACATACAATAATTTTTCAATTCTTGTAATTTTTGTTTTCGCACCTGGCTGTATCACTTGCTGCGGAGCTTGAGATTGTACTTCTACTTGCTGCTTTTTATACTTAACGGCTAAATTTGTCATACCTCTCTCTCCTTTTTATAATTTTTCAGCAATTCGTAGCTTTGAAGAACGCGCTCGGTTATTTTCTTCTAATTCCACATCAGAAGGTAAAATTGGCTTTCTTGTAATTAGCTTCAACTTTGGTTTGTATTCATCAGGAATAATTGGTAATCCTGGTGGAAGCTGAGGTGTTGTACTATGTTTTTTAAATGTCACTTTACAAATGCGATCTTCTAACGAATGGAATGTAATAACGCTAATTCGTCCGCCTGTTTTCGTTACGTCAATCGCCGCTTCCAACGCTTCCTCAAACACTTTCAATTCATCATTAACTGCAATACGAATTGCTTGGAATACTCGCTTCGCAGGATGTCCGCCAGTTCGACGTGCCGGAGCTGGAATCCCTTCTTTAATTAATTCCACTAACTCTCCAGTTGTTTCAATTGGCTTTTTCTCACGGTACGCTTCAATTTTCCTTGCAATTTGCTTTGAAAATTTTTCTTCACCATATTGAAAAAAGATTCTTACAAGTTGTTCATATGACCAACTATTTACAACGTCATATGCTGTTAATGGGGCATCTTGATCCATGCGCATGTCAAGCGGAGCATCGTGATGATAACTAAATCCACGTTCTGGTGTATCTAATTGCGGGGAAGAAACACCTAAATCAAATAAAATACCGTCTACTTCTGTAATTCCTAATTCATATAATCTTTCCTTCAAATAGCGAAAGTTACTTTTTACAGTTATAAATTGGCCGTTGTAAGAAGAGAATTTTTCTTTTGCATTTTGAATTGCAATCTCATCTTGATCAAATGCAATTAGTCTTCCTTCTTCGGAAAGTTGAGATAGTAAATAAGCACTATGACCTCCACCTCCTAGCGTACAATCCACATATGTACCATTTGGTTTAATTTCTAAACCATCTACTGTTTCTTTTAAAAGCACTGTTACATGTTTAAACATTGTTGCACCTACTTTTTGCAAAATAATCCTCTTGACGCATCTTTTTATCCCGCTTTAACAGTCAATCCGCAAAATTATGAGGAATTGAGATAACTGCCCCTAAGAGTCTGATTGTTATGGATGACAATTAGTGGGAACACAGCTCCCTACTAATAGTAATGTCACCTTATTATATACTAAATTTTATCATCTTTTGCGGGAAAATACATAAAAACATGTCGAAAAAGATAATAACCTACTTTCATTTTGTTTCATTTTGTCAAAAAAAGTACTGTTCTTCAAAAAAAGAGTGCTCTCAGCTTTTACATGCTAAGATTTACATAGTAAATAAAATTATTTTACAGTTAATTCCACAAAATAAAATAAAATCCTGCTCTTAAGAGCAAGATTTTATAATTTTATAATATGCTGTTTTCCAGTCCAACTAAAAGTTTGCTTCATAACCCTTTCCACAAAATCAAGTCCGTAAATATTTAAGTAATAGCAAATATTCCATACTCGTTCTTGCGGCGCATATAGAGGTTGTAAAGAATTTTCAATTCGCCGGAATTTATTAAGCTGCACTTCATGTTTTCTCTCAAAATCCGCTCGAAGTGTTCGCTCTAACAATTCAAGTTGTTGCATAATTTTCAACTCATTTTTCTTTGCAAAATCTCGCAGACCTGGATTTACTTTTTGTACAAATTGTTGTAAAGATGTATGAATCGCCCCGATTTGCTCCGCCGCATGAGTAAATTGATTGTCTATCGGCTCTTCAACTTGCATAGACAGCCATTTTTCTCGGAGTGCAGTAATACCTTTATTAAACACTTCGCTCTCTTGTAGCTGCAAATCTTGTAAATCAGTTTCAATATCGCGCGCTAAATAACTGATTGTCAAACGCGGCACAACCGGTGGCATTTGAAAATCCATTGCATGAAACACTTGTTGTAATTCGCTCCAATATGCAATTTCTCCTGGCCCACCAATAAATGCGAGCGTAGGGAAAACAAATTCTTGCATAAGCGGTCTTGTTACAACATTGTTACTAAATTGTTCAGGGTGACTCTCCATCCTTTCTATGAGCTCCTCATACGAAAATGAATACATCCCCTCTTTACAAATAAAACGTCCTTCTTCTTCTTCTAACAGAAGACGCTCTCCATTGATTTTCATAAAAATATGAATAGCATTCTGTTTTGTTTCAATAATCGGTTTATATCCTTGCTCACGTAATACACGTTGCTGAGCGTTAAGCCCTTCTTGCACATTTTTATATCGTGCTAATGTTTCTTTGAAAAAAGGCACTTCCATATTTCGAAGAATTGGATGATGAGAATCTACAAGAATTAAACCTGAGTGTGTAAATAACTTTGTAATAAGATGCGCAAAGAAATCAACATATGTCCGCGATTGCTGTAAACACTCATCTATAAAATCCAATACGTCTTTTGTATATTTTGTTTCTGGATATGTTTTAAAGATTTCTTCTATCCAACGTTTACAATCCTCAATAGAAATCTCCATTTCAGAAGCACTCGCTTTATATGGATGCCGTTCATGGAAAATTGTCTTTTTCACCTTTCCATTTTTCGTAACGAACGCATGGTTAATTTCATCAATGTCATGATCTTCTCCAGCAATCCAAAAAACAGGAACAACCCGTACCCCCAGCGCCGCTTCCTTTTCCTTTGCAAGTTGTAAAATAGATATGATTTTATGAATTGTGTAAAGAGGACCAGTTAACAACCCTGCTTGTTGTCCACCAATAACAACATATGTATCTTCCTCTAACAAAGCATGGATATTTTGAAGTGTTTTTTCTCCCGCATTCAATTCTTGATTATATTGCAATAAATGTGATACTAACTCTTGCCTTGGATACTGTCTATTTCGCAAATCATGTATACGTCTTACAAAGCCCTCTTCCGTTATCGGATAATCAAAGCATTCTTGAATCTCTTTTTTATGTTTCAAATAGTCCCCAACAATTCCTTGAAGCGGGACAGAGATTTCTTTTATCTCCATATACTTCTTCCTTTCATATCCTGATCTCTCACCAACCAAATTGTAGTCAATGTTCGTTATAAAAGCAAAGAATATCTCTTATCTTTCTAATCCTTTTATGGAATGATACAAAAAGGAGAGCGTTGGAACTGATTTTTGTTGCTGTTCTGCCTCTCGAATTAAATAACCAACAATTGCATCAATTTCTGTTTTTCTATTATTTTGTACATCCATTAACATAGATGAAGTATTATGAGCCGTATTTTTACATACTGTACATACACGTTCCCAATACTCACCACATTTTGAATCACCTACAATTTCCATCACTTCCGAAAATACTTGCTTCATCACTTTGTAAAACGATGGATTTGTCAATAACTCACCATTTTGTACACCAAACAATGCAGTTAAGGGATTAATACACGCATTGACGACAAGTTTATGCAGCATTGTTTGCTTCCAGTCTTTTTCAATCACTATCGGAAATAGACTGGAAGAGAATGCAGTAAATAGAGATTCAAATTGTTCCTCTTCTCCATGTATGAGCCCAAATTTCGTACTGCCTATTCCAGTATGATGGACGGTACTAATATTTTCTTTTTTCGCCCCATGCTCTACAATTCCTACCGCAACGCTGGTATTTTGCATCTGTTGCAATATATGAAGATGCCCCATCCCATTTTGCAAGAAAATAAGCCGATTTTCTTGCAAATAAGGCCATATTGCTTCCAAATGATATTGCTTCACAGCAACAAATGTATAATCATGTGTTTTGTTTTTTATATCCTCTAAAGGACTTACAAGCGGATATACAGTTTCTCTCACACCGTTGTGTACGCATGTAATCCCGCACTCGTTCAATCGTTCCGCTTGTTCTACTGTTCGTGTATATAGTGTAACAGCCTGCTGATTTTTTTCTAAATAAAATGCAAAAAGGAGCCCGATTGCTCCCGGTCCAACAATTCCAATCTCCATTCTACAAAGGCCTCCATTTTTATCCCGCTATTCACAGACAGTATACCCCGCATCTTAAGATTCAGGAGAAGCGAAGGCGACATATTGAGGACGACTGTCCGTAAAAGCCTAATTGTCGAAAGCTTTCCATCAGTAGGAAAGAAACCCCGCTCATGAAAGTCTCACTTTATAGTTTATAGAATAAGTTTAGCAGACTTTTCAAAAAAATACTGAAAGAATTATCTCTTTTCTTCATAAAAATAAAAAAATGCGTTATAATACTATTATAAATATTTATACTTTTCTTTATTTTTACACCAAGAAGAGGATGTGATTACATGCACTTTCCCAAAGTTGAGCGCTTGCTCATCAATTATAAAACGTTAGAAGAGTTTAAAAAGTTTAAAGGTTGCGGTGCTGAAGAATTATCTATGTTAGAAGATTTACAAGCAAATATCATCGAAAACGATAGTGAATCCCCTTTTTATGGAATTTATTACGGTGGTTCTCTTATAGCACGCATGAGTTTGTATACGAAACAACAGTCTGTTAACAATTTGTTTACTGGCCCTTATGTAGAGCTTTTTAAACTCGAAGTGTTGCCAACATTCCAAAAACAAGGATTTGGTAAGATGCTGGTCAATTATGCAAAACAATTGCACCTTCCTATCAAAACAATTGCTCGCGTACAATCTGCTGTTTTCTGGGAAAAATTACACTTCGAAAAAATAACCATTGATGATGGAGATTTTTACATTTGGCATCCAAACGAAAATTTGAATGCGGTTACAAACAGTGAATCTGCTTAAAAATAAAAACAGCTGTAATTCAGCTGTTTTTATTTTGATGTTTTTTCAAGTATTCCTTTTTCCAATTTTCTCTCTTTTTCGGAAGGCTCTAATACCATCGCACTTCTTTTTTTGTCAATATAATCAAATAAAGTGCGATACTCTTCTTCGTACAACGACAACTGCTGCAAAAGCCCCTCTTTTTCCCTTTGCAACACTTCAATTTTTTTATATAAATCCGTCTTTTCTTCTTCTTCCTTATATCTTTGTAAAAAGACAATTACATCTTCTAACGTTAATGAAAGAGAAGTTATTTTCTCTTTCTTTTGTTCTTGCACTTCATAATTTTCAGCTTTTCTTATCCGCTTTGCTTCTTCAATAAGTTCTTTATATTGTTTACGTACGTAAGAATTCCAGCGAAATCCACAAGCAGCAGGTGTACGTGATAAATGTCTTCCTACTTCTTTGAAGGCAGAAAGTTGCGTTCCCCCTTCACGAATATGCCGGAGCACTACTTCTGCCAGAAGTAAATCTTCATCATCAGTCCATGCATCTTGTCTTGTTGTTGCCATCTCTCTAGTCCTCCTTATGCATTTTTTATTAAACATATGCAGTTACTAGAAAAGATAGAAGAATAACATGTAAAGAAAAAGTTAAAAAAATAAACGCAGAAGGTTTCCCTCCTGCGTTTATTTCCGCAATTACTTGCTGATTACTTCTTTACCTTTGTAAGTACCGCATGCTTTACATACACGGTGAGCTAACTTCGCTTCACCACAGCTTGGGCACTCTACCATACCAGGTACTGATAATTTGAAATGCGTACGACGCTTTCTTTTTACTGTTTTAGAAGTTCTTCTAAAAGGTACAGCCATTCTTCCCACCTCCTTAAAAGAGAGAGTTATTTTCATATGAAGGCCTAAACCGGTCTTCTGATTATTTGTCAAAAAACTTCGCAAGCCCTGCTAATCTTGGATCAACAGGCTTTTCTTCGCTTTTTTCCGAAATCACTTGCCAGTCTCGACCTTGCATCGGTGTTCCTTCAGAAACATCCTCACTGAAAATTTGCATTGGAATCTCCAATAGTATATTTTCCTTAATTACAGGGAGTAAGTCAAGTACTTCTCCTTCTAAGTAATGAAAATCTGCTTCGGTTTCGTAATCTTCTTTCGAAACTAAGAACACCTCAGTTGTTTCAACGTCAAATGGTAATGTTACATCTACTAACGTTCTAGAACATGGTAATACCATGCTTCCTGTTATATGTAGATGGAACGTAAATTTATTGGAGCCAAAATCAACTCTACCTGTCACATGAACAGGAGTAATGTCTCGAACATCTTTCTCAACATTTTTCAGCTCACTTACATCTACCATCTCATCCAACGTTAGTCCTTTATGTCGATATTTGTTCAATTGATGGATGGACCATTTCATATCATATCACCTCAAGGCAACAAACAAAATTATAGCTAGCCGTTGTATATTTGTCAATATTTTTTCTTTACACTATAATGGAGTCATTATAGGAAATAATATATAGATTATCATGTTTTAGGAAAAGATGCTACACTGAAAGGAGAGATTATTATAAAAGCTAGCGGCATTATTGTTGAATATAATCCGTTTCACAACGGTCATGCTTATCATGTGCAACAAACCAAAAAGTTAACAAATGCCGATATAATCATCGCTGTTATGAGCGGGCCCTTTTTACAGCGAGGAGAGCCGGCACTAGTTTCAAAATGGGCGCGAACACAAATGGCATTAGCAAATGGAATAGATATTGTCGTCGAACTTCCCTATGCCTTTGCAACGCAAAAAGCTGAAACATTTGCCAACGGTGCTATTTCAATATTAGATGCTCTTCGCGTCTCTGAGATTTGCTTTGGAAGCGAAAATGGTAATATTGAACATTTCCACAATACAATTACTATACGCCAGACTGAACAGGATTTATTTAATCATCTTGTACAACAATATACCAAAACCGGAATGAGTTATGCAAAAGCCACTTCTGAGGCATTTGCATCCTTACAAAAAAACATGGCTACTATTGATGTCTCAGAGCCAAATAATATTTTAGGACTGCATTACACAGAAGCAATTATTGAGCAGAAAAGTTCAATAAAAGCAAGTACAATTAAGCGTTTTGCTTCACATTATCATGATGAAACATTTCAAGATGAACGAATTGCCAGTGCAACGAGCATTCGCAAACAATTATTTCATGAACAGAAAACTTTTTCAGCAATTGCTCCCTTTGTTCCAAATATAACAAAGCTACTTTTGGAGCAGTACAAGCATTCCTATCACCTATTACATAACTGGGAGAATTATTTTCACTTACTAAAATATAAACTCCTGACAATGTCGCCATCTCAATTACAACATATATATGAAGTAGAGGAAGGATTGGAGAATCGGATTTTATCTTCTATTCGGGAAGCGACCTCATTCATGAGATTTATGGAAGTATTAAAAACAAAACGTTACACATGGACACGGCTACAGCGTATTTGCACGCATATTTTAACAAACACAACGAAAGAAGAAATGCAAATAACTCACATAGAACAGCACGCACAATATATACGTTTACTTGGCATGTCCCAGAAAGGACAAGCATATATATCAAGTATGAAAAAGCAAATAACTCTCCCTTTGCTTTCTCATACAAAAACGTTACAGCATCCCCTTCTAGATATAGATCGAAAAGCAAGCGCTGTTTATTTCTCTATTTTACAAGAGCCCCTTTGCGGTGAAATGATAAAGCGAGATATAACGCAGCATCCGATTCGATATGACGAAACGCAACATGTATTTTTATAAAGTTCAACTAACCGGGCTCATGCCAGCAGTAAGACCCCCACCTATCTTTTTTGTTTTAGGTGGGGGTCTTACTGCCCGCGAATAGCGGGATAAAGCGAAACTTCCATCAGTTAGGTCTTACTGCCCGTTAATGCGAGATAAAAAAATCCTCTCTTAAATGAGAGGATCTACTTTTTTTCTGACATTTTGTCCAAATATGCTAAGGCATCATCTAACGTATCCACAGGTATAATCTTCATTTTTGTATTTATATCTTTAGCTGTTTTCACCGCTTCTTTATAATTTGAATTCTTTGCTCCCTTCTCATTTGGAGCAAAGAATACTTCTGCACCCGCATTATGAGCTGCAACTACTTTTTGAGAAATACCTCCAATTGGACCGATTTCTCCTTTTTCGTTTATTGTTCCAGTCCCAGCTATTTCGTGACCTTTTGTTATATCTTCTTTCACAAGCTGATTATAAATCTCTAACGTAAACATAAGCCCAGCAGAAGGCCCTCCAATTTTATGCGCATCAATTTTCACGTTAGGACTTACTGTAAGTTTCTTATCCGTAATAATAGAAACTCCGATGCCAGCACGACTTTTATCTTGCGGAATTGGTTTTAGTACAAATTTGTCTTCTTTCTCATTCTTTTCGTGTACATACTTAATAGTTACTTCATCATTTTGTTTTTTTGTTTTCATGTACGCAATAAACTCCTCTGCTGTTTGAAATGGTTGTCCATCAACAGCAACAATACGATCGCCAAGTTTTAATTTTTCAGCAGCCGGCATACCATCTGCAATTCCTGCTACGAGTACACCTTGATTTTCAAACTTAACAGGATAGTTTGCTCGTTTATAGGCATTATAAATAGCCGCATCTTGAGATTCTTTCATTGCATACACTTGGCGTAATTGATACTCTTCATCACTTTCACCTTTTTGTAAAATTTCTTCCTTTTTTAAAATTTCTTCATACTTATTAAATTTAGCAGAAAGAAAGTTAACAACATTCGCTCGCCCCATTGAAACTGTAACGAGCATAAAATCGCCCTTCTCTTTATTCCCTCCCTCAACTTGTACGTACGGCTCTAATTTCTCTGCCATACCTGGCTTTGTAATATAATATGGCAGAGGAACAAACACGATTAACATTGCAACTATAACTCCAATGAGTAATGCGTATAAATACCGAAATTTTTTAAACATCCTTTTTCTCCTTCCACTGTTCAATCAAGGTGTAAATCGTTTGAATATGCTGCTGCGCCTCTTCTTCTCCAACACGAATGATATCTTCTATATTCGTAAAGGCCCGTGAACTAAATTGTTCTACAGCTGGATGCATCATAAGATCTGATGCAATTTGTCTATTTACTACAAGTTCATGCTGCATAATCTCAATACTTTGCATAATGACATCATAAATAGATGTAACTTCTCCATTAACCTTAATAGGGGATACATCAACAGCAATCACAATATCAGCTCCTAATTTTTTCACTACCGATACTGGAATACGATCAATTACTCCCCCATCAACCAATAACCTTCCGTTTATTTTCTCTGGAACAAATATGCCGGGTACAGAAATACTTGCCCTGACAGCATCTGCAATAGAGCCTTGTGTAAAGACAACCTTTTCACCATTTAGAATATCAGTTGCTACAACCGCTGTCGGGATATCCAGTTCTTCTAATTTTTTATTATATGTAAACATTTTAATCATATCCTTCACACGTTTGCCAGCAATAAACCCCATTTTAGGTACAGTGAAGTCCAAATAGTATTTTCGCTTAAATACTGTTGCTAAACGATACAAACGGTCCACGTTACATCCTGCAGCATAAAACGTACCTATTAGTGCCCCCATACTGCTCCCAGCAATCATATGAATAGGTATCCCCGCCTCTCTTAACACTTTAATAACACCTACATGTGCAAACCCTTTCGCACCGCCTGACCCAAGTGCTAATCCAATTTTTGGCTCTCTCATCTTCTTCACCCTCAAAATTTTTTCACTCTCTTTTTATACTTATGGTCTAATTTCACCATGTATCCTCGTATACTGAAATGAACATTTGGGACAAAGGGGGATACAAAATGTACGAAAAATGGAAAACCGGCTTTCTCACCATATCGGTCACTTTTTTTACAGTTTCTCTCGTACTCCACCCCCAAGCGGCACTGCAATCATCTATTCGAGGCTTAAATATATGGTGGGAAGTTGTCTTTCCTTCGCTGCTACCTTTTTTTATTATTGCAGAACTTCTAATTGGACTTGGGATTGTAAAGTTCATTGGTGTGTTATTAGAACCCCTTATGCGTCCACTCTTTCGTGTACCTGGTATCGGAGGATTTGTATGGGCAATGGGGATGGCCTCTGGTTTTCCTGCAGGTGCAAAATTAAGCGCTCGATTACGCCAAGAAAATCAACTTACACAAATTGAAGCAGAGCGCCTTGTGTCTTTCACAAACTCTTCTAATCCATTATTTATTTTCGGCGCTGTAGCGATTGGTTTCTTTGACAATCCAAAACTAGGACTAATTTTAGCAGCTGCCCATTATGTCAGTAACTTCACAGTTGGACTACTCATGCGTTTTTACCAAGATAGACACACACAAACAGAAACGAAGAAACATTCAACGCCCATTCCATTACGACACGCCTTTTCCGTTCTTCATAAAACTCGATTACAAGAAAAACGACCCATTGGCAAATTAATCGGTGACGCTATCACTTCTTCAATTCAAACATTACTTATGATTGGCGGGTTTATTATTTTATTCTCTGTTTTCAATAAAATGCTAACTGTTTTTCATATTACAACTTTCCTTGCCCTTATTATGAAACAAATATTAGTTGCATTTCAACTTTCGCCTTACTTTAGTTTTCCCATTTTATCCGGTCTTTTTGAAATGACACTCGGGAGCCAAATGATTAGTCAAACAGAGCATACTTCTATTTTACAACAAGCCATGATGACAAGTTTCGTTTTAGCATTTAGCGGTCTTTCAATTCAAGCTCAAGTTGCCAGTATTTTAGCAGAAACCGACATTCGTTTTAAACCATATTTTATCGCACGAATTATTCAAAGTATCCTTGCTCCAATCTATACATATATATTTTGGGGACCACTTTATGAAAGATTACATTCTTTTTCACCTACCCAATATGATATTCCAGTCTTTTTATCTAAGCAATCTACCCTGTTGGCAAAAGGATGGGCCGCACTAGTTACATATGGTCCGACCTTTACACTGTTTTGTTTATATTTATATGTTATGTTACTATTCTTGCGTCTTATCAATAGCAAAAAACCCCGTTCATCATAACGGGGTTTGAAATTTCTCTTTTAAAGCACGTTCTACAATTGGCGGGACAAGCCCAGCAACATTACCACCATAACGCGCTACTTCTTTTACAATACTTGAACTTAAAAAGGAATATTGATTATTTGTCATAATAAAAAATGTTTCTACATTCTCTTCTAATTTACGATTCATGGATGTAATTTGCATTTCATATTCAAAATCAGATACGGCGCGCAAACCGCGTAAAATCGCATTTGCATTACGCATCCTCGCATACTCTACTAATAAGCCACTGTGTGAATCAACCTTTACATTCGGAATATCTTTTGTCGCCTCGCGAATTAATTCTAAACGCTCTTCTACTGTAAAAAGCGGTTTCTTTGATGAATTGTTTAAAACAACAACATATACTTCGTTAAAGACTTTTGCGCCCCTCTTAATAATGTCTAAATGTCCAAGCGTAATCGGATCAAAACTTCCCGAAGAAATTGCTATGCTTGCCATTCGGTCCCCTCACCTTCATACTTATAAATCGAAATCGCTGTAATACCATAGTTTTCAGCTCTTACCTTCACAAGTCTTCCAATTGTTTCAGGTAATTCTACATCTACCCCATGCTCTGACATAACGATTCCGTTTTCTTTCAATAGACCGTGTTGATCCATTATACTAATTAAAGAAACAATCTTTTGATCTTTATACGGTGGATCTAATAGTACAAGGTCGAATGATATCTCACGTTTCATAAGCGCCTTTACAGCACGTTCTGCATCATTTCTATATACTTCAGCTTGCGCTTCTAACCTGCAGCTTTCTAAATTTTGATGGATAACCTTTATAGCTTTTCCATCACGATCAACAAAAATAGCTTTATCTATCCCTCTACTAAGAGCCTCAATACCAAGACCACCGCTTCCTCCAAACAAATCAAGAGCTAAACCACCGTCAAAATAAGGACCGATAATATTAAAAATGGCTTCTTTCACCTTGTCTGTTGTTGGACGCGTTGTGTTACCTGGTACAGCTTTTAAAGGATGACCTTTACACTTCCCTGAAACTACTCTCATAATTTGTCACTACCTTTATCTCTTTCTAACAGATGTTCATGTAAATCATTCTTGTGTAAGCTCAATCTTACTTACTACTTACGGACAGTAAGACTTCCACTGATAGAAGTTTCACTTTATGTATATTCATCTTTTTTATCCTATCATAAAACACCCGAAAGAAAAATAAAAAGCAAAAGAGAAATTTTAATTTTACAATGTATATCTTTATATAGTTTGGACATAAATAAGGATAACAACATCACCTTCGATGTTGTTGCCAACCGCGGAGAAGACTTACGTTTCCCCATAAGTTCTTCCTCCGGTTTCTCCTCTCCCTTTGCCTTCTTGCTAGTCATACTAGTGTAAGAGGGGCCCTGCTTCGGCAGGGTTTTTTCTTTACCTTCTTTTCATTTCAAAAATGAAATGATACAGTAAAAGAAGAAGAAGGAGGGGAAAGTCGTGATTCAACGTTTTATTCAGCTAGGTGAAGGTTACTCCGATTTATATGAGTTACTAGAAATCGCAAAGGCAAACCAACACCGTGTATCTCATATGTTACAATTTCACACATTAAAAAATAATAAATCTGTTTGTTCCCTTGCTGTTGTTCTACATCCAACAGCAGTAGGCAATTTCCAGCCATTATACATATGTCTAGAAGGAATTCCTGTGGAAGAAGATAAACAAAGCAAACGCATTGCCTTGTTTGAAAATACCGCTTCAGAAATTGGTAAACAAGTCGTTTCTTTCACAGTCAAACCATCGACAATGTTTCCAGAGAAAGAATTATATTTCAACCATCTCATTGGTATTTTACGAATGAACCATTTCATTCCGCCAATGCAATAAAGTGAAACTTCCTTCTGGGAACGTTTTTTTCCCAGAAGGTTAGTTGAACCAATCGGGCTTTTACGGGCAGTTTATCCACCACCTATCTTCTGTAGAAAAACGTCCTGCGATTCTAGCCGCTAGAGCTGGACAGCGATTCTCGTTCAATCTTAAGATGGGGGCTTACTGCCCGTTAATGCGGGATAAAGTGAAACTTCCTTCTGGGAACGCTTTTCTTACTGATGGTTAGTTGAACCAATCGGACTTTAACAGTCGGTTTGATGTAACATCCTAGAAAAAATTAGCTTACCGACTGTTAAAGCGAGGTAAGGTGAAACTTCCATTTAGGAAATCTTACTGGTTCTACATGCAAATAATACAAGAAAAACCCACCAAAGTTTTGGTGGGTTTTTAATCAATCTTATTATAATCATATTCTTTTGCACGATCTGGTCTAGAATTTTCGAACTCCGTTTTTAAAAATGGGCGATAAGATGGCTCTACCTTTTTTACAAACGGAAGCTTATTTAATTTTTGCATCATATATTCCAGTTGCTCCATATCACAATACACAACGGCATATTTAAACCGCTTCGATATGTAATGAATGTTTCCGTATTTCCTTAAAATTTTAGCGTGTTTTAAGGAATTTAGATAGACAATCATACTTTGTCGTTGCCCAAACATAATTTTCTCCTTTTATATAATTTCATTCTTTCTATTTTACAAAAAGCACACAGAAATTTATAACTTTACATACAATTATTCATCAGTTTTTCAAACATCAAAAGATACTAGCGGGTGTTTTTTGTATCCATTTTCTTCTATATTCTAAAAAACGGGGCAAATCACCCCGTTTTTTTGCACCCACAGCTACCACCAGAACCACAACCGCCTCCACATCCACCTGCGTCAAAGAACGGGTTCCCTGTTGGAACTTTAATAGAAGTCGAGATTTCCATCCCAATCATTGTACTGACTTCATCTAATAGCTTTTGCAATTCATTTTCTGCTTTTTTAAAAGCAACTATCGCTTCATGCAAATCTACTGCCCGTTTCAATTCTCGCATTTGCGCAGAAACTGAAGTGAAATCTGGATGATATTTCCCAAAGCGCTGTACTTCTTCGTATCGTTCCTTCAGAGCTATAAACTGTTTAATTAATGTTTGTGCTTCTTGATTTTTCTGCAATGCATGATGGCATTCGCGATAACGCTCAGCTATATCTGAACAAACAACTGCTTTCGCTAATTGTTCGGCTTCATCTAGAATCATTACGCTCTCAAGCGTCGCTAGTATCATAAGAGACACCTCCGAATACTAATCATATCACATTTATAACGGAACTACTAACTTTGCTTCCCATCTTGAAAACAAATTATAAAGAGATGTGTTCTGCAATATTGTATCTTAATACGGTCCATTTCCCTTTTGATTGTTTTACATAACTCATACACGCATTTTTTAAAGACGTTGTAAACGTAATTTCCTTTGGAACAATCGCATGAAGAATCGCTTTAATTGCATGAGAGTGCGCAACAATAATAATTCGTTTCCCATCATACTGATAAGCAACATCTTTTAATGCAGAAAAACAACGCTCTACAATTTCTTCCTCTGTTTCCAGTCCCTCGACATTCCCATCAGCAATGAGCTGCCTTACTTCATCAACTGGTTTCCCTGACGCTGCACCAAAATTACGTTCCATAAAACGTTCATCATGCTGAATTATATTTATCCCGATCGCATCAGCAATTGCTTGTGCCGTCTCGTGTGCTCTCACTAAGGGACTACTAATGATTACATCCCATGTTTCAGCTCGTAATGCTTCTGCACTCTGTGCCGCTTGTTGTTTTCCAATTTCATTCAAAGGAATATCTTCTCTTCCTTGAATAATCTCTTGAAAATTCCAATCAGTTTGTCCATGTCGTACTAAACAAATTTCCGTCATGCTGTAACTCCTTTTTCCAGAATTCTTTTTCATTGTAACAAAAGTTTCGCATGACGGACACAATTTTTACTTCCAACTAATTAACGTTTTGCTGTTTCATATATTGAAACATATCTATCATTATAGAAGCAACCGATAACTGATTTTGAAACTTAGCTACCTTGTCTGGAATAGTCTTTTTAAAATATTGCATGGCCGCCAATTCAAATGCATCTTTTTCGCTTGGATCTCTAGAAAGTTTCCGATACCAAGACGGTTGCTCCCGAATATATTTCTGTAAATCTTCATTCGACCTTACAAATTCGATGAGTTCTTTTCTCATCACTTTTCCTCCTAATCTTTTTGAAAGAAAAACGGATTATTTTCAGAATTACGCTGCTGTTTTGTTGCCTGGTTCCCTTGAAACTGTTGAATAACTTGCTGCACGCTTCCAAGTGCAGTCGTCATATTCGCTAAATGTTGCTGCACCTGTTCCACATCTAACTTTTTAAAAAACGATACCATTTGTCCCATAAAGTCTCCAGAATTTTCTTCGCGATCTTCTTGTACGGAAGAAGAAGTTGCCTCTCCATTCACCTTATAATGATTCCATACATCATCTTGTTCTCCAAGTAAATACCACTCTTCATAAAATTGTTGCCACGATTTCTTTCCATTTCGAACATCATGAACCATCTTTGGATGCTGGCGCACAAACTCTTTGAATTTTTGAATAGAAGGATGTAAATCTCCTTTTACCACTGTCATTACAATCACCTCACCAGATGTATCTTCTATTATATTGTAAGAAAAAAAAGGCGCATGGTTCGCCTATTTTTAGGCAATTCATACACCTTACTTTTGAATAAAATTTTGTGTATAAAAATTATCATACACTCCAATTCCTAAACCAGTGAATTGTTCGTTTAGTAAATTCTTTCGATGGTCCTCGCTATTTAACCACCCTTGCACTGCCGCAATTCCATCACTATACTGCGTCGCGATGTTTTCTCCTGCTAGTTGGAATGATACATTTCCTTTTTGCAAACGATCACCTAATGTTCCAAACGAAGGCGAATCATGCGAAAAATAATTGCTATCTTTCATATCTTTACTATGTTCATATGCTACTACCGCCGTTTGTTGATCCCATACTAATAATGGAAGGTGATAACGACTACGAATTATATTTGTCAAATCTAAAATTTGCTGTGCATTTCCTTGTTCGACCTGCTTCATTTGCTCTGGTGATAATGGTTGTGGATTCGTTAATTCTCCAGAATAAACAAGTTGATATGGCTTTTGTTTTATTAATGTTTCATCATCCATATAACGAACACCGACAAGCTTATGTGTAAAATGGTCAAAATATAATTGCGCCCACCCTCCTTCTATAGAAACAAGTGGTTGTTCTGTTACTTCAACATCGGACAATTCAAATTGATAACTATTTTTTCCCATTTTAAGTGAAATTTCATATGAAAACGGATTCCTTTTATAAACATCTTCATACTTTTCACCAATATGAAATGGTGAAATATTCACTTTCTCTCCGCCAACATAAATCGTAACAATTTTATGATCTATAATTCCAAACTGCACATAGTGCGATAAGTCTTGATTATATACCCACCATTCATAACCATAAGCAGATGGTTCAATTCGCGCCGGTTCGCCCCAATTCGCTAATAAATTTTCAGGGTCACTACCTAGGAGCTGTGAAATTGTTTCTGGCACACCTTTATTTTCTTTTTTCATTTTCACAATTTTATGCTCTGATTTTAAATGAGGGGATTGTAATATATATTGAGAAACGAGTAATTTCCCGTATAAATCAATCGCTAAAATAAGAATAGTAATTACTATAATACGGAACAACATTTTCAAATTATATACCTCCTGAATACCCATGAAATTGAGGTATACACAAACAAAACTGTTTTTTCTCCATTTTGTGTGTACCACACTATGTTCACTATATCATATTTCTTGCATAAAAGTAGACATTCTACCTTTTCTCTCCATATGAATTGTATTTTTTAACTATTCGTACTATTATAAATTCAAGGGGATTTTACGTTTATTATAAGGAGGCTATTTCATGCAATTTACAAATACGAAACTTGAAGGTACAGTTGTCGACTTCACACTTCTAACTGAGGTAATGGACAAGCATCATTTTGTACTAGCTGGACAATGGGATTACGAGAGAGTTACATACGACTATAAATTTGAAATGCTGAAAGATGTGTATTATTTACGTATACAAGGTTTTGCCATAGAAGGAGATGTTGGAGGACGACATGCCCAAATTAAATTATTGACACCTCTTCTCGGTAAACATTATTATCCACATGGTGTAGAGTACGGGGAAGAAGAAAAATTCCCAAAAAATGTTCTTCAAAAAAGTGAACAATTACTTCAAAACATCGAAAAAGAGTTGCAAGATTTAGCGATTATAGAATAATAAAATGAAACTTCCGTGAATGGTGATCTGCATTCTCCACTCATGATTTGCCCAAACCATGATACTCTCATAAGCAGCGAGGTTCCCCCTTGAAAGAAGGCTTACTACCAGTTACAACAAAAAGAAGATGTACATAACAATACACCTTCTTTTTATTTTGTAAATTTATCTCACTATTCGTAGACAGGAAGCTCCCACCTCAAGACTCAAGGAAATCAAAGAAGACAGGTCATGAATAACTACTAGCATGCGTTCGATTGGTGAGAGCTTTCCATAAGTGTGGGGATGAAGAATCCCCACTTATGAAAGTTTACTTTATTTTGACTGCAAATACGGGGGTAATGCTTGAATCTGTTCTGCATCCTTTTTTCGTTCTTTACGCGCCCATGAGAAGAAAACATACCCAATCACTGTTCCGTACACAATTTCTTGTACAATCTTCATTATAATGCCTCCTGTTTTCTGATCCTCTAGAACAGGAAGCCAATGTAAGAAATCAGGACCTGTAATATTTAAGTTAGATAACGTTCCAGCTGGTACACAAAGTTCCATTGCCTTCATCCATGCACTTGGATCTGTATAGGTCGCAAACAATGGCACATTTGCAAAAATAATAAGTGCACAGGCTGGCGTTAATAACATACCATTAGCAAACATGTAACCGATTTTTTTAATATCACTTAGTGTTTGATATTCTGGTAATGGATTAAATATGGGCCACCACAGCATCATAGCCGCAAAAAATAATACAGCAAGAACAACTGGATGTCCAATTTGGCTTTGCTTTACTGTATCGAACACAACCGGCAAGTGATACATAGAAAATAGTCCGTTAAAAACAAGTAAAGCTACAATAGGATTTGCCCATATATGTAACATCATACGAATGAATCGAAATGATGTTATGTATTGAAACAACCAATTCGGTAATCCAAGTAATAACAGTGGAGGTACAGCCATATACATGATTGCCATTTCAAACATATGTGCACTAAACACAATATGTCCAAGCAAATCAATTGGCCCTCCTTTAACAAAATACAAAAGTAACATACCACTTATAAAATAAAAGATTTTCCGTTTACTTACTTCTTCGCCATTTGGGAAGCGATATCGATACTTTCCAATAATTAAAAGATAACCAATCACAACAGCTAACATAAAAAGAAAAAAGATTGGGCTCCACAGTGCTTCAAAACCAAATATCCATAAGTTGCTCACTTTTTTACACCCTCCCTTTTATAAAGTGAAACTTCCATCAGTGGAGAGCTTTTTCATCTCCCACTGATGGTTAGTTGAACCAATCGAGCTTTTACGGGCAGTTATCCCCCACCTACCTTCCTCGCTTCTCTCTGAATCTTGAGGTGGGGGTCTTACTGCCCGCGAATAGCGGGATAAGTAAAAGGGGATTGATGAAACATTCAATCCCCTTTCTTTTTAAAGCCAAATAAGTGTCGTAAAAGTTAAAATCGTTATTAACCCAACTAGTAAACCTGAATACAAAAACATCGATGGGGCTTCATGCCCTTTATGACTCATATGCATAAAATAATACAATTGAAAAATAACTTGTACAGCAGCTAACAATAAAATAAGTGGTACGGAAAAAAGCGGACTAAATGTTTTTGGATATGCGACTGCTACAAATGCAATGACTGTCAAAAAAATCATTAATCCAAAAGTAATGACTTGATGCTTCATTTCTTCCGCACTTTTTTTTCTGCGATATGCAAGATCAACTTTAGGATTATTTATATTTGTTTGTTTTATTGCCATTGTTTATCCCACCATTCCCATCAAATATACTACAGTGAAAATAAACACCCAAACTACGTCGATAAAGTGCCAATAAATTGATGCAACGTAAAACTTTGGAGCATTGTATAAATTTAAGCCACGCTTCGCATTACGGATTACTAAAGTTAAAATCCAAAGTAGTCCAAATAGTACGTGTAACCCGTGCGTACCAACTAACGCATAAAATGCAGAACCGAATGCACTACTTCTCATCGTATGTTTAAACTCATGAACGTAATGATTAAATTCATAAATCTCAAAGCCTAAAAATCCAACCCCAAGCAATACAGTGATAATAAGCCAAAGCTGCATTTGCTTAAAGTTAAAATTCTTCATATGATATATTGCATAAACACTTGTTAAACTACTCGTTAAAAGAAGCATTGTCATAATGAACACAAGCGGCATTTGAAACATTTCTTGTGATGACGGTCCACCATTTGTTGAATTTTTCAGTGCTAAATATGTTCCGAACAAGGACGCAAATAGTACTGTCTCGCCTCCTAGAAACAACCAAAATCCAATAAATTTATTCTTTCCTTCAAGGGTTGCTTTTTCAGGCTCTGCTGGAAAGGTTTCATTTGTTAATTTTTCCTCTGCATGCATTACGCCTTGCCCCCTTTATCTTCTAAATCTTCTTTATGAATATGGTATCCATGATCATCAATTACAGATCGTAAGAGCATTGCTCCAAATGTAATAATAAGACCAATAATCGCTACTACTAGCCACATTTTCTCTTTCCCCGCGTGCATATACATCGCTCCAAATGCTGCAGTAAATAAACCTAAGGAAATGACAAATGGTAGGAAAGATCCGTTTGGCATGTGAATATCCCCAACCGGTTCTGCTGGCGTCATTTCGTTTTTCCCTTCACGTTTTTCAATCCAGAATGGATCTAATCCACGTACAAACGGTAATTGCTTAAAATTATACTCAGGTGTCGGCGCTGGAATTGACCATTCTAATGTACGACCATCCCAAGGATCGCGACCAGCTTGTTTTTTAGAAAAGGATGTTTTTACAACATTAGCTAACAGTACGATTGTTCCGAGAGCCATAAATACTGCCCCTACCGTACTAATTAAGTTCCCAACTTCTAATCCTTGTCCTGGCAAATACGTAAAATAGCGACGCGGCATACCCATTAAACCAAGGAAGTGCTGAATAAAGAACGTTAAATGAAAGCCAATAAAGAACAACCAAAATGTAATTTTACCAAGCGTCTCATCTAGGAGTTTATTAAACATAAGCGGCCAAAAATAATGAGCACCTGCAAATAATCCGAACACAACCCCACCAACAATTACGTAATGGAAGTGAGCTACAACGAAGTAATTATCGTGAAATTGATAATCAGCAGGAGCTGATGCAAGCATAACCCCTGTCACCCCACCCATAACGAATGATGGAATAAAACCAAGAGCCCACATCATTGGTGTTGTAAAGCGAATGCTTCCACCCCACATCGTAAAGAGCCAGTTAAAAATTTTAATACCTGTTGGAACAGCAATTGCCATTGTAGCTACAGAAAAGATCGCATTTGCTACTGGACCAAGACCTACTGTAAACATATGATGTGCCCATACCATAAATCCTAAAAATCCAATTAATACCGTTGCAAATACCATAGATGAGTATCCGAATAAACGTTTTTTAGAGAATGTCGCGAAGATTTCTGAGAATATTCCGAAAACAGGGAGTATAAGAATATATACTTCTGGGTGACCGAAGATCCAGAATAAATGCTCCCATATAATCGTATTTCCTCCTAAAGCTGGGTTAAAGAAACTTGTGCCAAATAAACGATCTAACATTAACAGGGCTAGGCCTACTGTAAGTGGTGGGAATGCAAATAATATAAGTGCAGATGTTACAAAAGTTGTCCATGTAAACATCGGCATCCGCATATATGTCATTCCAGGTGCCCGCATATTAATAATGGTAACAAGGAAGTTAATTCCTCCTATTAATGTTCCAATACCCGCAATTTGCAAACCAAGGACATAGAAGTCGATACCGTGTCCCTTTGATGCGAGTGATAACGATGCATACGATGTCCAACCTGCATCAGGCGCCCCACCTAAAAACCAACTTAAGTTTAAAAATACGCCCCCAAAGAAAAACAGCCAAAATCCAAGAGCATTAATAAATGGAAACGCAACGTCTCGTGCACCAATTTGAAGTGGTACCGCCGCATTCATCATTGCAAATACAAGTGGCATTGCCGCTAAGAAAATCATTGTTGTTCCGTGCATTGTTAACACTTGGTTGTACATATCCCCAACGAGAAAAGCATTGTTTGGAATCGCTAACTGAAACCGAATAAATAATGCTTCTATTCCCCCGATGATAAAAAATAACCCACCTGCAATTAAATAGAGAATGGCAATTTTTTTATGGTCTACTGTCGTTAAATAATCCCAAATTACAGAGCCCACTCCCTGTTTTTTTGCTACAGAACTCACGTTTTCAACCTCCCCTTCGCAAATAGTTTCTCTTTACTTTTCAACTTTTAATGTTTTTAAGTATGCGTTTAATGCATCTACTTGATCGTCAGTAAGATTACCGTATTTTCCAGTCATTTTGTTTCCTGGTTTCATGCTTTCAGGGTCTTTTAACCACTTCTTCACATTTTCCTCATTATTTTCAGCAATACCTGCAACCATATCACGATCTGCGAAGTTGGCTAAATTCGGTGCAATACGTGCAGTAGGCGGTCTGCTATCATTTGATCCAACAGCATGACAACCGATGCAACTCTTTTCAAAGATTTGTTTACCTTCCTGCTCTTGCGTAGAAGCAACAGCTTTCTTGCCATCTAAGTCCTTCATACTAGCAACCCATTTTTTGTACTCGCTTTCATCAACAGCTTTAACTTTAAACTGCATTAAAGCGTGAGATGGTCCACAAAATTCTGCACAAAAACCGTTATATGTGCCCGATTTGTCTGCTTTAATCCACATTTTGTTCGTATTATCCGGATTCGTATCCATTTTCCCCGCTAAAGATGGGACCCAAAATGAATGTTTAATATCAGAACCCTTTAAATTTAAATACACTTTTTTACCTGTAGGGATGACTAAATCTTGCGAAGTTACTAATTTTTCATTATTGTAAGAAAATTCCCACCAATAAAGATTCGCTGTTACATCAACAACGATTGTATCTTTATCAATATTCTTTTTCTCCATTGCACTAACGTCAGCAAGTTTAAACGTATATGTAACAGTAGGGACAGCCAATACCAATAAAAGTAAAATCGGAATGACTGTCCATATAATTTCTAGCTTGTGATTTCCTTCTACTTGCTTCGGAATATAGTTTTCCTGTCCCTTTCTTTGACGGAAACGCACAATTACATATAAGAAAATAATCGTAACAACAAGAACGACACCAACCATGATTGCACTGGCTAATAACAATAAATCATATTGCATTTTTGCTACTTCACCCTGTGGAATCAAAGTAGATTGAAAGGCTTTACCGCATCCCCCTAACAGTAAAGCCACTAGTGAAACGAGCGAAAGCAATCGCCACTGTTTCTTCATGCAAACAACCCCCACTTTCTTTGTTATTTAGATTGTACTTTATAGTAAGTAAAGTAAATCTCAATGTAAAGAAATCCCCTTATGTCGTTGTCTTAGAAGAATGTTACAACAATCATTGAAATAAATAAGATTGTTAAGTAATTCAAGGAGTATACAAACATTTGCACGGACCATTTGATGTCATCTTTCTTACGGTAGCCATAAAACCCTAACACGATCCAACCGATGTTAAGCAATGTTGCAATTATCATAAATGTTACTCCAAGTGCACTCATATAAAATGGCAGTGGCAATAAGCATACTGTCCAAATCATAATTTGACGTTTTGTAATATCAAATCCATACACAACAGGAAGCATTGGAATACCTGCATTGCGATATTCTTCAACACGTTTCATCGCAAGAGCGAGGAAGTGTGGGATTTGCCAAATAAACATAATTAAGAATAACATCCAAGCAATAGGATGATTCAAACTTGGATCAATAGCTGCCCAACCAATTAAAGGTGGAACTGCTCCTGATACACTACCTACTACTGTATTAAGTGTGTATGCTCTCTTTGTCCATAATGAATAAAGAACAACATATGTGAAAGCTCCAATAAAACCAATAAATGCAGCCATCGGTGTTGTAAGAAGCAAGAATACGAAACCTAATAATAATAGTACAATACCAAATGTTAATACAAAATTTGGTTTCATTTTTCCAGTTACTGTCGGACGATTTTTTGTTCGTTCCATTAAATGATCAATATCACGATCAATGTAGTTATTCAAACTACATGATCCTGCCATAATAAGTGCAGAACCAGCAATTGTGAAAAACATTTTATCCAGCTGATCCACAAAGTTTAATCCATTAAAATGTAGAGCCAACCAAAAACCAGTAAATACCGTTAATGTATTTGAATTTACAATTCCCATTTTTACAAGCGCTAACAAATCTTGTACACGACTTGTTTCCGGCACATCCGTTACGGTTGATTCCTCATGCAATTGACTTGTTGCATGGCTCATCGTTTCAACCCCCTCTAAAACTTTCATCATAATTACTCTGCAATGAGCATTTTATTCGAAATAAAACACTCTTTAGCTTCTATATAACAATATTATTACAGTAGAAATGTTGTTTTATGGTTCTGCTATTAATATACACTTCTCACTCGAATATATTAAAACATATTTCATGAAAAAATTGTGAAGAAAACATGAACTTTTTGTGTCTATGATTAAAAAAGTTTTTCCCTACTCACTTCATAATAGCACGTAATTACCTTTTATAATAAACCATTTTGTCAAATTCCGCATGTATTTCCGTTTATTTATTTATAAAATCCCCTAATTTTGTTAAAATAAGCAATTTATTTTCTGGATTTTAGTATTATTTCATCTTACCTTCTCCTTTCCTGTCCCCCTTTGCTATTTTATAAGATTTTATATATCATAGGACTGTAGTGCATTTCTGTTTCTATAATATTTATTTCATTAAAATATTGCACAATAACTTTAGAATAGAAAGCTGGTGAAAAGGATTGCAACGTTTTATAAAATGGTTAGCAGTCATTACGAGTTTTGATTTATTATGTGTTCTCCTTGGCGGAGCATTAGTTACTAAGACTGGTTCAGGACAAGGGTGTGGTAAATCTTGGCCGCTATGTAACGGGGAATTGCTTTCCTCGCACCTATCAATGCACACAATTATTGAGCTGAGTCATCGCCTTACTTCAGGCTCTGCAGGGATTCTTGTTACACTACTATGTGTCTTAGCTTGGAAATACTACGGACATGTTCGGGAAACAAAAACCCTTGCCATTCTGTCTTTCGCATTTTTAGTAGCTCAAGCACTCATGGGAGCAGCTGCAGTTGTATGGGGACAAGTTCCAGCTGTATTAGCAATTCATTTCGGTATCTCTCTTATTTCATTTGCTGCTGTTATTTTATTGACACTCCTCATCTTTGAAATTGATAAAAAGTTTGATGTCCACTCACTTAATATTGATAAGAAGATGAAATTTCATATTTACGGTGTAACAATTTACAGTTACATTGTTGTCTATACAGGGGCATTGGTACGTCATGAACATGCAAGCTTAGCATGTCCAACTTTTCCATTATGCAGCAGAAACAGTCCATTTCCAACGCAATTTCATGAATGGGTACAAATGGGACATCGATTTGCCGCTACATTAATTTTTGTTTGGATTTTATACGCAATGATTATAGCTATCCGGCAATATAAACAACAAGCTGTTATATATTATGGGTGGATCACAGCATTTGGCCTTGTGATGTGTCAAGCAATCTCTGGTATTTTAGTTGTATTCACAGGGGCAAGCTTAACGATGTCACTTCTACATTCACTCTTTATATCATGCTTATTTGCTGTATTATGCTATTTAGTTATGCTAGCAACACGTAGTAAATCAAACATACAAAAAACAGAAATGAATCATACTACACAGCAAAAGAAACTAATATAATAACTTTTCTATTGCGACAAGTTATTATTTTCAAAAAGCAAAAAGAGCTGCTTGATGCAGCTCTTTTTTATTTTTATCTTTTACAACTGCCAAATGAGTAAGATATGTAAAAAATCGTACACATAGCAGTTTCATCCCACATTAACGGGCCGTAAAAGCCCGATTGGTTCAACTAACCATCAGTGGAGGATGAAGACCCCCCACTGACGGAAGTTTCACTTTATTTTATTGTTCCAATTCAATCAACAAATCACCTGTTTGAATTGCCTCTCCATCTTTCACATACACTTTTTTCACCGTACCAGTAAATGGAGCTTGTACAGTTGTTTCCATTTTCATCGCTTCTGTAATTGCCATGGAATCACCTTTTTTTACTGTATCTCCTTCATTGACTACTACTTTAATTACAGTTCCCGGCATTGTTGCATTAATATGATTTGGGTTTTCGCGATTCCCCTTCACTCGTTGTGAAACTGTTGCTTTGATACTTTCATCTTTTACAACAATTTCACGAGGTTGTCCGTTAAATTCAAAATAGACAACACGTGTACCATCTAATTGTGGTTCTCCAATCGAAACTAATTTCACAATTAATGTTTTACCACGTTCAATTTCCACACCAAGCTCCTCACCAAGCCTCATACCATAGAAGAATGTTGGTGTATCAAGAACAGAGATATTTCCATATTGCTCTGCAACTTTTTGATAGTCCATAAATACTTTCGGATATAACGCATACGCTACAATATCAAACATCGTTACTTCACGACCAAGCTTATGGAATAACTCTTCTTTTACCCCTTCAAAATCAATTGGTTCTAACAGTTCACCTGGTCTTACTGTTAAAGGTTCTTTTCCTTTTAAAATAATTTCTTGTAACTCTTTCGGGAAACCACCGTACGGTTGTCCAAGATCACCAGAGAACATTTCTACAACTGATCCTGGGAAGTCTAATGCGTGACCACGCTCATAAATATCTTTCTCTGTTAAATGATTTTGTACCATAAATAGAGCCATATCACCCACTACTTTTGACGATGGAGTTACTTTAACAATATCACCAAACATATCGTTGACACGGCGATACATCACTTTCACTTCATCAAAACGATCTCCTAAACCGACAGCTTTTGCTTGTTGCTGTAGATTACTATATTGACCACCTGGCATTTCATGCATGTACACTTCTGTATGCGGTGCATTCATTCCACTTTCAAATGAAGAATAATATTTACGAACATCTTCCCAATAATGAGAGAGCTTCTCTAAAGATTTCACATCTACATTCGGTTGTCTTTCATTTCCTTCTAATGCATAGTACAACGTATTAGCGCTCGGCTGAGATGTTAATCCTGCCATAGAGCTTACCGCAACGTCTACAATGTCAACTCCAGCTTCAATTGCTTTCGCATATGTTAATACACCGTTTCCGCTCGTATCATGCGTATGAAGATGAACTGGAATCGATACCGTCTCTTTTAATGCGGAAACTAAATCATATGCTGCATTTGGTTTTAATAATCCTGCCATATCTTTAATACCTAAAATATGAGCACCTGATGCCTCTAACTCTTTTGCTAAGTTTTTATAGTAATTCAAATCATATTTACTGCGCATTGGATCATGGATATCACCTGTGTAACACATTGTTGCCTCTGCAATTTTACCGTTTTGACGTACAGCATCAATCGCAACGCGCATACCTTCTACCCAGTTTAGACTATCAAAAATACGGAATACATCAATACCAGCTTGCGCAGAACACTCTACAAACTTTTGAATTAAGTTATCTGGATAGTTTTTATATCCTACTGCATTTGATGCACGAAGAAGCATTTGGAATAATACATTTGGCATGCTCTCACGTAATTGTAATAAACGTTCCCATGGATCTTCTTTTAAGAAACGATACGCGACATCAAATGTTGCTCCGCCCCACATTTCTGCCGAAAATAAATTCGGTAGCATTCTTGCTGTTGGTTCAGCAATTTTTTCTAACTCTTGTGTACGGATACGTGTTGCTAATAATGACTGATGCGCATCACGGAATGTAGTATCCGTTAATAAAACTTGTTTTTGTTCTTGAACCCATTTTACTAATCCATCAGCTCCGCGCTCATCTAAAATTTGCTTCGTACCAGTTGGAATCGGTTCAGTATATTTCACATTTGGAACGCGCGCTTCTGCAAAAATCGGTTTTTCTTGTTTTCCTACTCCAGGAAATCCGTTGACTGTTACTGTGCCAATGTATGATAGCATTTTTGTACCGCGGTCTTTTCGTTTCGGAAATACAAATAATTCCGGTGAAGAATCGATAAACGATGTATCATATTCTCCTGTTAAAAAGTTCTTATGTTTTACAACGTTTTCTAGAAACGGAATATTTGTTTTAATACCACGAATACGGAATTCCTTTAAATTACGTTCCATTTTAGCTGCTGCTTGTTCAAACGTTAACGCCCAAGTTGTTACTTTTACAAGTAATGAGTCATAATACGGTGTAATAACTGCACCTTGGAAGCTGTTTCCTGTATCTAAACGTACACCAAAACCACCACCAGAACGATATGCCATAATTTTCCCTGTATCTGGCATGAAGTTATTAAGCGGATCTTCTGTTGTCACACGAGATTGAATCGCAAATCCGTGTGTAATTATATCTTCTTGTTTTGGAATACTTACTCTTTCGCTATGTAAAGCATAGCCATCAGCAATCAAAATTTGTGATTGAACGATATCAATGCCTGTAATCATTTCTGTAATCGTATGTTCAACTTGGACACGTGGATTTACTTCAATAAAATAGAAATTGTTTTCTTTTACAAGAAACTCAACTGTCCCTGCGTTCACATAATTGACATTTTTCGTTAATTGAACTGCAGCTTCACAAATACGATTGCGAAGTTCTTCTGAAAGAGACACACTTGGTGCTACTTCTACAACTTTTTGATGACGGCGCTGCACCGAGCAATCTCTCTCATATAAATGAACGACATTACCTTGTTCATCTGCCAATATTTGCACTTCAATATGCTTTGGGTTTTCAACAAACTTTTCAACATATACTTCATCATTACCAAACGCTGCTTTCGCCTCGGATTTCGCACGGTTATATGCTTCTTTTAATTCATCTTCGCTGCGTACGACACGCATTCCACGACCGCCACCACCAAGAGCTGCTTTAATAATAATCGGGTAATCATACGCTTTAGCAAAACTCTCTATTTCTTCAATTATACTTATCGGACCATCACTACCAGGAATGACAGGAATATTGGCTAATTGTGCTTGTGTTCTTGCCTTCACTTTATCCCCAAACATATCTAAATGTTTACTCTTTGGACCAATAAAGATAATACCTTCTTCTTCACAACGTTTTGCAAATTCAATATTTTCTGACAAAAAACCATATCCTGGGTGAATTGCATCAACATGATTGCGTTTTGCGATTTCAATAATACCTTCAATATCAAGATATGCATCGATTGGCTTTTTACCCTCTCCTACCAAATACGCTTCATCTGCTTTATATCGATGATATGAACCGCTATCTTCTTTCGAGTAAATCGCAACTGTGCGTAGTCCTAATTCTGTACAAGCTCGAAACACACGAATCGCAATTTCACCGCGGTTAGCTACTAATACTTTTTGAATACGTTGCAGCTTTTTCATGATTTTCCCCCTCTATTTTTCTATCATTCATAACAACATAAATTTGCCCTGCTTTAGCAGGAATAAGTACCTTACTTCTAGCAGTGGTATTCACTATCCGAAAGTTGCACTTTATTTTTATTCATCATACCTTATTTTTAGACAAATGATAAGCTTTCTGTCCAATTTGTCTCACAAAATTAGTATAGCATAAATTTCAATACGCAACCAAGCTTTTTGTAAAACACATTTAATTAAATGTGATATACTTTTTAATCAAAAACAGAAAAATAGGTCCTTTTTTCTAAAATTATGCACAAAAAGAAGCTTTGTACACTTGTACAAAGCTTCTTTATTTTACAACAACGAGGTGTCTCTCTTGTTTAGGCTGTTGCTGTTGCTCCCGCCCTTGTTGTTCTCTTTTTTCTCTCTGTTTTACAGAGCTAGCTACATTTAATAAAATCCCCATAGCTAGTAAGTTTGCTACTAAAGAAGTACCACCATAGCTAACAAATGGTAAAGGCACACCAGTAAGCGGCAAAAATCCAGTAACTCCGCCTAAGTTTACAATTGCTTGCACACCAATCATACTACCTATTCCGATTGCAAGTAGACTCCCAAAAGGATCTTGACATTTTTGTGCAACTCGAAAAGCACGGACGACTATGACTAGTAAACATATTAAAATAATCGCTACTCCAACGAAACCTAATTCCTCAGATACAATTGCCATAATAAAGTCTGTATGTGGCTCTGGTAAATACCCATACTTTTGGATACTATTTCCTAACCCTCTACCACTTATACCACCAGAAGCGATTGCAACAAACGAATTAATTAATTGAAATCCTTTTCCCTGCGGATCCGCAAATGGATTCCAAAATGTGGTGAAACGTGCGATTTGAACATCTGTTAAAACATTTTTCCCTATGAAATATCCCAAGGGAATCCATATAATAGATGTAAGGGCAATTCGTTTCATCCAAAGTTGAAACGGTATGCCCGAACAGAACGTCATGATTCCAATCGTTGAAAGAATTAATAATGTTGTTCCTAAGTCAGGCTGTTTCAAAATTAAATAAATTGTAATTGCTAAAAAAGCAACTACTCGACCAGCACCGTGCCAAATTGGTCCATCTGTCGTTTGCTTTTTTGCATAGAAACGCGCTAATACAATGATAATTCCTACTTTGATAAACTCTGAAGGCTGCATCCCAAATACCCATGATTTTGCATTGTTTACAACCGTTCCCCATTTTAATACTATTAGCAGCATACCGATGCTACCAACAACAATTAAAACGGTAACCATGCGCTTCCTCCATACTTGAAAAGGAATAAACATGATAACAATCAACCCGATTGTCCCAACTAACATTGCTTTTAACTGCGATCGAAAAAAGTGATCGCTCGTCCATCCATATTTCGGATAATACTTTGTAATCGCAACGATAGAACTGGCACTATACACCATAATGACTCCGAGCACGCATACGATAACAAGAGGAAGCACTAAAGAATAATCTATGGACTTCCAGACTCTTTTCATTCAAAATCCTCTTTCTCTTTTCTTTTTTAACAGTTGTATTCCATATGTATTTGTGTTCTTCCTGCTTTTCAGGAAAATCATTTTTTTGCACAAAAAAGCTCAAACTGATTCAGTTTGAGCTCCTTATTTGAACCAGCTATTATTGTTTGTTTGTAGAAGCTTCATGCAGTGCCGATAGCTCTCGTTCTAATTCTCCTAATATTTCCCTACCTTGCTCTTCCGCAATGAGACCAAGACGAACCGCAAAATCAACTTCACGGGATAAGCCAAACATTTGTGTGTCGAGCACCTCTTCGTATAATGGACATTGCGGCATCGTAAGGTTATCCATTTGCACCTTAATAAGTCTTAGAATTTTCTCTGCATCAGCTTGTAGAAGGGCAAGTGCCTTTTCCTGATGATTTGTTACTGTCTCAGACGTCAAATTGGTTCCCTCCGTTTCCGTCCTACTCTCCTATCCTATCTATTAATATTAGCGATAGTTTTCATAAATTGCAATAGAAACATTTCCTGTGACAATTGTCCCTAGTCCTATTATACTGAAAAGTGGGAGTATAAGACAAATGGGGGAACAATAATGAGTGAAATTTTATTTATTAACGGAAATGTACGCTTTCCAATTACAATTGATCCAAGTGTCTGGATTTTTGATGATCGAAAAGTTGACTTAACAACATACTTTACAAATCCAAAAGAAACAACAAATGAATTAGAACACTATACGAAACAAGCATCTAAACATTGGGATCGTGAAATTAGAGAAGGAGCTATTTTCCCGCCTGTCAATAAAAGCATTGCAAAATTTGAAAAAGAGAAAATCATTACAGGGACATTTGGTATACCGCTCGCTCCCTTTTTACAAAATTCCGAAATTTCCAGCGATGCAACTCATGTAGAAATTCATACAGAAACCGGCATCACAACTATTTCATTACAAAAAGCAAAGGATGCTATTCTCGGCTTTTCTAAAAACGGAAAGCCACTAAAAGAAGATGGTCCTGTTCATCTTTATTTCGGAGATAGCTCTAATATCAATGATCCAATTCGATATATTCGAAAGTTTACCATCGTGTAAAGTGAAACTTCCATCAGTAGGGCCCTCCTCACCAATTGGACTTTTACGGGCCGTTATCCCGCTATTCTCAGGACCTCTTCCGAGAATAGCGGGATAAACAAATAAGAGTGGCTTTTCACCACTCTCTCCTACAATAAATCCGCTGCTAGTTGCGCTAAATTAGAGCGCTCACCTTTCACAAATTTCACATGCCCACTAATTTTTTGTTCTTTAAACTTTTCTACAACATATGTTAAGCCATTATTATATTCATCTAAATACGGATGGTCAATTTGTTGCGGATCTCCCATTAAAACAATTTTACTTCTCTCTCCAACACGCGTTAAAATTGTCTTCACTTCATGTTTTGTTAAATTTTGCGCTTCATCTATAATAATAAACTGCTCTGGGATACTCCGTCCACGAATATACGTTAAAGCTTCCACTTCAATAGAACCCATTCCCGCTAAAATTGCATCTAATTCTCCAGGTTTTTTTGTATTGAATAAATATTCTAAATTATCATGAATAGGTTGCATCCAAGGCCTTAACTTCTCTGCTTTCTCTCCTGGTAAATACCCAATATCTTTTCCAACTGGAACAATCGGTCTTGCTACAAGTAGCTTTTTATACATTCCCAAATCTTCTGTTTGCATAAGCCCTGCAGCTAATGCTAATAATGTCTTCCCAGTCCCTGCTTTTCCAGTTAATGTAACAAGAGGAATATCTTCACGTAGTAATAATTCCATCCCCATAATTTGCTGTACATTTCGAGGACGAATCCCCCAAATTTGCTCATTCGGAAAAATAATCTTTTTTATTTTTTTTCCTGAATGATCAACAATACCGAGAGCTGAGCTTGACCCCCCTAAAGCATCCTTCATCACAATAAATTGATTTGGATAAAACGGATGATTTGCAATTTCAGAAAGAGGCAGCTCTCCTTTTTCATAAAAACGGTTTAAAATCTCTTTTTGTATGTAATACTCTAAAAAGCCCGTATATATGTTTTCTACTTCCGTAACACGGTCACTCAAATAATCTTCAGCTTGTAAATCTAGAGCATCAGCTTTTACTCTTACAAGTACATCTTTACTTACAAGGATGACAGATTTTCCATCTTCTTTTTCTTGCTCTTCTACTGATAAATTTTTGGCAACAGCTAAAATACGATTATCATTTGTTTTTTCTACGAAAATATCTTGTAATTGAACAAATGAACGATGATTTAGCTCAATCCGAAACGTCCCTCCATTCTCGAGAGGAATACTTTCATGCAGTTTTCCAAGTTCACGAAATTTATCTATTAGTTTTGATACGTAGCGTGCGTTCCTTCCAACTTCATCCATATAACGTTTCTTTGAATCTACTTCTTCTAGCACAACAGCCGGAATGACTACATCATTATTTTCAAAAGAAAAAATAGATAACGGATCCTGCAAAAGTACATTTGTATCTAGCACATAAATTTTATTCAACCTGTTACCCCCTGACTCCACCATGAAATTTGTAGAACAAGGGTTTCATCCATATTATGGACGAACCATTGTTATAATTATATGTACGGTATAAACGAGATAGAATAGAAATCACTTGAAATATAAAGTGAAACTTCCATAAGTTGATTTTTTCACCCTCCACTTATAGTTAATTGAACAAGTCGGATGTATGCCAGCAGTTCCCTCACCTACCTTCTTGGTTTTCTCAGAATCTTAAAGCAAGAGGGTTATCACCCGCAAGTAACGGGATACAGAAAAAGGATGAACAACTTTCTTTGCTGCCCATCCTTTTTTTCACACATCCTTCATCGCCGATAAAACTTGGTTATCTAACTTTGCCGCAGCACGAAGATCGTATGTTTTTTCATATTTTGGTTCAATAGCAAGCTTAGCACCGTAAAACATTACGTCACGCACCTCTTGCACAGAAACTTCAATTAAAGTTAATTTAAGCGGAACACCTTCCATCCGCTCTGATTTTATAATCGCTTCACCACTAATAGAATATACAGATTCATTCGCCATAACAGTAAGAACAAGTCCTGCACGATGGCGTAAATTCTCTACAATACGCGAGCGTTGATCCACTGCAAAACGGATAGATTTTTCATCCATTGCATATACCCATGAAATTGCATTTACATTTGGAACATCTTTTTCAAAATCAGTCGTTGCAATTGTGACAATACGTTCTTCACGCAACGCTTGCACTAAGATAGCTGTTAATGTTGGTTCTACTATGTTTGCCATGTTTCCACCTCCATAATCATCCATACTGATTCTGCTCTAACAGGCAATAAGACTCTCATTATAAGAATGTAAGAAACCAAGAAGGTAAGACTCTGCCCGTAGGGTTCAACTAGCCATCAGCAAAAATTCAAGCTCCTCGCTGATAGTTGTTTCACTTTATATAATAACTTATTTTTCGAATTGCGAAAATATTTATTTTTTCTTCTATAGTTCAAAAATATCTAGCACCCATGATATACTAAAGTACGATAGAACTTGTGCTGAGGTGAAGAAATGAGAGTCAAATGTATTCTTTGCGATAAAAAAGAAGATTTAAATGACGAAAATCCAGTGGCGAAACGGCTTCGTAACCGTCCTATTCATACATATATGTGCAAACAATGTACAGATCGGATTACAGAACGTACTTTAGAACGAAAAGCAACAGGGCATTTTAGATTGTATCGTGATAAAACAGTAGAAGATGAATGGTAATCTATTACAAGAAGTATATGCTGAATTTACAAGTGGAATAACCATGGAAATTTTGTTAAAAACAATTGTGCACATAATGTAATACTGGTATTTATTATAGACTTTATTCCTATCGTTAGGGCCATTCGTTTTCCAAAATAGATTTTCCCCTTACCATCTTTCTCTGTTCCTCTTGAACAATGGTAGCAATAAAGTGAAACTTCCATCACCAACCGGGCCCTTGCTATCCTGAAATAGCGAGATAAAACAAACATCACTCTATAGTAGACCGACGTCCATCTCCTATATGATGCAATACTATGTGCAACATACAAATAAGCCCTTATCAAATACGATAAGAGCTTATTTATATTTTTCTGGCTCACGGTTCATCTGATCTAGAAAACAATCGATCAGTTCAAGCGGAAACCTAGTTGATTTCTTTTCCCCTTCTTTTTCATATGTAACAAAATACATATCTTCTTTTTTTTCTACCATAATATGTTTCAACTGATGATCTTCATGTAACATATTATGAAAGAACATATATGTTTCTTGCGCAGCCTCATCATACGGACGAGCTTCTGCAACAATTTTAATCGTTAACCAATTATATATTGCATCTTGCACAGAACGCATCTTCATTACCCCTTTAGCTTGCTTTTTGATGTTTCGCTTGACGCAAACGCAATTTATATATACCAAGTATAATAATCGCTACAACAAGTCCCTCTCCTATTGGTAGAAAGATAGCAAAAAACGTTAAAATAGTACAACCAAGTATTAATACAGTATAAATTACTACATTCTTTAATAAAGGTAATTTTCTAGCAAACCCTAAATTATAAACAATAATGCTAAATATAATAATGGTACCGTAAAGCAACCACATCCCCACTTCTGGATTGACATCTACATTGTACAACTTCGCAAAAAATGACATTTTTTCAAGCACTACACTTTCCCCCTTACTCACGCAGATGAATAACAACTCATTCTATTTCATTTCCAATTTACCTACTATAAGAGTACCCTGCAAAAAAAGTACTGTCCACAACAAAAAGAGAATTTTCAAAAAATAATCACAATAAAAAAGCTGCCTTTTATCAAAAGGCAGCTCTATATTACTTAAGCTTCTACAGATTTCTTTTTCTTAGCAGCTCTTTCGCGCTCACTCTTATCAAGAATCTTTTTACGAAGACGAATTGATTCTGGAGTTACTTCACAGAACTCATCATCGTTTAAGTACTCTAATGATTCTTCTAAAGTCATTAAGCGTGGTTTTTTCATTGTTGAAGTTTGATCTTTCGTCGCAGAACGAATGTTAGTTTGTTGTTTCATTTTTACAACGTTAACTGTTAAATCATTCTCACGTGTATGTTCTCCAACAATCATACCAGCATATACTTCTGTACCTGGTTCAACAAAGATTACACCGCGATCTTCAACTTGCATAATACCGTATTGTGATGCTTTTCCTGTTTCAAGTGAAACAAGAACACCTTGGCGACGTCCACCAACTTGTCCAGCATGTACTGGTTGGTAGCAATCGAATGTATGGTTTAAAATACCATAACCACGAGTTAATGTTAGGAATTCTGTCGTGTAACCAATTAAACCACGTGCTGGAACCATGAAAGTAAGGCGAACTTGACCGTTTCCGTTATTCACCATGTCTAACATTTCACCTTTACGTGCACCCATTGATTCCATAATAGAACCAGTGTATTCTTCAGGCACATCGATTTGTACGCGCTCTACAGGCTCACATCTTACGCCATCAACCTCTTTAATAATTACTTCAGGCTTAGATACTTGAAGTTCATAACCTTCACGACGCATGTTTTCAATTAAGATAGATAAGTGTAACTCTCCACGTCCAGATACAATCCATGCATCAGGAGATTCTGTATTATCTACACGTAAACTCACATCTGTTTCTAATTGTGAACGAAGACGCTCTTCAATTTTACGAGATGTAATATATTTACCTTCACGACCTGCAAATGGGCTGTTATTTACAAGGAATGTCATTTGTAGTGTCGGCTCATCAATACGTAATAACGGCAATGCCTCTTGATGTTCAACTGGACATACCGTTTCACCAACGTTAATGTCTTCCATACCAGAAACAGCTACTAGGTCTCCAGCTTTTGCTTCTTCAATTTCTTGACGTTTTAATCCCATGTAACCAAATAATTTTGTTACACGGAATTGTTTTACACTTCCATCAACCTTCATTAATGCAACTTGTTGTCCTACTTTCATTGTACCGCGGAATACACGACCAACTCCGATACGACCTACATAATCATTATAATCAAGAAGTGCTACTTGGAATTGAAGTGGCTCTTCACTGTTATCGATTGGTGCTGGAATATGATCAATAATTGTATCAAATAATGATTTCATATTCTCTTCTTGGTTTGCTGGATTTGAATCTAAGCTCGCTGTTCCGTTCATTGCTGAAGCAAATACAACAGGGAACTCTAATTGATCTTCACTTGCACCAAGTTCAATGAATAAATCGATTACTTCATCAACTACTTCATCAGGACGAGCAAAGTCACGGTCAATTTTGTTTACTACAACGATTGGAGTTAAATTTTGCTCAAGAGCTTTCTTTAAAACAAATCGTGTTTGTGGCATACAACCTTCATATGCATCAACAACAAGTAAAACACCATCTACCATTTTCATGATACGTTCTACTTCACCACCGAAGTCAGCGTGTCCAGGTGTATCTAAAATGTTAATTTTTTTATCTTCATAATGAATCGCTGTATTTTTCGCTAAAATAGTAATACCGCGTTCTCTTTCTAAATCATTTGAATCCATTGCACGTTCTTCAACGTGCTCATTTGCACGGAACGTCCCCGCTTGACGTAATAATTGGTCAACAAGTGTTGTTTTACCATGGTCAACGTGGGCGATAATTGCTATATTTCGTAAATCTTCTCGTTTTTTCAACATGTCCAACTCCTAGTGTCTTTTTAATCCTTCTCTATTATAAGAGCGAAGGGATACAATGGCAAACAAAATAAAATCAAGGATGAAAATATAGTTGTATTCTCACTTTTGTGAAAGTACAATGAAATTGGAGGGTGAAATATATGGAACAGATTCAATATCGCTTTTTATTCACAGCTATCATTGGCGTTATTTTTATGATTGGTATCGGAATTATGATTGCTGAGAACAGCCCAATCGGTGTTATTATTTGCATTATCGGTACGATTTTTACAATCGGATACGGATTTATAACAAAACGAAAAATGCGTAAACTACGATAACAACAAAAAGTAAGAAGCGATTTTCTATGCCTCTTACTTTTTTGTTTTTTCTATGGATTTTATACTCTTATTGTACATATTGCAATACCTCTTCATATACACCTGGTCTTGCAACGAGAACGCTGCTCTTCTCAATAATTCGAAGTGGATCGCCATTAAAGGTCGTTACTTTGCCTCCAACCTCTTCTACAATAATCATTCCTCCGCCGAAATCCCATGGAGATAACCGAGGCGTCACATATGCATCCAATCTTCCTGTCGCTACATATACCATTTCAAGTGCTGCACAACCATACGAACGTGTTCCTCTTGCCTCTTTTACAAGCTGTGCCATCTTTCTCATATCAAGACGAGGATTATCAGTAAGCCACGTTGCATTTACAGCAATAACTCCTAAGGATACTTGACTCGGCTGTAACAACGGAATTTCTATATCATTACAAAATGCTCCTGCACCCTTTTGCGCATGATATAACTCATCATGAACTGGATCATATACGAGACCAATTTTTCCGATACCGTTCTCATAGATGCCGATTGAAATTGCAAAATTTCGCTTTTGATGAACAAAATTCATCGTACCATCAATCGGATCAATTAACCACACAATCCCATCTGATGAAGCTAACTCATCTCCATATCCTTCTTCTCCAAGAATATAATGTTCCGGAAAGGTATCTTTAATTTTCCCAATAAAAAACTGTTCAATTTCCCGATCCATATTCGTTACTAAATCCGAGGCATTTGACTTCGTTTCGATAATAAGAGATTGCTTCAATGATGAAACCAGGTGCTGTCCAGCCTCTTTTATCCATTGTTTTGCGTACGCATCAATTTCTTTCCACACCTCTTGCATATTTAAACACTCCGATCTGTACAGTTCACAGAAAAAACGAACCCTTTATAAGGTTCGCACCAACTAAATTTTTATACATACACTATTATTACGCTTCTAACCGAATCATTTCAAGTCTTAACACTTCTAATTTTTTCATACATTCTTCTTTTTTCATATCATCATTTTCCATCATCGCATCATATAGAGTTGCTAATTCATAATCTAACTCTAAACGTAACACCGGAATTCTCTTCTCCGCATCTGTTCTTTTTAACGCATTAATTACCTGTCTCATATTCGTTTGCCTCCTCCCAATATTCGTTTGCCCTCAATCGGAAAATTTACTTAATTTTCTGATTTTTTGTTTTATACTATATTATGTGGGATAAATCATCTATGCAACTAATTTGTATTTTTATCTGAAATTTTTTTATAAGCATCTTTTTTATGAATTGTACAAGCTATGCTAGAATAGAAACAAACTAGGAGTTGGGGGAACAACCATGACATCAAAAATTTTCAAAGAAAAAGATTTTACAGTATTCTCTGTGGATGGTCTGGAAGAAAGAATGGCTGCAATTAAAATGAATATTCATCCGAAGTTAGAGGCTCTCGGCGAACAATTTGCTCATTTCTTAACGAAAGAAACTGGTGAATCCTTTTTCTATCATGTAGCAAAACACGCACGTCGTAAAGTCAATCCACCAAACGATACTTGGGTTGCATTTTCAACAAATAAACGCGGATATAAAATGTTGCCACATTTTCAAATTGGATTATGGGGTACACATGCTTTTATATACTTTGGTTTAATTTATGAGTGCCCACAAAAAATGGAAACGGCTCATGCCTTTTTAAAACATTTAAATGATTTAAAAGCAAATATACCAAATGATTTCGTTTGGTCCATTGACCATACTAAGCCTGAGGTAAAATCACATGATACCCTTCAATTAGAAGAGTTACAGAAAATGATCGAGCGGCTATCTACCGTAAAAAAAGCAGAGTTATTAGTAGGAGTTCATATGTCTCCAGAAGAGTTTACAAATCTTACTGATGAACAATTTATCAAAAAAATCGAAGCGACGTTACACTCACTCCTTCCTTTATATAAAATTTGTAATCGATAAAGCAAAACGGACAATACATGTATTGTCCGTTTTTTGTTGTTATCCCATTATAACACTTCATGTTCTATTTTTCAAAATTTTTTTACATTTTCACGATATCTTCTTCTTCTAAATTTTTCGCCTTTTGAATTGTTCGATAAATGGAATAACCACTCACTTCTTGAAATTCTTTGTCGATTTTCTTTTCTTCTGCTTTCCCTGGTACAATCTCTTTAAAATGGCGATACAAACTCATAAGATTTTCTCTCTTCAACCCTTTCTCATAAGCTTGCTCAATTGCTTCATAAAATTTAATTACTGCAACCATTTCTTCCGTTGACCAATCATAATCAATTGGATATTGATATTCCATGATAACACCTCATTTATTCCATTTCGATCTTACTTGTCCCACTCTTTGCATTATACACTATTTCTTATTTTTTACGCATTGACCTTCCTGCGTAAAAAAAAATGATAATTACCATTATTATTTTTCTATACATCTTCCAATATAGGTGATATAATGCTTTTGGTTTGTAGAACATAAAGTGATCATTCAATTAGTAGCGTAGACCTTCTCTCTACTATTGTTTAGTGAAACAGGATAAACATAAAACAAAACTAATAAATATTAATAATAATGAAGAAGGGGTGTATAAGTTGTCCCAATACGAAACACCATTGTTTACTGCTTTAATAGAGCACAGCAAGCGCAATCCAATCCAATTCCATATCCCAGGCCATAAAAAAGGTCAAGGAATGGATCCTGAATTCCGCGAATTTATTGGGCATAATGCATTATCAATTGATTTAATTAATATTGCACCGCTCGATGATTTACATCACCCAAAAGGTATGATTAAACAAGCGCAAGATTTAGCAGCAAAAGCATTCGGTGCTGATCATACATTTTTTTCTGTACAAGGAACAAGTGGAGCAATTATGACAATGGTGATGAGTGTTTGTGGTCCTGGGGATAAAATTCTTGTACCACGTAACGTTCATAAATCTGTTATGTCAGCGATTATTTTTTCAGGTGCAAAGCCGATTTTTATTCATCCAGAAATTGATCCAACATTAGGAATTTCACATGGAATTACTATTCCTTCTGTAAAAAAAGCACTTGAAGAACATCCTGATGCAAAAGGATTACTTGTCATTAATCCAACATATTTTGGTTTTGCAGCAGACCTGCAACAAATTGTCGACTTAGTTCATTCCTATAATATACCTGTTTTAGTGGACGAAGCTCATGGTGTTCATATTCATTTTCATGATGAACTACCGATGTCAGCAATGCAAGCTGGTGCCGATATGGCCGCAACAAGTGTTCATAAATTAGGCGGCTCATTAACACAAAGCTCCATTTTGAATGTAAAAGAGGGGCTTGTAAATGTGAAGCATGTTCAATCTATTATTAGTATGCTTACAACAACTTCAACGTCTTACATTTTACTAGCTTCGCTGGATGTCGCAAGAAAACGTCTTGCAACAGAAGGACGAGAGATTATTACGAAAACAATTCAATTAGCAGAAACAGTTCGAAAACAAGTAAATGATATTGAACATCTATATTGCCCTGGTAAAGAATTACTAGGAACAGATGCAACTTTTAATTATGATCCAACAAAACTCATCATTTCTGTAAAAGAATTAGGAATTACAGGACACGATGCCGAGCTATGGTTAAGAGAGCAGTATAATATAGAGGTAGAGCTTTCTGATTTATATAATATCTTGTGCCTTGTTACACTTGGAGATACAGAAGAAGAAACAAATCTATTGGTACACGCTCTACACGATTTGTCAACTACATTTAAACATATGGCAGAAAAAGGCGTACAAGTACAAGTCGAAATTCCAGCAATTCCTGTACTTGCGCTATCTCCGCGTGATGCCTTTTATTCTGAAACAGAAGTTGTTCCTTTTGCAGAAGCGGCCGGCCGCATTATAGCAGATTTCGTTATGGTCTATCCACCAGGCATTCCAATTTTTACACCTGGTGAAATTATTACACAAGAAAACTTAGACTATATTCAAAAAAATTTAGCAGCAGGATTACCAGTGCAAGGACCTGAAGATATGACATTACAAACATTGCGTGTCATTAAAGAATATAAGCCAATTAGCGAATAACGCCCTTCCCACTTCATATCTTTGAAGTGGGATTTTTTCTTTACAATTATATACCTCTTTATTTTCACAGTATTTTTCTTATGCACCCTTTACTCGCCTATTCATACGATATAAGGTGAAACTTCCATTAGTTTGTTTTTTACTGATGATTAGTTGAACCAATCGGGATCTTAGGTTTTCCTCTTGAATTTCTCAAAACTTTCATCAGTGGTAGTTTGAGGGATTAGACACGTCTCAGTAGCACTCTTCTTTATTTCTTCTTAATTTTTGGGATAAAATCTCACTATCCGTTAATTCCAAATAAAATGAATGTAAATATATAGGTGGGATCTTATGATTGTAATTGGCCGTTCCATTGTACATCCATATATAAAGAATGAAAACGACCCCTTCTTTTCGGAAAAACAACAAATTTTAGAAATCATGACAGGAAATCAAGAAGTATATAATTTTCAATCATTACAAGAGTTAAATTTTGATATAAATATACGTGTTCATATTATTACTTCCGCTTTAGAGTTGTTTCAGAGCGGATTACAATTCCGTACATTTGGGCAATCTTACTGTAATCCTGAATTTTGGGAACGCACTCATTTAGGAGGCTTTCAACTTCGCCCTAATATGTTACCCTCTTTCGCGATTCGTGATATTTTTGTAAATGGTAAAAAATACGGAACAGAATGTGCAACTGCGATGATTATTATCTTCTATAAGTCACTATTAGCTCTATACGATGAAGAAACGTTTAATCGCTTATTTGCAAACTTGCTTTTATATACATGGGACTATGATAAGGATTTGAAACTAATTACAAAAACCGGAGGAGAAATCGTTCCTGGTGACCTTGTTTATTTTAAAAACCCACAAGTAAATCCGGCAACAATTGAATGGCAAGGAGAGAATGCAATTTACTTAGGAAATTTCTTTTTTTATGGGCATGGAGTCGGTGTAAAAACAGAAAATCAAATTATAGATTTGCTCAATCAACGACGTATTCCTTTCGCTTTTTTATCAGCATACTTAACAGACTCTCTAACACGTATAGATAGCCGTATGATGAGTCGATTTGCTTCTGAGAAGAAAATACAAACACAACTTGAACTCATTCCAATTCGAGATGATGCCATTATTGCAACAGTTGGTCATACAACTTCAATTCACTAAAAAACGCCTGCATATGCAGGCGCTTCCTTATTTATTGGGCTTTAGTATGCTCTTTATGCTCACAATCGCATTTAGAGCTACATTTTCCGTATAATACCGTTACTTTTTCATCCTCAAAATGTGCAATTGTGCTCTCACAAACTTGACATACGATAGTTCCCATTTTAAATTTCCCCCTATTATTGTAATCCCCAAGACCTTTTTGTAACCGCTTAACTTTCTGTCTTTATTTTAATATGTTATACTTTTTTCGTCAATAGTTTTTAAGTATGACACATTAATTATTTTTTAATTTTATTAGTATGAAACATTTATAATTAAAAAGCAGCCGTATATTTTATAATTACGACTGCTTTTTAACAATTATTCCTCATATTCAGCATGCACGGATGTAGGTGGTAGCAGAAACTTAAAAAACTCTGCAAGATCTGCTGCTTCTTCACTCGTTTTTAATTTAAAGACAGCTTGTAAATGTTGCACATCCTCAATATCATCCTGTCCAAGGAGAGTTGCTCGACCAGTTTGCATACAAACGACAAGCGGTTTACCAAAAAACATAGTCGTATACACTACACCAAAATCATACCGAGTCTCATTTGTCATGAAACCAAGAAAACGGACTTTTGCTTTTTCATGTTCATCATATAATTTTTCAAACATCGTCTCTCGCTCTCCTTTCTTCTTGGTTTTTCCATATTGTATATATTAAACAAAAAAGGAGATATCCCTTTTTAATTGTCAAAAAATTTACAACAATGTTAAAATAGTGATATATTATGTCATTAGGAGGCTTATTATGCAGGATGCATTCATTAAACTTGTCCCAAAGTCAAAACAGCAATCTATCTCATTAGACGATGTAAAACAACTCTTTCATTATTATAAAACGATTACAGCCAAAACAGGCCAACAAATCGGCTTTACATACTCAAGTACTGCCTTTCCATACGAAATGGTTGATACATCTGACACAACTCTCTATCTAAAGTCTAATCATGAACGCTACCATTCCATTTATGTAGGAATAGGTATAGAAAACGAACAATCTTTTGTGCAAATTACATTACCGCCTTCTGCAACATTTGGGGATAAAGGAAAAGCTAATGAATTTTGTAGATTTTTAGCAAAAAAATTAGAAGGGGAATTACAGCTTTTTAATGGAAGAACAATGTACTTTTATAAACGTTAACCAGTAAAAAATAATAGCTTACTCATAAAAAAGAGCACGCTATTTACAACAGTGAAAAAAAACGCCTCTTTTCTAGAGTGCAACATAATATTGGCAATAATATAAGCTAAATAAAAAAATACAAAAAAGAGCAACACTTTGTAATGCAGCTTATCACGGTCTGATAATAATAATACAATTGAAAATCCGCTCCATATGATGAAATGGAGGAATGAAACCAATGTTATTCTCATGGCATTGCCTCCTTTCGCACGTCCTATTTTATTACAATATATGGGCGCCATAAGAAATCATTACATAATATAAAGAAACACACTTTAACTATCCTAAAAACGAGGATAAGTAAGGTGTGTTTACTTTTTTAAACGAACTATCATATGTAACTAACAGTATATACAGAACTGAAATAAAACAAAACTTCCATCAATACGTTTTCTGCTCATGGTTAGTTAAACCAATCAGGCTTTTACGGGCAGTAAGACCCACCTATCTTCCTCGCTTCTCTCTGAATCTTTAGGTGGGTCTTACTGCCCGTTAATGCGGGATAAAACACATAAGAAATAAGAGGGACTTTAAGTCCCTCTTATTTTTATAATGAAATTTCTTTAATTCTACATTATTATCCAATTTATTGAGTAAAAAAGAGGCATGATACAATTACAAAGCACTTATTAAAGCCATTTTGAAAAACTAAAGGGGAAATTAAAAAGAGTGTTAGTGCCTAAATCTGAAATTAGATTTAGGCTCATTTCTTCTAAATAAAACAACCGCCTCCTAGATACTAGAAGACGGTTGTTTTATTTATCTTATATTATTTTACAATGTGAATTGGCATTCCAAGAGCAACTTCAGCTGCTTCCATTGTAATTTCACCTAATGTTGGGTGAGCGTGGATTGTTTGAGCGATATCTTCAGCTGTCATTCCAGCTTCAATAGCTAAACCAATCTCAGAGATAATATCAGAAGCGCCTGCACCTGCAACTTGTGCACCTACAAGAAGACCATCTTCTTTACGAGTTACAAGCTGTACGAAACCGTCTGTGCTATTTAAAGATAATGCACGACCGTTAGCAGCGAATGGGAATTTAGACACTGCTACTGTCATTCCAGCTTCTTCTGCTTGCTTTTTCGTATAACCAACAGATGCTAATTCTGGATCAGTGAAGCATACTGCTGGAATTCCGATGTAATCAATTGCTGCTGCATGGCCACTAATTGCTTCAACAGCTACTTTACCTTCGTAAGAAGCTTTGTGAGCTAATGGTGGTCCAGGAACGATATCACCAATTGCATAGATATTTGAGACGCTTGTACGGCATTGCTCATCAATTTCGATTAGACCGCGATCAGTCATTTTAATTCCAACTTGCTCAAGACCAATTTCTTGAGTATTTGGACGACGACCTACAGTTACCAATACATAATCAGCTTCAACAGTTTGTACTTCGCCTTTTACTTCGAAGCTAACTGTTACGCCATTTTCAGTTTCTTCAACGCCTTTAGCCATAGCTTTTGTATGGATTGTTACGTTTCCTTTTTTCTGAAGCGCACGTTTTACAACTGTGCTCATTGCTTTTTCGAAACCAGCTAAAATTTCGTCGCCAGCTTCTACTACAGTAACTTCTGTACCGAAGTTAGCATACGCAGTTCCTAATTCCATACCGATGTAACCGCCGCCGATTACAACAAGTTTCTTAGGAATTTCAGGTAAGCTTAATGCACCTGTAGAGTTGATAACACGTTTAGAATATTTGAATCCAGGAATTTCGATTGGTGTAGAACCAGTTGCAAGAACAGCATTTTTAAACGTATACGTTTGAGCTGCTTCTTCAGTCATTACACGTAATGTGTTTGCATCTACGAAGTAAGCTTCACCGCGAATGATTTCAACTTTGTTACCTTTCAGAAGGCCTTCTACACCGCCAGTTAATTTCTTAACTACGCCGTTTTTCCATTCTTGAACTTTTGTGAAGTCAACTGTTACGTTTTCTGCAGTAATACCCATGTCATCAGAATGTTTTGCATTCTCATAACGATGTCCTGCATTGATTAATGCTTTAGAAGGAATACATCCAACGTTTAAGCATACACCACCAAGGTTAGCTTTTTCAATAATAGCTACTTTTTGTCCTAATTGTGCTGCACGAATTGCTGCAACATATCCACCAGGACCTGCACCAACAACGACTGTATCTAATTCAATTGGGAAATCTCCTACTACCATTGTTTATTACGCCTCCATTACTAATAATTGTGGGTCGTTTAATAGACGTTTAATTTGGTTTAATGCTTTCTGAGCAGTTGCACCGTCGATTAAGCGATGGTCAAAGCTTAAAGATAATGCTAATACTGGAGCTGCAACGATTTCACCGTTTTTCACAACTGGTTTCTCAGCGATACGGCCGATACCAAGGATTGCTACTTCTGGGTGGTTGATAACTGGAGTGAACCATTGTCCACCTGCAGAACCAATGTTTGTAATTGTGCAAGAAGCACCTTTCATTTCAGCTGGAGCTAAGCGACCATCACGGGCTTTACCAGCAAGTTCATTGATCTCGTTAGAGATTGTGAAGATAGATTTGCGATCTGTATCTTTAACAACTGGTACTAATAGACCTTTGTCTGTATCAGCTGCGATACCGATGTTGAAGTAATGTTTATGAACGATTTCTGAAGATGCATCATCTAAAGAAGTGTTCATCATTGGGTATTCACGTAATGCAGATGTTAATGCTTTTACAACGTATGGAAGGTAAGTTAATTTAATACCTTTTTCAGCTGCAACAGCTTTGAATTTCTTGCGATGAGCAACAAGTTCAGTTACATCTACTTCGTCCATTAATGTTACGTGAGGAGCTGTATGTTTAGAGTTAACCATTGCTTTTGCAATTGCTTTACGGATACCGCTCATTTTCTCACGAGTTTCTGGATATTCACCAGCTGGAATTGGTTGTGCTTTTGGAGCTTCTTCTTTCGCAGCTGCTGCTGGAGCTTCTGCCGCTACTGGAGCTTCAGTTGCTACTACTTGTCCACCATTTGCAAATGCATCGATGTCAGCTGTTACAACACGGCCGTTTTTACCAGTACCAGCTACTAGACGAATGTCTACACCTTTTTCGCGTGCATATTTACGAACAGATGGCATAGCAATTACGCGCTCATTAACTACTTCTGCAGTTGCTGCTGGAGTAGCTGCTGCTGGAGCTTCTTCTTTTACTTCTTCAGCTTTTGGAGCTTCGGCATGATCGTCACCTTTAAATTTAAGGTTTTCATAACCAGGAGCGTCAAATTTAACAAGAACATCTCCTACTACTGCTACTGTACCTTCTTCTACAAGAATGTCAAGTACTTTACCTTTAACTGGAGAAGGAATTTCTACAACAGCTTTATCATTTTGTACTTCAAGAAGTACATCATCTTCGTTTACTTCATCGCCTGGTTTAATAAACCATTTTACGATTTCACCCTCGTGGATACCTTCACCAATATCTGGTAATTTAAATTCAAATGCCACGGAATTCAGCCCCCTGATTCATATCATTATTATTGGATAATGCAAAAGAAATCAGCATGTGCTAACTTCTTTTGCACATAAAAGTAAAAGTCAAATTAAAATTAGAAGTTCATTACTTTGTTAACAGCTTCTACAATATCCTTGTGGTTTGGTAACCATACACTCTCTGCTTCAGAGAATGGGAATACTGTATCAGCAGCTGCAACACGTACAACTGGAGCTTCTAAGTTTAAGATTGCACGGTCATTGATTTCCGCTACAACGTTAGCTGCAATACCAGCTTGTTTTTGAGCTTCTTGAACTACAACAACGCGGCCTGTTTTTTCAACAGAAGCAATAATTGTTTCGATATCTAATGGTTGAACTGTACGTAAGTCAACAACCTCTAAAGAAATGCCTTCTTTTTCTAGTTCTTCAGCAGCTTTTAATGCAGCATGTACCATAGCACCGTACGTGATAACAGATACATCTGTACCTTCACGTTTTACATCAGCTTTACCAAGTTCAATTGTGTATTCACCTTCTGGTACTTCTTGACGGAAAGAACGGTATAATTTCATGTGCTCTAAGTAAATAACTGGATCGTTATCACGAATTGCAGAAATTAAAAGGCCTTTTGCATCGTATGGAGTAGATGGAATAACAACTTTTAGACCAGGTTGTTGTGCAACTAATCCTTCTAAGCTATCAGCGTGTAATTCTGGTGTATGAACACCACCACCAAATGGAGAACGAACTGTAATTGGAGCAGTCCAACGTCCACCAGAACGGTAACGCATACGAGCCATTTGACCAGAAATTGAATCCATTACTTCGAAAACGAAACCGAAGAATTGAATTTCAGGAACTGGACGGAAGCCTTCAAGTGCTAAACCAATTGCAAGTCCGCCGATACCAGACTCTGCAAGTGGAGTATCCATTACACGGTCTTCACCGAACTCAGCTTGTAACCCTTCAGTAGCACGGAATACACCGCCGTTTACACCAACGTCTTCACCAAATACAAGTACGTTAGGATCGTTTTTCATTTCAACGCGTAAAGCATCAGTGATTGCTTGAATCATTGTCATTTGAGCCATGGCTTACTTCGACTCCTTTTCTTTGTAAATTTCATACTGTTCAGCTAAGTTGTAAGGCAATGTTTCGTACATGATTTCCATTAAATCAGTAACTTTTTGTTTTGGAGCTTGGTCCGCTTTAGCAATCGCTTCTTTAATATCTTCTTTAGCTTGTTCGATTACTTTTTCTTCTTCTTCTTGAGACCAGATGCCTTTGTTTTCTAAGAACGCACGGAAACGTACGATTGGATCTTTTTGTTCCCATTCGTTTTCGATATCTTTTGTACGGTAACGAGTTGGGTCATCACCAGCCAATGTATGTGGACCGTAACGGAATGTTAAAGTCTCGATTAAAGTAGGGCCTTCACCATTTACTGCACGCTCACGAGCAAAAGCAGTTGCTGCGTATACAGCTAATGGGTCCATACCGTCTACTTGGATTCCGTAAATACCTGCTGCAACTGCTTTTTGTGCTACAGTTTTTGCTGCAGATTGTTTTTCTACTGGAGTAGAGATTGCATAACGGTTGTTTTGAACAACGAAGATTGCTGGAGCTTTGAATGCACCCGCAAAGTTCATACCTTCGTAGAAGTCACCTTGAGACGCTCCGCCGTCACCAGTGTAAGTAATTGCAACAGATTTTTTACCACGTAATTTCATACCTAACGCAACACCAGCAGTTTGGATGATTTGCGCACCGATAATAATTTGTGGAGAAAGTGCATTTAAATCTGCAGGCATTTGGTTACCCATGAAATGTCCGCGAGAGAATAAGAATGCTTGGTATAGTGGTAAACCGTGCCATACTAATTGTGGAACATCACGATATCCTGGTAAGATGAAATCTTCTTTTTCAAGAGCAAAATGACTTGCTAATTGAGAAGCTTCTTGTCCAGCTGTTGGCGCATAGAAACCTAAGCGACCTTGACGGTTTAAAGAAGTAGAACGTTGGTCTAATACGCGAGTATACACCATACGACGCATTAATTCTTTTAATTGATCATCAGTTAATTCTGGCATAGCTGCTTCATTCACAACTTCGCCTTTTTCATTTAAAATTTGTAATGTTTCAAATTGAGCTGCGATAGCTTTCATTTGCTCATCAACATTAAATAGGGCCTTTTTTGTTTTAGTACCCATTCCGTTCACCTCTTCCTCTCTTACACCATATTCTTAAACGCTTTCACTAGCTCTCGCTAAAATGAAAGCATAAGCGCGAAAACTGACGCACCATTCATCAGTTATTGAATAATTTGTGCACCTAACAATCTGTACTAATGTTTTTGTTTAAACAAATTAATACAATCTTGATCACGTTTTTTAGTTTACAACTATTCTAATCACCATGTCAATCACTTTGATTTCGAAATTTTTTTCGAAAATCATCGAGGTTTTCTTAACAAATACACGTTTTCAAAATACGATCTGTATTAGTGAACAAAAACCTCCTGTTATATTATTCCCTTTTCACACATATTTTGATCATAGAATAATATGTAAACGATTTACTTCACTCTTATTTTTTGTCCTATGCTAGTAAAAATATGCAGCATCTATCTCCTTTTAGGCAAATAACTATAACATTTTTCTTCTTTCTTCCATACATTATACTAACCGCAGCATTCGCGGAAATGGTAAAGGAGGTCAAACCATGTATAAAGGAGGTCAAACCATGTACGGATACACTCAATGTTATTACCCAACAGCTTGCCCATATCCTACGTATGGATATGGGGGATATGGGGGATATGGGGGATATGGTGGTTGCGGCGGATTTGGAAGCGGCTTTGCTTTAATCGTTGTATTGTTTATTCTTTTAATTATCGTCGGTGCTGCTTGCATCCGTTAATGTAAAATGAAACAACCATAAAAGAACAAGGCTGTTTGGCCTTGTTCTTTATCATGACTTTTTTCATAACCTTTGGTAGACTAAATATGAAAGGAGAGATTGCATATGCTTACAATGAATGATGTGATTCGTGAAGGAGATCCTATTCTACGAACAGTTGCTGAAGAGATAGCTTTGCCAGCAAGCAAAGAAGATGCACATATATTACGAAAGATGATTGAATTTGTTATTAACAGTCAAAACCCCGAAATGGTTGAAAAATATAATTTACGTCCTGGAATTGGTTTAGCAGCGCCTCAAATCGGTGTTTCTAAAAGAATGATTGCTGTTCATGTAACGGATAGAGATGGGACATTATATAGCTACGCTTTGTTTAACCCGAAAATTATCAGTCATTCTGTAGAACGTACATACTTACCAGGTGGCGAAGGTTGTCTGTCAGTGGATCGCGAAATTCCTGGTTATGTGCCTCGTTATACTCGCATTACTGTAAAAGGAACAACAATAGACGGTGAAGACGTGAAACTACGTTTAAAAGGTTTACCAGCAATTGTTTTCCAGCATGAAATTGATCACTTAAACGGCGTTATGTTTTATGACCATATTAATAAAGACAATCCATTTATCATTCCAGAAAATGCAACACCTTTAGAAAGATAAAATGAAACTTCTATCAGTGAGGACCTTTACTGCCCGCTAATAGCGGGATAAAAAATTAGTCTGTTTTCACTGAAGTTAATGAAAACAGACTAATTTTTAAATGGAATAGTTTTCATACCAGTCCTTTATAATAATCCTGCCCACTGCAATCCATGCAGAATACCATCTTCTGCAACATCTTTCGTTACATAATTCGCAAGTTTCTTCAAATCTTCATGTCCATTTCCCATAGCAATTCCTGTCCCTACGGTTTCAATCATTTCTAAATCATTTAACCCGTCCCCAAATGCATAAACTTGTTCTCGAGTGAATCCAAGCTTTTCAATAAATTTTTCAATTCCGTTCGCTTTCGATCCTCCCATTGGAATAATATCCATGGAATACGCATGCCAGCGAATAAAATGAAATTGCGGATAGTCGCTGATAAACTTTTCTTCTTCTCCTGCCCTGCAAAATAAAAGCGTTTGATAAATGTCACGCTTTTCATAAAAACTAGGTTCAAACACAGGATGGCTCATGCGAAGACTAGCAAAGCTTTCTGTTACATAATGATGTGATGCCACCGTTGCTTTCATATCTTTATGATCTAAATAAACAAGAGGATAGCTTGCCTCTTCTGAAAACTTTGTGAAGGCATGTAATGCCTCTGGATGTAAAGGATTTTTATATATAACTTCATCTTCAAATACAACATACTGCCCATTGAAACTTACGTAATTATGAATATTTAGCTCTTGACGAATATCTTCAAACATAAATGGTGCACGTCCTGTCGCAATTGCTACATGTACCCCATTTTCTTGAAGGCGACGTACAGCTTCTTTTGTAGATTGTGGTATTTCCTTGTTATGATCTAACAATGTTCCGTCAATATCAAAAAAGACAATTTTATCGTTCATTTCCATAACCCTTTCTACTTCATCGATTCAAACGTATCGCTTTATGATCTGAATATCTTTTTAAATACTAAAAAAGTATAACATATTGATGAATAAAGCGCTTCTCATCTAACCTTCCTGCCTAACCAGGCATATACTGAAATAAAAACAGTACTACGGTTCAACACATGAATTTTCTTTTCTATTCTATCTCATACTATAAGTTGAACGAAATATTTTCTTATAAGTAGTTCATTTTTTGAAACTTAATTCTTATTGCACATCCCAATAAGATTATTTGCATGTTTTGAGCTAGGAAAGGAAGGGACAATCGTGCTAAAGAAACTGAAGAAAAAGTTAAAAGTATATTGGAACGATTTGCTTCGTAAAAAAACAATTGCTTAAATCGTGCCCCTTTCGGGCTTTTTTCTTCATTCTTATTCGAAAAAACATGAAAATCATAACCGTTTGCTTTATAATAGGTAAAAGATAGCCTAAAACATAGACAAGGAGAGATTGTTTTAATGATTTTTAAAGTGTTTTATCAAGAAAAAATGCTAGAAGTACCTGTACGTGAAAATACTAAGGTGCTATATCTAGAAGCTGAGTCTGAAAGAGAAGTTCGCACAAAATTACACAAGTTCGCATATAATATTGAGTTTATCCAGTCTGTTACTGGTGCTCATCTTGAATATGAAAAGCAATATGCAAATTTCAAATTAGCGGAGAACGTTTAATTTATGAAATTCTTAAAAAATGATCAAACTGCTGTTTTCGCGCTTGGCGGACTCGGTGAAATCGGCAAAAATACATATGCTGTTCAATTTCAAGATGAAATTATTATTATTGACGCTGGGATTAAATTCCCAGAAGACGAACTTCTTGGGATTGATTATGTCATCCCTGACTACACGTATCTCGTACGTAACGAAGAAAAAATTAAAGGACTCTTTATTACGCATGGTCACGAAGATCATATCGGTGGAATCCCTTATTTATTGCGCCAAGTAAATATTCCAATTTACGGTGGAAAACTAGCGCTCGGACTAATTAAAAACAAATTAGAAGAGCACGGATTACTGCGAAAAGCACAATTGTATGAAATTAAAGAAGACGATGTGATTAAATTCAAAAAAACATCCGTTTCCTTCTTCCGCACAACGCACAGCATTCCTGATTCATACGGTATTGTTGTAAAAACACCACAAGGACAGGTTGTTCATACGGGAGATTTCAAATTTGATTTCACACCGGTTGGTGAGCCGGCAAATTTAACAAAGATGGCTGAAATCGGAAAAGAAGGTGTCCTTTGCTTACTATCTGATAGCACGAATAGCGAAGTCCCTCACTTTACGATGTCTGAACGACGCGTAGGTGACAGCATCCAGGATATTTTCCGTAAAGTAGAAGGACGCATTATATTCGCAACATTTGCTTCTAATATTCATCGACTGCAACAAGTTGTAGAAGCTGCAGTAGCAAACAATCGAAAGATTGCTGTTTTTGGTCGAAGCATGGAAGCAGCAATGGAAATCGGACAAAATCTTGGCTATATTCGCTGTCCAAAAGATACAATTATTGAACCATCACAACTAAATCGCATACCAGCAAATCGAGTTGTGATTTTATGTACTGGAAGTCAAGGTGAACCAATGGCTGCATTATCTCGCATCGCTAACGGTACACACCGTCAAATTCAAATTATTCCTGGTGATACTGTTGTATTCTCGTCTTCTCCAATACCTGGGAACACAGTAAGTGTAAGCCGTACAATTAACATGTTATATCGAGCAGGTGCTGATGTAATTCACGGACCATTGACTGACATTCATACAAGCGGACACGGTGGACAAGAAGAACAGAAGCTAATGCTGCGTCTCATTAAACCAAAATATTTCATGCCAATTCACGGTGAATACCGTATGCAACGTATGCATGCAAAATTAGCAAATGATTGTGGCATTCCAGAAGAAAATTGCTTCATAATTGATAACGGCGATGTACTTGCGCTTCGTGAAGATGAAGCAACAATCGCAGGAAAGATTCCTTCTGGTTCTGTTTATATTGATGGAAACGGCATTGGTGATATCGGTAATATTGTACTTCGCGACCGCCGTATTCTTTCGGAAGAAGGACTTGTTATCGTTGTTGTTAGCATCGATATGAAGGAATTCAAAGTGGCAGCCGGACCAGATATCATTTCTCGTGGATTCGTTTATATGCGTGAAAGCAGCGATTTAATCAACGATGCACAGACATTAATTACAAATCATTTAGAAAAAGTAATGGAACGCAAAACGACACAATGGTCTGAGATCAAGAATGAAATTACAGATACATTGGCTCCATTCTTATACGAAAAAACGAAACGCCGTCCAATGATTTTACCAATCATTATGGAAATTTAAATAAAAAGGACAATGCAGCTATATTGGCATTGTCCTTTTTATTATTTCGCTAAAAATATTTCGAATCGATCCACATCATTATCATGACCAATGACTATCAAAATATCTCCAATTTGAATATTTTCTGTCGCACGTGGTGAAACGAGAACTTCCTTTCCACGTTTAATTGCCACAATGTTTAATCCAAACTTCGCACGAATATCTAATTCAATTAACGAATGGCCGTCAATCTTTTCATTCGCAATAATCTCAACGATGCTATGTTCATCTGAGAGTTCTAAATAGTCTAAGACACTACTTGAAGCAATATTATTCGCAATTCGTTTCCCCATATCACGCTCAGGATGAACAATATGGTCAGCGCCGATTTTAGTTAAAACTTTTTCATGGTAATCGTTTTGCGCTTTCACAGTAATATTTTTCACGCCTAATTCTTTTAAAATAAGAGTCGTTAAAATACTTGCATTAAGATTATCCCCAATCGCTACCACAACATGATCAAAATTACGGATTCCTAGACTTTTTAATACCATTTCATCTGTAGAATCGGCAATTACAGCATGGGATGCAATATTTGCAAATTCATTTACACGATCTTCATCCATATCAATTGCCATAACTTCCATTCCTAGCTGCGCTAATTCCCGGCAAATGCTGCCGCCAAATCGGCCGAGACCAATAACAGCAAACTCTTTTTCCTTCGTACTCACACAAATTCCTCCAATAATATTGAATCGTATAAAGCGAAACTTCCATCAGTGGTTTTTTCATCCCTCCAGTGATGGTTAGTTGAACGAATCAAGCTCTTATGAGCAGTTATTCTCTTATCAATTCTTTGTCTCTTCAAAAACTGGATGTAAAGGCTTTACTGCCTTTTGATTAGGATCAACTATCATTGTAGCATATTTTGTAAATTGAAACTTCCATCAGTCAGTTTTTTTCACTCCTCACTGATGATTAGTTGAACCAATCGGGCACATGCCAGCAGTTATCCTCACCTATCTTTCTCGCCTCTCTCTGAATCTTGAGGTGGGGGGCTTACTGCACGTTAATACGGGATAAACATTACAATAAATTCCTCCTCACTCTTATTTCTGTTTTTGAATATAGAAAAATTGTTGTAAATAGAACGCAAGCATACATATTAACATACCGAAGATAAATATGTTTCCAAATGAACTGAACGTCTGAAATACAAACACTAAAGTTTCTTGTCCAAAAAAAGCAAATAGTAACTGTATAAAAGCAAATAATAATGCAAATTGATAGTGCTGCTGATGAAATAAATAATGAGTAGCTCCTAAAAAACCAACAAAAGAAACAATAAATACCCACCATATTTCAAACATCTTTTGCCATCCTACTAGTTCATATCCGTTCACAATAATAGCAATTGCCCCTATGACAAACATCGTTGGAACACTCCAAAATAAAGCCCACTTTCGAAAAAGTAATACCGCTTGCCTGTCTTCTCGTTTATATGCGCAATACGTTAAAAAAGTCGCACTTATATATAAAAGCGATACAATTGTTAGAACAATAATTAACCAAAAATGAAGCTGATTATACTCATTTTCTATATTTGTAACAATTGCAGCTATCAAACCCGGAATGCCGATGCTAGTATATCCCTCAACTAGACCGTTATTCCAAAATACCATATTACAAATTCGAATTCCTAATAACATAAAAATAATGGCACCAAGGATAAATAAAGTCGTTTTATTTCCAACTAAGCTCGTGGAAAAAGCAATTAACCCAACAAATAAGAATAGTACAAACGCATTCATAATTTCTGCAACGGGTGATACATACACTCTCACCCACTCATATGTGTTCGCATAGCTTTCTTTTTTTGCTAAACAATATGTATAGAAACTAACACCAAAATATATTGCAGCTACGATTACATATGTATATAAAAAGAAACATAGTATAGTACTTCCGATTTGCACGCTATCCCCTACCTTTTTTCTCTATGTAACACATTGATTTTACACATTTCTTATGTGAAATGTAAACTAAAAACCTCCCTATCACGAGGGAGGTTTTCCATTATTCAGCTGCTTTTTCAGCTTCATCAAGAACACGATTTACTCGTTTTGTTAGCATTTGCATTCCACTACCACCAGCTTGGAAATGACGCAGCACACCATTTTTATCAAACACATAATATGCTGGCACATATTGATTTTCAAAGGAATCTGTAATCGTATGCTTATTGTCTACTAAAATCGGCTGTACAATACCGTGCTCCTCTGCCACTTCTTTCACTTTTTCAAGATCTAAATCTTCTTCTGAACGCGGCATATGCACAGCAATTACATTTAATTTATTTTTATAGTCATCGCGGAATTCGTTAATGCTCGGCATCGCTTCTTTGCATAAATGACAACTAACAGACCAGAAATGAATCAATGTTGGTTTATCGCCAATTAGTGCTTCCCTTACTACTTCTCCATTTAGTACAGCTGTTGCTCCTTCTAAGGAAGGCATTGGTTCACGTAACTTCATAACATTTCCTCCTTATATATGTAGAGAAAGGCCTAACAACGATTTGTTAGACCTTTTTTCACTCAGTCAAAAAATTAAACGTTTAAAGTTGCTTGACCTGGTTTCCAGTTTGCTGGGCAAAGTCCACCAGTTTGAAGAGCTTGAAGAACGCGGATTACTTCGTCAACTTCACGTCCAATGTTATTATGATGTACAACTTGATACATTAATTCGCCTTCTGGGCTAATGATGAATAGACCGCGAAGTGCGATACCTTCTTCTTCAAGTAATACACCATAGTCACGAGATACTACATGATTTGTATCAGCAGCTAATGGGTATTTCAATTCACCTAAACCGTTTTTCGTACGATCAGTGTTAATCCATGCTAAATGAGTATGAATTGTGTCAGTTGATACACCAATTACTTCTGCATCTAAGTCTTCAAACTCATCATAGCGCTCAGAAAGTGCGATGATTTCTGTTGGACATACGAAAGTGAAGTCCATTGGATAGAAGAAAAGCACTGTCCATTTATCTTGTTTCATAACCTCTTCAAGACTTACTTTACCAAATTCTTTGTTTGGCATAACAGCGTCCATCTCAAAGCGTGGAGCCTGTTTTGCTACCATACGTTCTGCCATATGTATCAACCTCCGTTAAATTTTTAATTATATGTTATCTACTCTTGTATTATATAAGAAGAAATAGTTTTTAGTCAATATTATTTAATAATTATTACAAAATAACTAACTAATAACTTTTTCCCCTACCTACCATTATAAAGTATTGTGCTAGAATTACAAAAAAAATGCACGATAGACCATAAAATTTTTCTTATGTAAAAAGGGAACAAGCCTCAAGCTCTGTTCCCTTTCCATTTTACGTATGTTGTTAAAAAAGTAATCGCTTTTTCAATTGCCGATTCATTCGGCTGTAATTTTGCATGATGTAGACCATATTCAGATTCCACACCGAGCCAAAACATAAAACCTGGAATATCGCGAAGCATGTACCCAAAATCTTCTCCTGTCATTGCTTCTGTGCAGGTGATAACATTCATATCTGTATGTTCGGCCGTAAATTTCATAAATTCCTGTGTTAACGTTTCATGATTATATACTTGGTGATACATCGCTCCATAATCAATATGAGCTGTACATTGAAAAGACGCTTCAATCCCTGCAACAATCGCTTCAATGCGTCCCTTTACTCGTTTCATAGATTCAACAGATAATGTACGAATCGTCCCTTCTAAACGAGCTTTTTCTGCAATAATATTTTGTACTGTTCCACCAGTAATTTTTCCAATTGTAATAACTGCGCTATCTAACGGATTCACATTTCGACTAATAACAGATTGCAGCTGTGTGACAAGGTGGCTTGCTGCAACAATCATATCGTTAGCTGTATGTGGATATGCTGCATGCCCACCTTTCCCTTTCAAATCAATGTATAACTCCGATGTATTTGCAAAAAGCAATCCCTCTTTTGTTGCAATTGACCCGACTGGATATTCAGGTGCAATATGAAGCCCAAGAATCATATCCGGTTTCCATGCTTGAAATTCTTCACTTTGTAATAACGGAAGGGCACCTCCCGGTCCTTCCTCAGCTGGTTGGAAAATAAAAACAAGATGATCGTCAATTCGCTCTGTTGCAAAAGCTGTTAATAATCCAAGACCGATTGTTGTATGAATATCGTGGCCGCATGCGTGCATCATACCTTCATGTAATGAAGCAAATTCATATCCTGTCTCTTCCGTAATTGGAAGCCCGTCAATATCAGCGCGGTAACCAATTGTTTTCTTTGGATTTCGACCATGCACTTTTACAATGACACCCGTTTTCCACGTTTTTACTTCCATATATTCACTTGGAAGAGTATTTATATAATTTAAAATATAATGCTGTGTTTTCCATTCTTGAAAGCCAAGCTCTGGAATTTGATGCAAATCCCTGCGCATTTGTATAAATTTATTCATCATCATCTTTTCACCACCATTGATAAAAAGCGTAAGAGCCTGCAAGCTCTTACGCTTTCTTTTTTTATTTTTCTGGATTCAGTTGACGAAGCTCTTGTTTAATTTCTGTTTTCGCTTTTGTTTTTTCGTCAATTTCTTTAATAACGCGTGCTGGTGTTCCAGCAACAACTGTGTATGGCGGTACATCTTCTGTTACAACTGCACCCGCCGCAACAACTGCACCTTTACCTACTGTAACGCCTTCTAAAACAACTACATTTGCACCAATTACAACATCATCTTCAACAATAACCGGTTTTGCAGAAGGTGGCTCGATAACGCCTGCAAGTACAGCTCCAGCTCCAACGTGACAGTTTTTACCTACTGTTGCACGTCCACCAAGCACTGCATTCATATCAATCATTGAACCTTCACCAATTACGGCACCAATGTTGATTGTTGCATTCATCATAATAACTGCATTATCACCAATTTCGACATGATCACGAATAATTGCACCTGGTTCAATACGCGCTTTAATACCTTTTAAGTCAAGCATTGGAATTGCAGAGTTACGACGATCATTTTCTACAACATAATCTTCAACATGCTTTTTATTTTCATCAAGAATTACCTTAATGTCAGACCATTCTCCAAATAATACACCTGATTTTTTATTTACAAATGCTTGTACTGTTTCTGGGAATGTAATTTCTTTTAAATCCCCTTTTATGTATACCTTTACAGGAGTTTTCTTCTCGCTTTTTTGAATAAACGAAATAATCTCGTTTGCATCCATCATTTTCATGCTTGTTGCCTCCTAAATCCATTTATAATGTTACTCTACCAAACGAAAAGGCTCCTCGCAAGATAATAATCTTATTTTCCCTCTTGAATTTCTTCAATAATTTCTAAAAATGCCTGTACTTGTTTTAACTGTCTAGCCGATTCACTTGTTAATAGCCACGTTTCTCTCGTCAGTTGTACTGGAGTTTTATATGTTTTTTGCTTTACTTCTTTTAAAACAGTAGAGGGCAAAAGTGCATAACCAATACCGTTTAAAACAAGTTGCTTACACGTTTCAATTTGATCGACAACAATTGTACGTTTAGGTGGATTAGAAAATAAACCATACCACCAATTCTGTATTTGTCCATAATATGTAGAATCACTTTTAAATTGAATGAATGGTCTATTAGTGTCTTTTAACATGGAAATATCCTTAATCTCCGTATCAACTAAATACAACTCATCTTCAAATAATTGCTTTTTATATCCTTTATATTCTTGCGTCCCTCGCAAAATTGCAACGTGAACATCACCTTCGTAAAAATGATTTTGCACCTCACTACTCCAGCCTGTAAAAAGAGAAATTTTCACAAATGGATACCTTTGTACAAACATCTTTAAAACTGGCGGTAACCAGTATTGGCCAATAACAGAGGCCACAGCAATCTTTAAAGTACCATATGTTTCCGTCTGAAATGTTGCTAATTCGCTCTTAATTGCTTCTTCCCTCTGTAACATATCTTTAGCATAATTTGCTACTTTCTCGCCTTCCGGTGTAATCGTTAATCCTTTTTGCGAGCGAATAAAAAATTTCATCCCCCATTGTTTTTCCATCGATTGAAGTCTTTGACTAAGCGCTGGTTGTGACACAAATAAGCGCTCAGAAGCTTTTCGCATATTTAACTCTTGTGCTAAGATAACCATCATTTGAAAATCATCAATTTGCAATGTTTTCTCCTTCCTTCGTTACAACTGAACGATAAAAGCGACTTCTTCTTTCACTTGAAGTCGCCTTTTTCAACATTATCGATTAAACCGTCTTACCGTTTTATTTAGTAATTTTAAGATTGCACGACGCGTCAAAATTCCTTCAAAATACCCTTCCTCGTTTTCAACACATACAAACGGATGATCAATCGTCATCTCTAATGCTTTTGCAAATGAATCTTGTAACTTCAGGCGTGGAACATCACCTTTCATCACACTTTCTACTTTCATATCCTCTAATTTTTCAAACTCAATACGCTCTAGTCCTAAAATACCGTCCAAAACCATTGCCGTACTTACTAATCCATGCAGTTTGTACATCGGATCTAGTACTGGAATAGCAGAATAACCAGATTTCACCAAAACAAGTAAAGCATGCTCCAAACTATTTCCAATTTGAACATGTGCTACTTTTTCAGATGAAATCATTAAGTCTTTTACAAAAACTTGCTGAAATTCTTCTTTCGGAATACTAATCATATTGTTATCCCCCACTTTAACCCATTCTAACAAGTAGCAATTGTAAACTAATTGTAAAAACTAATTCATTCAAGCAGTTCTTTATTTTCTCACTTCTATTTTTAGTTTATGACAACGGTTACATATTATTATTCGTCCTTTTGTTTCTCATACAAAATAAATAACCACAGTTCATTTTACCATAGAAACAAAAGAAAAGACTACCGTTCGGCAGCCTTAATATCCTTCGTTTCTCAGACGAGCAAATAAGTTTGTGATTTGTTTATAATGAGATATGTCTGTTTTCTTTCGCCCAGTTTCGATATCAGAAAGTTCAACGGCAAGTATTTCACTCGCATAATTTTGCCGAAACAAAACATCTAGCAATAAGTTTTGTTCCTCTTTTGTTAAATCAATTTCTCTACTCATTTTCTCCTCTCCTTATTCAACTGTCCTTATTCTTTATTATATAAAAGATTTCCCCTATTTAATAGATTGAAAATTCAATACAACAATTATTTCGTGTACCGATTTGCATAGCTAAACGCCGCATAGGCATCTGGCTTAATTTTAGGCGTTAACCCCATCGCTGTAATTTTATTTGTCATATCTAAAATAAACTCTCTCGTCAAACCGTATTTCCCGATATCCAAATGAATTTCCATAACGAATTCAGCACCTTCTTCGCGGTACGGATAAAGAAGCTCCCACAACTGTTGTATTCGCTCAGGCGTAAATAAACAGGCAATCTCTTGGCTAAACTGTGTTTCTAAGTAGATTTTTTCTCGTAAACTCAGTGGCTTTCCCCTTATTGTCTGATGATATAAACAACCCCATGCTCCCTTTCCAACACGATGCAGATGAATTGCTGTAATAAAACGAGTATTATTTTGATGCACTTGTGAATCTGTTCCAATTGACAATCGATACATATTACGCGGTGCACTTTGAATAAAGTAACAAATTCGTGAGAATACAGTTTCAAAGCTCATATGTCGCTCTGATAAATTGTAAAATTGATATTTTCCGTCCATACAGTCACGTCCCTTCTCATAGACAGACTTTCGTATTCTCATTGTATGGGACAGAATAACAAAATATGTCTTACTTATCCTTTATTCGTTTCGATATTCCGGATCGAATATGTACAAAATGGACATTTGAAAATAACATTTTGATTAGATTGCGCTGTTAACACATGTGTAATTTCTGATTGTCTATGACATTTTGGACATACAACAACAGGCATTCTTTCCAATTTTCTCACCTCTTTATCCACTATTTGTGGGCAGTAAAATTCCCATCTCAAGATTATATATTCGGAAAATAACTCCCCGTAAGATTCCAGTTGCTTCAACTAACCATAAGTAAAGAATCTGAAGAAGATAGGTGGGAAATAATTGATGGGAGTTTCACTTTATAGAATATGTTATCAGTGTAGGGACAAGGAACGAATGTTATTCATCTTACATAAAAAAAGAAGGTGCCTTTTTCTTCTTAGGCACCTTCTTTTTATGTATCAAGAAAGAATATCGTAAATCTCGATTGCAACCATATCAATATTATCGAATTGATATACTTGTGGTTTTTCTCCTTGTTGATACACTTCTAGCTCGTACATATCGCTTTTATCAAAATATTTCACGCTACATTTGCGTTCACCGTTCACTTCAAAATAGCGTTGTGCTACTTCGCCGCTTTCAGCTTGTTCTTTTAGACTAACAAGACGAGTTAAAATTCCTTGGAGCAGAGACATGAAATCTCCCCTTTCTCTAATCTTCCTACGAATAGGTTTTGCAGCAGTACTCATTCTATCCGTCATAACTGAAAAAATGTCACACACCTTAGGATAATGGTTATGGGCAAGAAACTCAACTAAAATTTGTCGAAAAAACATATAAAAAGCCGAAATAAATACCTCTACGCCCTTTCTTCCGCACTTAACAGTGTAAAAAACGTTATCTTCATGTTCTTCAAAAGCAGATAAGATAAACAAAGGAGAATTGATCTAGCCTTCAATAGAAAGTGCATCCGTGTTAATGAAAACTTCACTTCATTGAAGTTTTTTACATACAAGACTATAATTGAGATGAGTTAAAGAGGAGGATTTACATGAAGAAAGTAGATGTATATACACAGCCAGATTGTCCACCATGTCAAATTATAAAAGAATTTTTAAAACATAATCATATTACATTTACAGAATATGACGTCAAAAAAGATGCTGCCGCTCGTAATCGTCTTCTATATGATTATGATTCCTATTCTACCCCTACTGTTGTCGTTGATGGAGAAGTTGTAGCAGGCTTTCAAATTGAAAAATTACAACAACTTTTAGAACTAGAACAATAAAAAGGCGACTGCATGAGTCGCCTTTTCCCACGTTACTCGCGGACAGTAAGCTCGCATCAATGGGAGTTTCACTTTATTCTTTTTCGGATTGTCTAATCTCAGATAAAAGCTGTTTATTTTCGTGATACCCCGCCAATTTCCACTTATCACCATCTCTTTGCAGTGTGATAATTTGATATTGATCATTTGTTATATCATGTTCATACACATATAACAAATCATGCTCTTGATTGTATACAATTTTTGTTTTTGATGAAAAAGTAAATGGAGCTTCATTTGTAGGCAATAAATATTGAGCACTTCGTTTTACATCCTGACCATTTTCATCCGTAAAAACTTGAAGGAAATTATCTGTGAAATAAGGGGATAATGTATCAATCATTTTATCCATTGAAAGTCGCTTACCACGAATAGAAAATTGTGCTTCATATCCCTTTCGAATCGTTTCAAATATTTCATTTTGATCAATTTTTGTTTCTTCTTTTCCAAAAACAGTTGTTACACTTTGTCCAATTACAAATGCAGCAAAAAGAAATAGCACAATCCAAATCCCATACTTTCTCATTCTCGCACCCTCCTTGTAAAAAGAGCTTGTCCTTCTAATATTCATTGTAGCAATGATTGTACAATGAAAGAGTGCCTTTCGTTCGTAAAATCTTTACAACGATAGACATCATTCTTATCATAGCTGTCACTATTACCAATTTATGATAAAAACAAACAAAAAAATGCACGAAATATTTCGTGCATTATAATAAAACATCTTCTTCATATAAAAATTCATAAGACAAATCAATAAATAAATAATGCTCATCATCAATAGGAAACGAGAATGTCCGAACCAACTCACCAGTTTCAAGATCCCCGTATAAATCAGACAATCTTCCTTTTTGTTCAAAGCGCAGCTTCATAATGTTTTCTAAAAAGTATGGACGCCAGCTCCAATTCTTCATATAATATTCTGGCATTAACACCCATTCTCCGTCTTTTTTCATGACGTTTCCTGACTTTTGAAAGCCATCTTCGTTACAAATATAAATACGGAAGCTACAATATGTTACTTGTTGACTAAAATTCACTAGCCATTTATTAAAATCTTCTATTTTTCTCTGTTTTGCTAATACATTTCCAACATATTCTCGAAGCGTTTCAGTCAGTTTATACACTTTTTGTAATTTTCGTTTTTCATGCTGAATAAACTGATGACACTCATTACCAAGACGTTCTTTCAAAATGTCTTTATCGATAAAATCTTCTGAAAATTTTTTTAAATGATCGCCTTGATAGTATCTCCCTCCATTTTTCCAAGCGTATTGCAACTGATAGAATGCATCAATATCTTCATACAATAACGTTGCACCAATACGTCTCGCTAAGAGTGATAATGAATATAAAATATCCTGATACGATTGTAACAGTGCCGTTTGACGTAAATTTGTTAAATCCACTTTTAAAATATCCGGAGCTAGCACACTAATTCTTTCAAGGTTACTTGTTCCTGTTCCTACTTTATTAATTGCAACCTGAATGCCATATGTACGATAATACATAAGTAAATGATTAAATTGTTCAATATCTTCTTTAAAGTCATGTTCTGTTATTTCTAATACGATACGATTTAAACGTAATCCTTTCTTTTCATACGTTAATAATAAATGTAGTAAGCTTTCACTTTCATCGCTCATCAGTATATTTGCATTACGATGCAAAAATAATAAAAATGATTGATCTGTTTCTAAATACCGATCCAATGCTTTTCCTAAAATGATATTATCTACTTCAAGTTGAAACTCATCTGGAATCGAATCGTCATGAAAGAATGAGGCAAGACTGTGAATTCCTTCTTCTGTTTGTATGCGTCCTACTACTTCATATCCAATTACAGTATGTTCATCTGCACTAAAAATAGCTTGATAATAAGGAAGGACTTGATCCAAATTACTCATCACGTCTAATGCATCTACCATAGTACTCCCTCCTTTTACTTTTCAAAAATTATAACACGTTATGTAAAAAAAATAATAAAAAAATCCCTTCAGTTTTCCTGAAGGGATTAGAGGGGTAAAATGCTAAGGGGAATTAGCAATTCTACTATGAAGAAAAAAGAGGTCTTAAATATACCCCATAAACAAGTTCCTTGTAAAGGCCCTTTTTCTATCTGTCACAAATTTGTCACAAAAATCCCATCCCTTAAAACGGATATTGATGTAAATGTTGGCCACCATCCATTGTGATGCAAGCTCCATTTATGTACGCAGCTTCTTCAGAGCATAAATAAAAAGCTAGACCAGCAATTTCTTCTGGTGTTCCAAGTCTTCCAAGCGGCACACTTTGTAGTGTTCGCTTTGCTGCTTCTTCAGATATCCACAGCTTATCAGCCCCACCTGTACGCTCAATTGGCCCTGGAGCAATTGCATTAACACGAATTCCATATTTGCGTCCCCACTCAACAGCAAGCGTTCTTGTCATTGCTAATACACCTGCTTTAGCTGATGCAGAATGAATAACACCAGGACCTGCATCCCATGCGTAAGTTGCAACCATATTAATAATTGTTCCTTTTATTCCTTTTTCGATCCAATATTTCCCAATCGCTTGACTACAATAAAATGTACCATTTAACACAATATTAATAACAGCATTCCAACCATTTGGCGATAAATCTTCAGCCGGACAAAGAAAGTTTCCCGCTGCATTATTTACAAGTACATCGATGCGTCCAAATTCTTCATCGATTTTTTCAATCATTCTTTTTATATCCTCAGTATTACGCACATCCATTTGTACAGGTAATACTTGACCTTCAAATTGCTCAATTTCTTTCTTTGCCTCTTCTAATCGTTCTATTGTACGTCCTGTAATAACAACACGCGCTCCTTCTTTCGCAAAACGAGTTGCCATTCCTTTTCCCATTCCACTTGAACCACCTGTAATTACAACTACTTTTTCTTTCACAATATCCCCTCCCAAAAATGAATACATATTCATTTTATCACTTTATCCATCAGAATTCTTTATAAATTTTAATTTTTCTGATATCTTTTAATAAAATATACTATATTCTATCGCTAACAATGAAAGGAAAGGAGAGAAGATAAGTAGCGACTCATCCCAACAAATCACACCCTTCTACTATGATTATTTCCTATCATCTCGCTCATATAAATATGAATCATATAACAAGAAGAAACTTTATCAAAAAAGGTATTCATACACTATTGTATACTTGTATAACGACCGGAGCGGGTTACTATTATGCTAAATATATAGAACCACGCCTTCTCTCTTTTACGTATCATACGATTCATTCTCCACTCATCCCACGTGGATTTAACGGTGTTAAAATGGTTCAATTTAGTGATTTACATTTAGGATATTATTACTCGCTTCAACAACTTTCTAAAGTAGTAACAAAAATAAATGAAAAAAAACCTGACATCGTGATTTTTACTGGAGATTTAATTGATAATTATCAAACATACGCAGATACTCCACTTGTTGCATCAATTTTACAAAATATCATTGCTCCACTTGGTAAATTTGCAATTTTCGGCAATCATGATCATGGTGGATACGGGACGGAATACTATAGTCACATCATGACACAATCTGGCTTTGAGATATTACAAAATATCGAAAAACGCATTCGCCTATTAGATGGAAGTGAAATTTCCATTTTTGGTATTGACGATATCATGCTTGGAAAACCTGACATACACGGAACCTTGCAACAAGCACAAAATAATCTGTATACGATTGCTCTTGTGCATGAACCTGATATTGCACCGCATATTGCAAATTTCCCTGTCAATTTACTACTTTCTGGACATAGTCATGGTGGACAAGTACAACTCCCTTTCTTTGGCGCCATTATTACCCCTACATTTGCAAAACATTATATTGAAGGTTTTTATCATATTAAGCAAAACTATGACTTGTTATTGTATGTTAATCGAGGTCTTGGAACAACCCGTGTACCATTGCGATTTTTAGCAAAACCAGAAATTACACTCTTCACATTACAATCGACATAATAAACGAACTTATTTCGCCTATTTTCCGCACCATTCTCTCTTGTACTCGCTCATCCACGTTATCTTTTCCATATGATAACAATGAGTTCAATGAAGGAGGTTTTAACATGTATCCACAATACCAGCCGATTCCGTTCCGCTCAGCACTAGTTGGTCCAGTCGGAAACTCACGATTTATACCATTTTTCGGATTCCCTTTTTTAGCTGGTCTTGCAGGAGGTTTAATCGGCGGAGCATTGGCATTTGGCCCTAGACCATATTATCCTTGCTACGGCTATGGCGGCTATGGCGGCTTTGGCGGCTATCCTTGTCCAACACCGTATTTTTACTAATGTAAATAGAAACAACTATGGAAAAAGGCCTCATATCGAGGCCTTTTCTCTATATTATATAAATAACTGTAAAACATCAGAAAATGAGTATACCTATTTCTTATCCCGCTATGCTCAGACAGTAAAACTCCCATATCGAGATTTTAAGAAATCCAAGAAGATAGGTAAGCGTTAATTACTGATATGTGCCCAATTGGTGAGAACTCTCCATACAATAGAGAATGAAACATCCACTGATGAGAGTTTCACTTTATCCCGCTATTCGCGGGCAGTAAGACCCCCACTGATGGAAGTTTCACTTTATTCTTCCTCTGTGTGTGTATATGCCATTTGAAAGAGTTTCATTTGACTTTCAATTTCTTGCGCATCATCACTTGCTACATAGTAATATTCTCCACACTCATTTTGTTCACGTGCTTTTACATTATCATCTAAAATCAATTGCAATATATCTTTAATTCGTGTTTTCATATCGAACTCTAGAATTGGAAATGAAATTTCTACACGTTTTTCCATATTGCGCGTCATCCAGTCGGCTGACGATAAAAATAACTTTTCTTCTCCATTATGGTGAAAATAATAAATGCGACTATGCTCTAAATAACGGCCTACCACACTAATGACACGAATATTTTCACTTACACCTAAAATTTTTGGACGTAAACAACAAGTTCCCCTTACAATGAGATCAACTTTCACACCAGCTTGTGATGCTTCATATAGCTTTTGAATAAGCGGCTTATCTGTTAACGAATTCATTTTCGCAATAATATAACCATTTCCATATTGTTTATGATAACGAATCTCTTCATCAATGAGTTCAATAAATTGCTGACGAATATCAAATGGGGCAACTGATAATTGATGAAAATGAGGTTTCATTGTATACCCACTTAAATAATTAAAAAAGTTTGTCGCATCAATACCAAAATCTTTACGCGATGTAATGTATCCAAAATCAGTATATAATTTCGCTGTTGCATCATTATAATTACCTGTACCTAAATGGACAAAGCGTTCAATCTTCCCATATTTTCGTCTTACAACAAGCGTAATTTTACTATGTGTTTTCAAATGGCTAACACCATAAATCACATGACAACCTGCTTTTTCTAATTCTTTTGCCCAGTGAACGTTATTTTCTTCATCAAAGCGAGCCTTTAATTCCACAAGTACTGTCACTTGCTTCCCATTTTCTGCCGCTGTTTTTAAAGCTTTAATAACAGGTGAATCTCCACTTACACGGTATAATGTTTGTTTAATTGCTAACACATCAGGATCTTCTGCTGCGTCTGCTACAAAATCAATGACAGGTTGAAATGATTCAAATGGATGATGCAATAGGATATCTTGTTCTAGAGTTTTTTCAAACACATCTTCTTCATCACCTAAATCTTGAGGTGGCTGTGGAATAAGTGCTGGATAGATTAAATTATCATATGTGGATGCTAACTTCTTATAAAGCGCAAATAAACATGTTAAATCAAGTGGGCCATCAATCATATATACATCTTCATCTTTTACTTCTAACGCTTCATATAATAGAGATAATACTCTTTCATCCAAGTTATCTGTTCCTACCTCTAAACGAACCGCTGCGCCCCATTTTCGTTTTTTTAATTCTTTCTCAATTACTTTTAATAAATCACGTGCACCTTCTTCATGAATAGTCAAATCCGCATTACGTGTAATGCGAAAACGCGTAACAGAAGATACCATATATCCTGTAAATAATTTATGAGTAAAGTTACTAATCACATCTTCTAAAGAAATGAATTTTTGCCTATTATCTTCATTTGGTAAAAAAATAAAACGTTCTAATAATGATGGAACTTGAACGATGCCAAGCTTGGTCCGATTTTCTTCTACTGTTTGTCTTTCATCGTATAAAATTGCAGCTAAATTTAAGCTTTTATTCAATAACATAGGAAACGGTCGATACGCATCAATTGCCACAGGTGTTAACACCGGAAAAATCTGCTCATCAAAATATTCTTCAATAAATTCTCGTTGTTCTTTCGTTAAATCGTGAAAAGACAACAATTCTATTCCTTCTTCCTTCAACGCAGGAATTACAGCATTTTGATAAGTATCATACTGTACTTTCATTAATTCATGTGCCTTAGTTGAAATTTTCCCCAATTGTTGTTTCGGCGTTAGTCCAGCTTTATTTTCTGGTTGATTAAACCCAGCTCTTACCTGATCTTTCAATCCTGCAACACGCACCATGAAAAACTCATCTAAATTTGAGCTGAAGATACTGATAAACTTTAATCTCTCTAATAATGGATTACAGTCATCTTGCGCTTCTTGTAACACTCGCTCATTAAAGGCAAGCCAACTTAATTCACGATTGTTATAATAAGCAGTATCATTCAAATTTATAAGACTACTCTTCACCGTTTCCATACCCCCATCACACTTCCCTCTAAAACTTTTTCAATATAATTTTATTATATTCATTTTAACAAATATCCATTGAAATAAGTGTAAATTTTTTGTAAAGAAGTTCGTACAAATTAACATCTTTCATGAAAATATAATTCAATGTTCGTTTTTAAAACTTTCTCTATCTGTTTTTTCTGTTTTTCCGCCTGTACTTTTTCAGATAATGCTGATTGCTTACAGCAAATATAAAAAGCAAGACCATCTTCGTTTTTTACAATATGAATGGATTCGACAAGATTACGATTTGTCACATTTAATGCTGCAGAAAATTGCAAAATAGACCCTAATAATCGTATTTTTCTTTGTTCGTCTTTTTCAAACCAATCTGTAAATGGTTCTATACATTGTTTAAACAACAATTTCGATTTATAAGAAGCAATTAATGCTAATTTAATTCGTTCTTTATGCATCATGCCATCTATCGTTTTATTTGCTAATAAATAAAATGTATGCTGGCTGCTTGACTCTTCATCAATATATTTTCCAATATTAAATACTTTTGCTGCTCTATGAAGCACAGTCCAATCTTCTTGCGTAAAGGAGATAACCTCTCTTTTTTCTAATTCTTTACAAATAGTCATGGCATTTTTCATAAGTTGCATCACAGCGCTCATATCCATCTCATATTCATGAGAAAGTAAGTATAAGCTTTCTTCCACAACATTGGGATAATAAGTAATCCCAAACGAATTTGTTAATTCTTCATAAAAAACACCTTCTCGTAGTCCTTTTCTACTCAACACAAAAGATGGTGCTTCTATAATAGTTGTTAACGTTCTAAACACTTCTGCTGCCGAAATAATGGTATCAGCTCGATCTTTAGCAAGTCCCTCTAACTTTTGCAGTTCTGTAAATGAAAGTGTTAATAAATGTTCGTGTACATGTTCAATATCTGTTCGCTTCATCTTATATAAATGTAGTCCAGAAATCGGATAAGAAATTAAATTTTGATGAATTTTCACCATATTTCGTGCGCTACCTCCAATTGCAATTAACGGTAATTTCTTCCCTTTAAGCCATGGAAGCGATTGAAACTGATACCATAAATAATTTCTTAATTCCTCAAGTTCTTCCGAAGTTGGTGTATCATGACGAATGAATTGTTGCTTTAATGACAATGCTCCAAACGGAAAACTATAATATTCCACAACCTCTCGATTTCGGAAATAAGTAACCTCTGTACTTCCACCTCCTATATCAACAGTAATTCCTTCTGTAAAAGAGGTAGAGTTCATAACCGCTATATATCCATAACGTGCTTCTTCATACTCTGACAATACCCGAAGCTTAAAGTCAGTGTGTTCTTCAACAAGACGTTTAATTTCCATTTGATTTTTAGCTTGCCGAACTGTTGCAGTTGCTACGCACAATACTTTATGTAACTGGTGAAACCGCGTGCTTTCTTGAAACTGTAGCAAAGTATGTAACAATATATGGATTCCTTCTTCGGTTAGGATACCATCTATTAAATAGTTACGTAAGCGAGCAACTACCTTCGTATTTTCAATCTCTTTGTAAAAACCACCATTTTGTTTTTCATAAATAACTAATCTCATCGTGTTTGATCCAATATCAATAATCCCATATTGTCGTTTCAACGCTTTCGTCATCCTTTTCTCTATATCATTATATCGTTATTTGAAGTTATAAAAACCCGTACAACATAGCGCAAGAGCACTTAAATTCATAAGTAAGAGGGTCTTCTAGATATTTTTCTCTAAATGAAGTAAAGTGAAACTTCCATCAGTGAGGTTTTTTCCCTCCCCCACTGATGGTTAGTTGAACCAATCGGGCGCATGCCAGCAGTTATCCCCCACCTATCTTCCTTGTTTCTCTTTGAATCTTATGGTGAGTGGTCTTACTGCCCGCGAATAGCGGGATAAAGTATTAACTTACTTCAAAGAAAGATATAACTATTATACAAAATAGTTGTTTTTTATTACAACATTGCTTTAATATTGAAAATACGTATAATAATTTTCTACATAGAAGAATTGCTAGCTTTTGTTAGATTATGATACTGTAGACAGGAAAGGAGTGCTAAGATGAAATCTTCACAATCACAGTCTCGTTCCTACAATCAATTTTCGGTCCATCAACTTGCTGAAGCAATTTTCAGTGTCAACCGACATGCAAAATCAGCTACAAATCCGAAATATTTATATTGGTTAAAAAAGACAGCTTTAGAACGACTAATTTCAGAAAAGCAAGCTACGAAAGAAGGTTTACACTTTTCCAAAAACCCACGTTTTAGCCAACAACAATCTGACGTTCTTGTCCGAGCAGGTAATTATTACTTCCATATTCCTCCTACGAAAGATGATTTTCGTAACCTTCCACATCTCGGTAGCCTTGATTGTGCATATCGAAATCCAAAAACATATCTATCCTTAACATCTGCTAAAAAAATGCTCCAGCAGTATATTGGGGAAGAAGCATTTCAACAAGAAAAAAAATTAAGCGAATCCATTCCTTGGTATCGTCGTACTTACACAAAAAAATAAAGAAGCTTTGGNNCCAAAGCTTCTTTATTTTTTGTCTTCTTTTATTTTAATGTTTGCTTGCTTATAAAAGGACAGTTTTTCTTGATTATATTGTTTTGTATATTCATTAAATTTATTTTTTGAAGACTCGATATCTTGATAAGATTGATTTACAGCTTTTACTTTCTCACTAATCGTTTTTAACTTTTCATCTTTTGCTTGCAGCATCGTATACAATTCTTTTTCTAAATTTAATGATTTTTTATAGCTATCATACATTTGTTTAAAAGCATCATAACGGCCTGTATACGCATCTTGTACTTTCTTTGCTTGTTCTTGCAGTTTTTTATCTTCAAGTTCCTTTATATATTTATCAACATCTTTTGTTTCTTCTTGCGCTTTATCTAATGTTTCTTTCTCTTTATCTAATACTTTTTCACGATCTGCATCGTTTTTTATAGCTTGATCTAATTTCTCTTTTACCACTTGATTGTTATCTTTTCCGCCCTCTACAATCTGGCTGTACAATTCTTGTCCTTGCTTTTCTAATGTCTCCAATGTTTTCGCATCTTCAAACATTGTTTTTTCTTGTTTTGCCGCATTCTCAAATGCTACGTATAACTCTTCTTCTGGTTTAGGTCCGAAGCAACCTGCAAGTAAACTCATTGATATAACTGCTACTAGTGCTATCTTTTTATATTTCAACTTCAATTCCTCCTATTTTATATGCGATTATCATGCCAGAAATTTAACGAAAAATGATCTGCTTCATCGTATACTTCGAATTCATACCCCTTTTTACGAAGTTCATCAATGATTGTTTGTAAAGCTTGCACTGTTTGCTTTTTCTCATGCATTAAAACAACTTCTCGTTCTTTATTAACGTGTGAGACAACATTTTGGGTTACTCCATTTGGATTTCCTGGTAATTTCCAGTCTAAAGAATCTACAGTCCAATCCCATTCTTTCATGCCAGCAGACGTCATTTGATCACGTAACGCTTGAGTAAGTCCCGGCATACTTCCATATGGACAGCGAACAAGGGTTGGATGAATACCAGTCACTTCTTTCATAATATCTTGTGCTTGTTTCATTTCTTCGACAAATTTGCCTTCTTTATACAGCTTTGTATAATTATGTGTCATACTATGAACACCCGGATAATTTCCCTCTTTTACTAAGCGCTTCACACTCTCTTTATAAGCTGGAATATTTCCACCAATCATAAAGAATGTTCCTTTTATATCATTTTTCTTTAAAATATCTAAAATTTCCTTTTGAAATTCACTTGGTCCATCATCAAATGTTAAGTATACTACTTTACGCACTTGACCATTATATTTTTCAGGCGCTGCTTTTTTCATTTCTACGTTTGTCTGTTCACTTGCAAACTGAACGGAATTTTCTTGATTTGCAACTGCTTTTGCAGGAGAAGTAATTGATTGAAACAGAAAAAACCCTGCTGCTACAGCACAAATTGCTATAACAACAATAACCAACCGCTTAATTATTGTAGAGCGGTGGTTTGTAACGTCTACCATTCTATCATTCCCTTTCTATCTTTCTATCTCTCTATCTCTATTTGTTCCATTTTACACAGTACAAAGGAATCGATGCAATATTTTCCGATTATTCTCTAATTTTCTTCAAAAGGAAAAGTGTAGAGATCTTTCCTACTCTACACTTTTAATGAGAAATCATTGTGCAAAATATACTGACACATCCATCGTTAATTATATGACGATTAACCATATTTTTAAAGGGATTTGTTACAAAACACACAAGTATTGTAACAAAAATGAAAAAAATGTTTCGAAATAATAATGTTATAATTCCACTTGTTGCATATCTCTATTTTGAAATAATCGCATTTGTGCTAGTTCTAATAGCACTTCAAATAAGTCTCCCTCTAATGGATATGTTGCTCCACCAAATATAAATGTGATGTGTACAATATCATCTTGCAACACTTTTGTTAAATTTTTAGTTATTCGATTCATTAATGTTGATTGTTCGTGCCCGTTAGTGCGGGATAAAGCGATATCCAATTACTTAAAAAAAATTCTTGTTGGTAGTCTCCTACTCCATAATTCCTTTTTATCGTTTTATCAACAGGGCCTGCTTTGTTTGCAATGGTCCATACACTTGTTGGTTATGTTGAAATGTATACGTAGCACGAAGAGGTAAAGAAGGTGATATATTGTTACGCTCAGCCTTTACTTGCAATACTAAACATGCTTTTTCTTTTGGCGACAAATTATCAATGCGCCAACGAACAAGTTGAAAAAGAAATTCGTTTTCCCCACTATTAGACGTTAATGTATTTGGTATATACGATAGTTGATCTCTAATCATATGACTTACGCATATACGAGAAACAGCTTCTTTCCCTTTATTATCCACTTCAATTTGAATCGCAATTATATCTTGAAGTTCATAATAAATAGTGTCTGAAAACGAAGACTGTTGTTTCATATTACACACCGTAAGCGTTACTTCTATTTGAGGAGTGTATTGCTTATAAGCTAAATCCTTGTCATTGCCCCCTGACCATAAAGAAGGTTGTATACACAAAGAAAACTTATCTCGATTTTCTAATTCCCCCCAGTATTTCACCATACAAATTCACCCCACTCTAATATTAAATTTATAATTTTCACACTCTCTACTTTTTCTTCGCGGCCTCCGACAAAAACTTAACCTTTTTATATCCTTTACTTTATATAGTATTCGATAAACGAAAGAAAAAATCATTCTAAAAAAGCTGCACATCATGCACAGCTTTACTGATAAAGTTTCATGTATTCTTTTATCTTATACTAATCATCAGTGGCATATGAAAAACTTTCCTACTGATAAAATTTTCACTTTATATATTGTTTCTCATTCTAGTAGTTTTTAATTTGCTTTATATTGTATAACAATACATAAACAGTTCTCTGTCCTCTCTAGTTCTTACAAGTAAGCTCCATGTCCTTTCGTCACTTCCTATATTATGAATCATTTTCAATAATATGTTTTTAAAAAATATTTTACATTTCTGCATTTCTACAGTTTTTATAATAAGTAACCAATAGCATATTTTTTCACATATATACCGACTAAATATTTTATATGTATATGTTTGTGATCTTTGACTAAAAAGTACATATGTACGACAAAATAATTTTGCCGAAAAAAATTTATTTATCATTTGGTCAAATTTGACTATAATATAATTTATTGTTGATATACAAAGGAGGGTTATGCTTGGAGGAACAAATAACTCAAAAGCAAGCAAGTAATACAAAATTTGTTGTAACAGGATTATTACTTGGAATACTACTGGCAGCAATGGATAACACAATTGTTGCTACTGCAATGCCTACTATTGTAGGTGATTTAGGCGGCTTTGATAAATTTGTATGGGTCACTTCTGCCTATATGGTAGCTACAATGGCCGGAATGCCTATCTTCGGAAAACTATCGGATATGTACGGACGTAAACGTTTTTACATAGGAGGATTACTTCTCTTTCTAATTGGTTCAATGCTTTGCGGCACTGCATCTAGCATTGAACAATTAAGTGTATACCGTGCAATTCAAGGAATTGGCGGCGGTGCTCTTATGCCAATCGCATTTACAATTATGTATGATATTTTCCCAGCAGAAAAACGAGGTAAAATGACAGGACTATTTGGAGCTGTTTTTGGAACGTCAAGTGTATTTGGACCGCTGTTAGGTGCTTATATTACTGACTATATTAACTGGCACTGGGTATTTTATATTAATATTCCATTAGGGATTATCTCGCTCTTTTTAATTACAAAATACTATAAAGAATCTTTACAATATAGTAAACAAAAAATTGATTGGGCAGGTGCTGTTACTTTAATTATTGGTATTGTTTGCCTCATGTTTGCTTTAGAACTCGGGGGTAAACAGTATGCTTGGGATTCCAGCGTAATTGTGAGCTTATTTGCTGCGTTTGCTATTATGATGATTATCTTTTTCTTTATTGAACGAAAAGTGGAAGAACCTATTATTTCTTTCCATTTATTCAGAAAACGTTTATTTGCAGCAAGTCAAGGCGTTGCCTTCTTATACGGTGCAACATTTATTATTTGTACAGTGTACATTCCACTTTTCATCCAAGGTGTTCTTGGTGGATCCGCAGCAAATGCTGGATTAATTTTAACACCGATGATGGTAGGATCTGTTATTGGAAGCCAAATAGGTGGACAGTTATCAACTCGTACAAGTTACCGTAACATTATGATGATTTCTGGTCTTTTCTTTATTCTTGGTATGTATTTATTAAGTACTTTAACAGTCGATACGTCACGTACAATGATTACAGTCTTTATGATTTTAGCTGGATTTGGCGTCGGATTTTCCTTCTCTGTCTTAAGTATGGCTTCTATTCATAATTTAAGTATGAGAGAACGAGGTTCTGCGACATCAACAAATTCTTTCTTCCGTTCACTTGGTATGACACTTGGTGTAACAATTTTTGGTACGATTCAAAATCATGTATTTACAGATCAACTAAAATCTGTTTTCCCGCCAGAACTAGCAAAGATGGCTCCAAAAGGCGGCGATACAAGTTTCTTATTATCTCCAAATGCGACTGAGAAAATGCCGCCACAAATTTTAGATGGTATTAAACATGCACTAGCAACCTCTATCGCTGACACATTTTTATGGGCACTTATTCCTGCAGCTCTTAGCATTGTATGCATCCTATTAATGGGAAAAGAGCGACTAATTGTACCAACAAACAAGAAACAAAAACAAGTTAGTTAACATTCTTCTCTCCTTCTCCTTGTTGAGGAGGAGAATATATTTATTTTAGTAGTTTGATGCTATTGGAGTTGAAACAAAATGAGCATGAAATTAGTCATTCTTGGTTTACTTCTTGAAGGAGAGAAACATCCATACGAAGTGCAACACATTATGAAAGAAAGGCAAATGGATTGTTATATAAAATATGCAAAAGGATCGTTATATTACGCCTTCGAGCAGCTAGAAAAACAGGGAGCTATCGCTGTTACGCATATCATACGTGATACAAATCGTCCAGATAAAACGATTTATCATATTACAGAAAAAGGAGAAAAACTTTTTCATACTCTTTTACTCGAACAATTTCAAGCAAAAAATCATATATATAAACCAATCTATACCGGGCTTGCTTTCAGTCATTTCGGTGACAATCAATGCATTGTGCCGATTCTCAAAAAGAAAATTGAAGAAACACAGACATTTATAACAACGATGCAAAGCATATATATAAATAATAAGACTAGCATTCCTCGTGCACAGCTTTATATTTTGGCAAACGTTATTGATCATGCTTCTGTTGAGTTTCGTTGGCTGAAACAATTGTATAAAGATGCAATGGAAGAAAAACTTTCAGAAATCAATACAAAAGTGGATCATTAAACATTGAAACAGTCACCAAAGAGTGACTGTTTTTTGTATTCATGAAAATGGATTTTCTTAAGCGTTTTTTTCCTTTTTTCTTTTTTGTAACCTCTTCCCCTTTTCATTACAATACGAATATATAAAGTGAAACTTCCATCAGTGGTGGGGGTTCTTCATCCCCCACCTAGCTTCTTTGCTTCTTTCTCAATCTTGAGGTAGGAGCCTTACTTCCCGCGAATAGCGGAATATAGGAGGTGACATCTTACGAAGGATAATTTAATTAAACAATATGGATTCTCTGTATATTACCATTCTTATTTGCAAAACCAAGTCTTATACATGCTAATACTTCGCAGTGAAATTGCATTTCAATCCCATACATTACAGCCAAATGAACAACTAGAACTACTCTCCTATGACCGCTTACTCTTTCATCATGCTCACGATATATATAAACGTATACAGTCTTATTACTATACTCTCTCCCATACATACCCATCATCACATTGGTGGTGGCATTTAGAAAAATTTTCATGTTAATGCAATTAAATGAACATTTTGAAAAAAATAAAATATCAATATTTTAAAATAGTAGACAAAATTTAAAATATTATGTTAGAATGTGTTTCAATATCATATACGCTAGTTACATTCCTTTCCAAAAGGAGATAGGTACACGAAAAAGTTCATTTCGTGTTTAAAAGGGAAGTTTGGTGAAAATCCAACGCGGTCCCGCCACTGTAAGTGCAAAGATTTCTTTCGATATACCACTGTGAAAACGGGAAGGTGATAGAAATCGCTGATGCATGAGCCAGGAGACCTGCCTATTTTAACGGCACTGATAGACTCACGGATGATGAGGAAGTGTTTTTAACGAAAGAGGAGCATTTTCTGCTTCTATGTCTACTTTTCGTTAAATGCATTTCCGAGTAAACGGAAATGCTTACTTATATTTAGGGGAGGAAATCAAAATGACAATTCAAACAAGTAACTTAGGGTATCCGCGAATTGGATTACATCGCGAATGGAAAAAAGCTTTAGAAGCCTTTTGGGCAAACAAAGTGGATGAACAACAATTTGTGAAACAAATGAAAGAGGTTCGCCTTCAACATGTAAAAGTACAACAAGAAAAAGGAATCGATCTCATCCCAATTGGTGACTTTACATATTATGACCATGTCCTTGATACAGCATGTATGCTTGGGTTTATCCCATCACGTTTTTCAAAGTATACATCAGAGCTTGACGTATACTTTGGTATGGCACGCGGTTCAAAGGATCACGTTGCTTCTGAAATGACGAAATGGTTTAATACAAATTATCATTATATCGTTCCAGAATATGAGGAAGGCTTACATATTTCTCTTAAAGAGAATCGTCCACTTCGTTTATATGAAGAAGCAAAACAAGAACTTGGCGTTGATGGTAAACCAGTTATATTAGGACCGTATACGTTTTTAAGCTTAGCAAAGGGTTATAAAAAAGAACACTTCTCAAACATTTTACAAAAATTAATACAGCCATACATTCAATTGTTACAAGAATTACAAGATGCTGGCGTACGCTGGGTTCAAATTGATGAACCTATCTTTACATCCCTATCAAAACAAGAAATTGGTATAGCGAAAGAATTATATGAAACGATTCGTAAAGCTGTTCCAAATATATCTATTATGCTGCAAACGTATTTTGATAGTATAGAAGAAAACTATGAAGAGATTATTTCATTCCCGGTTACTGGTATTGGACTTGATTTTGTACACGGTAAAGAAGGTAATTTGCGTGCCCTACTACAATATGGATTCCCATCTGATAAAGTATTAGGTGTTGGCTGTATAGATGGTCGTAACATTTGGAGAGCTAACCTGGATGAAATCCTTTCTCTTTTCAATACATTACAAGAAACTATACAACCAAAAGAATGGATTATACAGCCGTCTTGTAGTTTACTTCATACCCCTGTTGACAAGACGATTGAAACACACCTTGAAAACGAATTATACGATGTGCTTGCTTTTGCAAATCAAAAATTAGAAGAGCTTACTATTTTACAAAAAGCTCTCGTTCATGGAATAGAAAATACTTCTGATGAATTACAAACATATCGAAATGCTCACGAAGCAATTCAGACTTCTGCAGTTCGTAATCGTAAAGATGTACAATCTACACTATCAGCATTACAAGAAGAAGACTTTTCTCGTCCTCTTTCATTTAAAGATCGCTACAACTTACAGCAAAAAGCACTGAATTTACCGTTACTTCCAACGACAACAATTGGTAGCTTTCCGCAAACACAGGAAGTTCGTCAAACTAGAAAACAATGGCGTAGCGGTGACATCTCAAATGAGCAGTACGAACAATTTATTGAAGAAGAAACAAAAAAATGGATTCAATACCAAGAAGAAATTGGTCTTGATGTTCTCGTTCATGGCGAATTTGAGCGAACAGATATGGTAGAATATTTCGGTGAAAAACTTGCTGGTTTTTCCTTTACAAAAAATGGATGGGTGCAATCGTACGGTTCTCGCTGTGTGAAACCTCCTGTTATTTATGGTGACGTTGCGTTTATTAATGGTATGACAGTAAAAGAAACAGTATTTGCACAAAGTTGTACTAATAAAGTTGTCAAAGGCATGCTAACTGGTCCTGTGACAATTTTAAATTGGTCTTTCGTTCGTAACGATATTCCAAGAAAGGACGTTGCTTACCAAATTGCACTGGCACTTCGACATGAAATTAAATTACTTGAATCATCTGGTATTCGTGTTATTCAAGTTGATGAACCTGCACTGCGTGAAGGACTGCCGTTAAAAGAGAAAGATTGGGACACATATTTAACATGGGCTGTTCAAGCATTCCTCCTTTCTACTTCTTCAGTGGAAAACGAAACACAAATTCATACGCATATGTGTTATTGTAACTTTGAAGATATTGTGGAAGCGATCCATCAGCTTGATGCAGATGTTATCTCTATTGAAACATCAAGAAGCCACGGGGAGTTTATTGATACATTAAAAGAACATCCGTATGAAAAGGGGATTGGACTTGGTGTATATGACATTCATAGTCCACGTATTCCAAGTATAGATGAAATGTATACAATTGTAGAACAATCATTAAAGGTGTGCGATCCAAAATATTTCTGGATTAATCCAGATTGCGGCTTAAAAACAAGAAAAACAGAAGAAGTTATTCCTGCATTAGAACATATGGTAAAGGCAGCTGTAAAAGCTCGCCAACTTTTGCAAGCAAATGCACGATAATAAAGTGAAACTTTCATCAGTGGGGGTTTTCTTCATCCCCCACTGATGGTTAGTTGAACCAATCGGGCACATGCTAGCAGTAAGCCCCCCGATTTTCTCTGAATTTCGGGGAGCTTACTGCCCGTTAATACGTAATAAAAATTAGAAAACTACTGCCCTTTGGACAGTAGTTTTCTAATTTTATTAAAAGAACACTAACCTACTTCATAGAACGATGGAAGATCTACTCTGCATTCATAATTAATCATATACTTGTGCATAAAAACCACTACACCAACGTAATAACTAATTCTCTTCAAAAAACAATTCATATCTTATCTTATACAAGGCATCTACTGAAGGTTCTTCTAAGGGAATTGCTTGCACAGTCACTATATACTCTCCTGACGGAACGAGAAAATGAAGTTGATTTGCTAGCACGCTGCTTATAAACACTCCTTCTTGTAACACTGTGAATGGAGCTGATACCGTTCGTATTGCTTCTTTTTTTTCTACAAATTTCTGAGTAAATACCATTACTTCACACGTATAATCAGATAAGGCCTCAAATATAATTGTTCCTTCAGCCTCAGCATAGCCTCTTTCAAAATCTTTATCCATCCAATCTACATGCGGAGATGTCATACCTTGATTCATTACTATCAATTGTGCATAAGAAATTGTTAACTCCACTCTTTTCACTCCTTTTTCTATTAAGTGATGCGAAGCAATATATTATTTCACAACAAATTTCACACGTGTTCCATCTGGGTATTGATCTAACTTATTACCAACCCATGAACCAGCACCTCGATTATCTGCGGGATTAATATATTCAATGTGCGCTCCTTTCCCACCTTCCTTACACATCGCCATCGGCCATTCATCACGGTCATAGCCTTTTTTGGGCGGGTATGGAGCTAGCGATTGTTTCCTTCTATCCGCAGCTCCATTTCGATCAATTGTACAAATGTTAGAATGCCCTTCTTGTATTGCGTTTGCAATATGTTTTCCTGTTTCCGGATATCGTTCTTTCGGAAACTCAAGAATTTGGTCGTACGATACCTCTTTCTTGTTCTCTGATGCTGGCGTTATCAGAACTTTGTATACTCCAATTAATACAGACAGAATTGCAATGATTGTAATCAAAATGCCTTTTACTTGTTTCATCCGGCTTACATCCTCCATTTTCTTCCTCTCATCCTTTCATTATAACAAACTTCATATTCTTATGTTTTCAGACATTATTCTATATTCCTAGCTTCTTTTCCATCAATAACATGCCATTTTGTGCAACTTTTCACTAAACATGTAGAAAACTTTCAACCTTCCGACATTTTTTTTCAAAGGAAGTATAAAACAAAAAATGGAATTGGTATACATGATACTTTTTAGGGAGGAAATGTCATGAGCGGAACATATAAAACAAAAGATGTCACAAATAAAACGGGAATCCCCAAAAATATGGTTCGTAAATATAGCCAACTTTTAGAACAACATGGCTATTTTATTGATAAAACTGCTGAATCTCGCACGTATAAAATGGATGATTTACGACTATTAAAAATGATTCACGAACGAGCTGCTACATTGGAAGAAGATATTATGGAAACGATTTCATTTATACTAAAAGAAGAAGAGTCTCCACCCGATTCTCCTGCTATTGTAAAAGAAGATACAGATGTAAAAGAAAATACAGACCTACAACTCAAAGAGCAAAGCCTGAAATTTGAAGAATTTATGCACAAGTTAGATATGCTTGCTCAATTAAACGAAGCAATTATTCATCAAAATTCTACCCTTATTACACAGAATCGTTTAAAAGACGAAAAGCTAAATGAATTAATGCACCAAGTATACGTAAAAGAATCCAAACAAGAGGAAATGTTACAAAATCTTGTAGATCACGCAGCAGAAACTGATGCGCTGCAAAAAGAAAAAATGGATTTACTTATGAATCATATGTATAAACGTGAATCCAAACAAGAAGAAAAAATGAACAAACTTATGAACCAAGTTTATAATAAAGAAAGCAATCGCGATGCTCAGCTTATGCAAGTTATTCGAGAAATTCAAGAAACAAAACGATTAGTTGCTGCTTCACAAGAACAAAGTTTATTTAAATCATTTAAAAGTCTATTCATTCGATTTAAATCTGAAAAAACGGGAGAAATGAATAAATAAAAGTTACCATACCTCGGTAACTTTTATTTTTTATGTACTATGTTTTGCACCGCAACTGGTAAAGTAATAATCGCTTCCGTTCCTTTACCTATTTCACTTTTATATACAAGTGTACCATTATGAGCTTGTAAGATACTAAAGGTAACCATTAATCCAAGTCCTGTCCCCTTTTCTTTCAATGAATAATAGGGTTGTCCAAGTCTCTCTAACTGCTCTTTTGTCATCCCAACACCGCTATCTTTGACACGAATAACAATAGATTCATCTTTTTGCAATGCAGTCACTTTTAAATACCCTTTATTTTCTTGAATTGCTTCAATGCCATTTTTTACAACATTCATAATCGCTTGTTTTAATTTTGTTTTGTCACCTATAGTATATAAATTCTCTGCAATTTCAACCTGTAGATATACACCTCGCATTGCAGCAAAGGAAGACATTAACGTCGTCATTTCAATAAGCTGTGCTGATAAACAAATATGTTCTTTCTTATCAATTTGCGGCCGAGCTAAATTTAAATAGTCTGAAATAATCTGTTCTGCCCGATCTAATTCGGCCAAAACAAGACGCATGTATTCTTTATTCTTAACATCTTCTGTACCTTCTAACAATTGAATAAATCCACGCACAACTGTAAGTGGATTACGAACTTCATGGGCCACGCTTGCTGCTAACTCGCTGACAATATTTAATTTCTCAGACTTTTGCATTTCTGTTCGTAACATTGCATTTTCATATAAATACTCTGTTAAATACACTTGGAATGTCATCGTCATAATCATAATAAAAGAGGCAAATATGTATTCGCTATACAAATAAGACATCATTGGCGTAAAGCCCTTTCCTAACAACAAACCAAATATTTCAAATCCTAAAGAAATGAGTGTATAAAAAGATGCCAACATAAAAGATAAAACAATTTTTTTATTTTTCGGAAACGCACTCCATTTTTTAGACAATAAAAAAGGGATAACAGAGATACAAATAATTTCTAATAACCGAAGCCAGCTTAAACCATTCAGAAATCCATCGTATAAAATAGCCATTACAGCCGGAATCATACCAACTGAACCACCATACAAAAACGCACTAATTATTGAGATTTGATGGAAATCATAATTACAGGTTTCCCCAACACAAATTGGATATGTCATTGAAAGGATAAGCGTAATTGTTGATAATAATACAATAAAGTAGCGATTGGGCTTTTGAAGCATGCTTTGATAGCGATTTAAACGAATTGCTTCATACAAAAATAACGGCAAAATAATGATAGCAACTTGAATTATTAAATCACGGATAAGTCCCATCCCCTCATCCCCTATATTTATTTTGATACGATTATACCATTTTATTGGCAAATTTGTTTTATTTTTTAGATTATTCTTAATATTTCTGTAAACATTTTGTGGAAATTTATTCACAAATGTTACAACTTTTCAAAATGATTGTAAACCATGTATCAAATTGTCTCTGTACAAGATACAATAAATACAGGTTAAGAAATCGATTGGGGGAAAATAAAATGACAGGAACTGCGCTCGTCTTAAACGAGGAAAATCTTGTTGTACTAGAAAATGTTGAGAAATCGGTGTATAAAAAATTACAAGAGCAAACAGGTACAAACAATTGTGCATGCTCTATAAACAACTCAGTAATACATCTAGGAAAAGTTTCTTCCGTTCTTTGGAGTGAAGACGAAATCGATTGGGAATACGGTTATTAAACAAAAGGTCGCTTTTTAGCGACCTTTTTTATTTGTAGCTTTTCAAAGCGATTGTATGATAAATATGATACAATAAAAAGAAATTTTGCAACGGAAGAAAGGGAGACAAAATGGAACAATTTATTAATCCACGTGTAAAGGATATTCAAATTTCTGGAATCCGCCAATTTTCTAACATGATTCAAAATTATGATGATCTTATTTCATTAACCATTGGACAACCTGATTTCCCAACTCCTTCTTTAGTGAAAGAAGCTGCTAAGCGTGCTATTGTAGAAAATTTTACAAGTTATACACATAATGCGGGTTTGTTACAGCTTCGAAAAGCTGCTTGTGATTTCTTAAAAGAACGCTATAATTTAGTATATTCTCCGGAAGATGAAACAATTGTAACCATCGGGGCAAGTGAAGCAATCGATATTGCCTTTCGTACGATTTTGGAAGAAGGAACTGAAGTAATCTTACCAGCCCCTGTCTACCCAGGCTATGAACCTATTATTCGTCTATGCGGTGCAAAACCTGTTTTTGTAGACGTCCGTGACACAGGATTCCGCTTAACAGCAAAAGCAATCGAAAAAGCAATTACAAACAAAACCCGTTGCATCGTATTACCATATCCATCAAATCCAACTGGCGTAACATTATCAGAAGAAGAACTCAAAGAGATTGTTTCAGTATTAAAGGATAAAAATATTTTTGTTCTTTCCGACGAAATTTACAGCGAACTTGTATACGAGAATAAACATATATCTATTGCAAATTTTCCAGAAATGCGAAATAAAACGATTGTAATTAACGGTTTATCAAAATCTCATTCTATGACAGGATGGCGCATTGGTTTTTTATTTGCACCAAACTTTTTAGCAAGTCAAATTTTAAAAGTACATCAATACAATGTTACATGTGCAACTTCAATTGCTCAGTATGCAGCAATTGAAGCATTAACAGCAGCAAAGGACGCCCCCCGTATGATGCGTCATCAATACAAAAAGCGTCGCGATTATGTATACAACCGTCTTGTACAAATGGGATTAACTGTTGAAAAGCCAACAGGAGCGTTTTATCTATTCCCTTATATCGGGAATTTAAACTCCTCTTCTTTTGATTTCGCAATTGAACTTGTGAAAGAAGCTAAACTTGCAGTTGTTCCAGGTTCAGCATTTTCCGAATACGGTGAAGGGTACATTCGTATTTCTTATGCTTATAGTATGGAAATGCTGAAAGAAGGCTGTGACCGTTTAGAAACGTTTCTACAACAAAAAAACTAAGAGGAATACCCTTTCCCCTTAGTTTTTTTGCATTTATACTATCTTTTTTTCTCTTTCCAACCATCTCTTATGACAAAAAAACCAAATAATCCAACTGTTATCCAGCCAACTAATGTTACCACATATTGAATGAAATTGATTAGTCCATCTAATGCATAAATAGAGAAATAATGAAAACCTGTTGTTAATGATTGGTCCATTACTCCAGCAAGTACTGTCCATAACCAACCAACAATAACCGCAAAGAAATACTTCATTGATTTATCCATCTTCTTCACCTCCTGTATATTATTGTATGTTTACCATACAACTTAGCTCTGGGTGAGAAGACTACCTTTATAAATATTTCATTTTATAATTTGTTTAAATTAATCTTATCTATACAATACCATCTTAGATTCTATTTCAATATTTCATTGCATGTTTGACGTTTCATCAATTTATGAGGAATAATAATACACTTTGGTGAAGTTTCACAATGTTCAACTTTATCAACTAAATATCTCGCTGCTTCGTAGCCCAACTGAAAAATATTTACATCGACTGTTGTTAATGGTGGATTTGCTATTTCAGATAATAATACGTTATTAAAACTAACAATAGAGATATCTTTTGGCACGGAAATTCCCTTTTCTGATAAAGCACTTAATACACCTAATCCAATTAAATCATCCGTTGCGATAATAGCTGTTGGCTGTGCATCAAGTGTCATAAGTTCTTCTACCGCTTTTTGACCACTTTCTCGTAAAAAACTAAGATTTAAAACATACTCAGCTGGCAAAGAAATATCAGCTAATTTTAATGCGTCTGCCATTCCAGCGAGGCGATCTTTTGTAACGAGTAGATCCGAATCACCACCGATAAAAGCAATTCGTTTATGTCCAAGTGAAATTAAATATTCTGTTACTTCTCGTGCGGCTGCATAGTTATCATTATCGATATATGTAATCTCTTCTTTTCGTTCATATGGTTTCCCAATGAGAACAAATGGGAAATTTTGACTGTGTAAATATTCTAAAATACGGTCATTCATACGGGAATATAAAAGAATAATGCCACCGATTTGCCTTCCTTGCACCATTTTCACAACACCATTAAAAATCTCTTCTTCCGTTTCTCCAGTTGACATATACAATGAATATTCTTCTCCATGTGCAAATGAGCTAATTCCTCGAATAACTTCTGGGAAAAATGGATTTTGAAACGCTTTACTCGCAGAGCTTGGCATAACAAGTCCAATCGTTTTTGTTGTTTGATTTGCAAGACTTCTCGCATTTAAATTCGGGTGATATCCTAATTCAGCCATCACTTTACGAACGCGACGTTTTGTTTTCTCACTAATGCTCGGGTTATCAGCAATTACACGTGAAACCGTAGAAGGAGCAACATTTGCTTTTTTTGCCACATCTTTAATTGTAACTGTCATAAATTTGTTCCTCCTCTCTTTTTTATCTACATGATTTATACAAGTTACCTCTATTTTTATCCCGCTATTAGCGACAGTAAGCCCCCCACTAATGGAAGTTTCACTTTATTCCATTCATAAAAATTTCTATTAATGTAAATCTATATCTATATTCTCCCTCTTCATGTATTGTAAGGGATAGAACCTTATTTTCCTATACTATATACTATTTTTTTAAAAATTACCCTGTTCTTATGTTATATAGACCGATATTCCAATTAAAAAAGATAAATGAGACATAAAGTCCCATTTATCCCTTCGTTCCCCCAGCTGTTAAACCAGAAATAAAGTATTTTTGCAAAGATAAAAATAAAATTGAAATTGGTATCGCAATCAATACCGACCCTGCTGCAAATGTTGTAAACTCATTACCGAATTTTTTCGCTACCATTTCGTATAATCCAACGGCTAATGTATAATTTTCTGGTGTACGCAAAATAATACTCGCTAAAATAAAATCAGTAAATGGACCGATAAAGGTAAACAGCGCTACAACCGCAATAATTGGCTTTGCCAAAGGCATAATAATTTGCCAAAAAATACGAAAATGCCCTGCTCCGTCCATACGGGCTGACTCGTCTAATTCTTTTGGAATTGTATCAAAGTATCCTTTCATAAGCCACGTATTCATTGGAATTGCACCGCCAACATAAATTAAAATTAATGCTAGATGTGTATCAATTAATCCTGTCAGCTGTGCTAATATATACAATGCAATTAATGCTGAAAAGTTTGGAACCATTTGAAGAATTAAAAACGTTAGTAACCCATTCTTTCTTCCGACAAAACGATATCTCGAAAAAGCATATGCTGTAAAACTAATTGACAATACAGAAAAAATCATTGTCAAAACACTAACTTTCAACGTATTTTTATACCAAAGTACATAGTTACTTTGCGAAAGATCCAATAGTTTTCTGTAATGATCCAGCGTTGCATTTTTAGGAATTATACTTGATCCCGACAAACTATCCCCAGGGTTAAACGAGGAGCCTATAATCCATAATAATGGATAGAAAATAATAATACACATAATGAAAATTACGAAATAACTTAATGAAAGACGTAACATCTTCTGTCGTTTTATATTCATTTACATCATATCCTCTTCTTGGAATGATTTTGTTCTTTTAAATTGCCATAAAGCAACTGAAATAACTATTACCGATAAAATCATCGTTAGTGCTGCTGCTTTTCCATATTGAGCTGATGTCATCGTTAACTTATAAATCCAAGAAATTAAAATATCCGTTCCACCTGCATTTTGTCCCGCTACAGCTGGACCACCACCATTAAACAGATAAATAATACTGAAATTATTAAAGTTGAATGTATATTGCGTAATTAAAATAGGAGCAGTCGCGTATAAAACGAGCGGCAATGTAATTTTACGAAATTGTTGCCAAGCTGTCGCACCGTCTACCGTAGCAGCTTCATACAATTCACCTGGAATCGATTGCAGTATACCTGTCGTCATCGCAAAAATAAAGGGAAATCCGAGCCATGTTTGAATAAAAATTAAAGCGATTTTCGACCAAAATGGATCTGTCATCCAAGCAATGTTTTCGATTCCAAATAGAGTTAACACTTGATTATTAATTGCTCCAAATGATTCATTAAACATGCCAGCAAATACGAGAATAGATACAAACGCTGGAACAGCCCATGGTAAAATAAAGATTGTACGAATTACCGCTTTTCCTTTAATACTCGGTTGATTTACTAAAATCGCTAAGAAAATACCAAGTGCAACTTGTAATGTCGTTGCGACGAAGGTCCAAATCACAGTCCAAGAAAATACACTTACAAATGTGTCTCGCCACATTGGCAATGTAAAAATATCAACAAAGTTTTTAAACCCAACCCACTCTACAAGTTTTGCAGGAGGAGAATGATATAAGTCATAATTTGTAAATCCAATTAATAGGACGAAAATAATCGGAAGTACAACAACAAAAACTAATAGAAGAAAACCTGGTGAAACCATCAAATAGGGAAAACCTTGATCTAATAAATGATGATATTGTTCTTTCACAGAGTTTAGTGATATTCCTACATCACGCTTTTTCCCGTTTTGATACGCATCATATAAATTGAAGGCATATACACCTAGTCCAAATGCAATAACGATAATTGCTAAAATACCTTTTACTAATAGAAAAATAGAGTGATCACGAGGAACTTCTGTACCGAGCGTTACAATTCCCCACAACCCGATATTTAACAAATCAGCAAATGCTACAAAAAACGAACAAGTTAATACTAGAAAAATGATACCTTTTACATATTGTTTATTGTACAGTTGCCCAATACCTGGAATAATAGACAACGCCGCCGCTGTTTTTCGGTGTTTTGAACCGTTTACTGCGTGTGTTGGTTCAAAGGATGTTTGCATAGTTCTTCCCCCTTTTTTCTTCCCCTTGGAAGGAGGAGAATTCGTGCCTTTTGTTTACAAAAGACACGAATTCTATATTATTTTTTCTTACTATGATTTGCTTCAATGTTTCCTTTAATTTGTTTCACAGCCTCATCAAGTGCCGCTTTTGGTTCTTGTTTACCTGTTACAACTAATTGCAGCGCATCACCAGCTGGTTTCCAAACTTCTTGCATTTCTGGAATATTCGGCATTGGAATACCATTTTCGGCTTGTGTCACTACTGCTTTTGCAGCTTCGTTATTTTTAATAATTGGATCTTCCATAACTGATTTCACTGGCGGAATTTCTTTTGTTTTTTCAAAACGAATTTTTGCATTTTCTTCATTTGTTACCCAATCAGTGAATTTTGTTGCCAAATCTTTGTTTTTAGAGAAGCTTGTTACATGCCATCCTTTTACACCAACAAATGTTTTCATCGGCTGGCCATTTGGTAATTTTGGCATTGGAGCTACACCATAATCAACTCCTGCTTTTTCCATCGCCTGGAATGCCCATGGACCATTCATAATAGAAGCAGCTTTTCCTTCATTAAATAATCCATCTGCAGCTGGTCCGCCAGACTCACCAATAATTCCTTCTGGAAATAGTTTTTCTTTATACCATTTTTGAATATATTCTGCACCTTGTACTGCACCGCTATTATTTAATCCAATATCGGCTACATTTGGTTGTCCGTCTTTCTCACCAAATACATAACCGCCCATACCAGCCATAAATGCATTTGCAAAATAGAAGTTATCTCCTAATGCTAAAAATCCATATTTTCCGTTCTTTGTAAATCCTTTTGAAAAATTAAATAGTTCATCCATCGTTTCTGGTGCTTTTGTCATTAATTTTTTATTGTAAATGAATACAGGTGTTTCAATCGCTTTCGGTAAACCATATAATTTTCCATCATATGTTTGCGCTTTTAGTGACAAATCAGTAAACTTATTTTTAACAGAATCATCCACTTTCATCTCAGAAAGTAACCCCTCTGTCGCTGCATCCCCAATTTGATCATGCGGTAATGTTACAACATCCGGCCCTGTACCAGCTGGACCATCAAGACGAAGTTTTTTTAATTGTTCTGTCATCTGAATCTCGACAACTTTTACTTTTACATTATATTTCTTTTCAAAACTTTTTACGGCTGGATCTAAACCAACACCTTTTTTCTGATCTTCCCAAACAAGAAGATCATAATCTTTCTTCTCCTTGCTCGCTTCCTTTTTCTCTGAATCTTTCGGTCCGCATGCCGATAACATACCGATTGCCAAAGCTGAAACTGTTAATAAAGATAACGCTTTTTTCTTCATCCCTTAATACCTCCCCAAATTATGTATATGGTACTCTAATCAATGAAAACGTTTGCAACTAATAGTTTAATAGAAGCACAAACAACTTTTCAATCTATGAAAACGTTTGCGCTATTTGTCTATTATTATACATACATTTATATGTTTTGCAAATATTATTTTTCAAAAAATTTACGCAGCTATTCTTTATATTCATTGACTTTATATGGAATGCGTACTACCCTTATAAGCAATATTAAAATTATATAAAAAGCAATCGTTTGCAATATATTCTTATTTAAAGAACTAGTAAAGGAGAATATTTTATATGATTAAAGAAGCAATATACCATAGACCAAAAGATAATTACGCATACGCTTACAATGAAAAAACACTTCACATTCGGCTACGTACGAAAAAAAACGACGTAGATGTAGTATCCTTCATTTATGGTGATCCATATGAATGGCAAGATGGGAAATGGTTAACAAAAAAAATACCAATGAAAAAGAGCGGCTCGACGGATTTATTTGATTATTGGTTTGTATCAATTGAACCGAAATTTAAGCGTTTACGATACGGATTCGAACTGAAAAGTAGTACTGAAACTATCGTTTATACAGAAAGAGGCCTTTTCTCTGAAGCACCTACTGACGACGTCGGCTATTACTTTTGCTTCCCATTTATACATGAAAAGGATGTTTTTACGGCTCCCCCATGGGTGAAGAATACAGTGTGGTATCAAATTTTTCCAGAACGATTTGCTAATGGAGATTGTACATGTAATCCAGCAAACACTCTTCCTTGGGGCAGCGCAGATCCAACTGCAACAAATTTTTTTGGCGGGGATTTCGTCGGCATTATGAATCACCTTGATTACCTTGTAGAACTTGGTATTTCCGGCATTTACTTTACCCCAATCTTTACGGCACATTCTAATCATAAATATGACACGATTGACTATATGGAAATCGATCCTCAATTTGGGACAAAAGAAACATTTCAGAAGCTTGTGGAAGCATGTCATCACCGCGGTATAAAAATTATGCTAGATGCCGTTTTTAATCATAGTGGATACTTTTTCGATAAATTTCAAGATGTTCTTGAAAAAGGAGAACACTCTTCCTACAAAGACTGGTTTCATATTCATGAATTTCCAATTGTAACAGAACCTTTTCCTAATTATGATACATTCGCTTTTACACCGTATATGCCAAAACTAAATACAACTCATCCAGACGTAAAAGAATACTTACTAGAAGTAGGACGTTATTGGGTACGAGAGTTTCACATTGACGGCTGGCGACTTGATGTAGCGAATGAAGTGGATCATAGCTTTTGGCGTGAATTCCGCAGTGAAGTAAAGGCGATTAATCCTGATGTCTACATTTTAGGCGAAATTTGGCATGACGCTCTTCCATGGCTACAAGGCGATCAATTTGATGCCGTCATGAGTTATCCTGTTACAAATGCTCTTCTTTCTTATTTTGCAAATGAAACCATTCGGGCAAATGATTTTATACATCAAATTACCGAATCTCTTCATTCATATTCCATGAATGTAAACGAAGCTGCTTTTCATCTACTAGACAGCCACGATACACCGCGAATTTTAACAACCTGTAAAGGCAATAAAGAAAAAGTAAAATTACTCTATGTATTCCAACTCTCTTTCATCGGTTCACCATGTATTTATTACGGTGATGAAATTGGAATGGACGGGGGAATGGACCCAGGTTGCCGAAAATGTATGATCTGGGATGAAGATAAACAAGATAAAGAATTATTTCAGCATATACAAACATTAATTTTATTGCGGAAACAATATAAAGCCTTTGGCGGGCACGGTTCATTTCAATGGATTGAAGCCAACAACAAACACAATTATATTTCTTATACAAAAACATACGGAAAAGAAACAATATTATTTGTTTTAAATCCAACAAATAATGAAATTACAGCTCCGATACCTTTTCGTATTGGTGGTAAAAAAATTGTAAATCTGTATACAAAAGAAGAGTTTTCCGCTGAAACAAACTCATTACTAGTTACACTTCCACCATATGGATTTTCCATTTTAACATGGTAAAGCTTAAAAGCCTTGTATAGAAAACAAGGCTTTTACTTTATACCAGCACATCCCTCATCGTGACTTGTCATTCTAATTGAAAAACAAGAGAGACCTGTCTCCAAGCCTCTCTAATATCTACTTACATATTTCTCATTTCAATTTATACGCCCGCGTTTCATAAGGCTGTAAAATAATATTTTCAATTGATTCATCCTGCACATCATAATTGTGTATCAATAAATCTACATTACTGTACGCTATCTCCTCCGGTAATTCAAATACACATGAATCCTCAGTAAAGTTTGCAATGACAAGTAATTTCTCATCTTTCCATGTTCTTACGTAAGCAAAAATAGATGGATGGTCTTCTAGAATTAAATCATATGTACCATACACAATTATTTCGTGCTTTTTACGAAGTTCAATCAATTTCTTATAATAATGAAAAATAGAATTTGAATCATGTAATGCCTGCTTCGCATTAATTTCTTTATAATTAGGATTTACTTGGACCCACGGCTTACCTGATGTAAATCCAGCATGTTCACTGTCTTCCCATTGCATCGGTGTCCGAGCATTATCGCGTCCTTTAGCATAAATAGATTGCATCACCATTTCGTGATTTTCACCACATTCACTTACTTTTTCATGGTACATATTCAACGTTTCAATATCACGGTATTCATCAATTGAAGCAAATTGGACATTTGTCATTCCAATCTCTTCTCCTTGATAAATGTAAGGAGTTCCTTTCATCATATGAAGTACCGTCGCTAACATTTTCGCTGACGGAATACGATACGTTTTATCATTACCAAAGCGAGAAACAACACGCGGTTGATCATGATTATTCCAATACAAACTATTCCATCCTGTATGTTCTAATGCTTTTTGCCACTTTGTTAAGTTCTCCTTTAATGCAACAAGCGAACATGGCTTTACATCCCATTTACCATTCTCTCCAGAATCTAAATCCATATGTTCAAACTGAAATACCATCTGTAATTCCTGACGATCTTCAGCTGTATAAAGCTTCGCCTCTTCCGTTGTTACACCAGGCATTTCACCAACTGTCATAATATCATATTGAGATAACACTTCTTGATTCATTTCATGTAAATACGTATGAATATTAGGTCCATTCATAAAATATTGATGACCCGATACATACCCCTCTGCTTCTGTATTCACAGCTGGTAATCCCTCTACTTTTGAAATAAAGTTAATGACATCCATTCGAAAGCCGTCAATTCCTTTGTCCAGCCAAAATTTCATCATCTCATAAATCTCTTTGCGCACATGTTCATTATCCCAATTTAAATCTGGTTGCTTTTTTGAAAATAAATGTAAGTAATATTCATCTGTTGTTTCATCATACTCCCAAGCAGATCCACTAAAAGCAGCTCCCCAGTTATTTGGCTCTTTTCCACTTTTTCCTTCACGCCAAATATAGTAATCTCGATATGGATTATCCTTTGACTTCCGGGATTCAACAAACCAATTATGTTCATCTGAAGTATGATTGACAACTAAGTCCATCATTAATTTCATATTACGTTTATGCATTTCATCCAACAATTCATCCCAATCATTCATCGTCCCAAACTCATCCATAACCTTACGATAATTACTAATATCATAACCGTTATCATCGTTTGGAGATTCATAAACTGGTGATAACCAAATTACATCTATCCCTAGTTCTTGTAAATAATCAAGCTTTGAAATAATTCCGCGAAGATCACCAACTCCATCACCATTACTATCCATAAAGCTACGCGGATAAATTTGATATACAACACTTTCTTTCCACCATTGTTTCTCCATCATGCTACCCCATTTCATAATTTAATCGCAAAACAGGCGCAAACGTTTTCATTAGTGAATGATAACAGATTTTGAATAAAATGAAAACAATGCTTACATTTTTTGTATGGCCTAAAAAATATAGTTAGAGCTCTTTTAATATTAAAAACACACTATTTTTGTGTATATTTTCTTAAATTTATGAAAACGTTTTAATTTTTTATTTCTTTTTTTTACGCATTCATTTATAATAAAATTAAAGAAAACGTTTGCATACTTTTTGGCTAGGAGGAAAAGTCATGGCAGAACTAAAATTAGAAAACATTTATAAAATATATGATAACAATGTAACTGCAGTCACCGACTTCAATTTACACATACAAGATAAAGAATTTATTGTATTTGTCGGTCCATCTGGATGCGGAAAATCAACGACATTACGAATGGTTGCTGGTTTAGAGGATATTTCCAAAGGGGAATTCTCAATTGATGGCAAGGTAATGAATGATGTTCCTCCAAAAGATCGCGACATTGCAATGGTCTTTCAAAACTATGCTCTCTACCCACATATGAGTGTTTACGATAATATGGCATTTGGCTTAAAACTTCGCAAAATACCAAAAGACGAAATTGATCGTAGAGTGAAAGACGCAGCCCGTATTTTAGGACTCGAAGAATATTTAAATCGAAAACCAAAAGCATTATCTGGTGGACAACGACAACGTGTCGCTTTAGGACGTGCCATTGTTCGTGATGCAAAAGTCTTCTTAATGGACGAGCCGTTATCAAACCTGGATGCAAAATTACGTGTATCGATGCGCTCTGAGATTTCTAAGCTTCATCAAAAACTTGGAACAACAACCATTTATGTAACACATGACCAAACAGAAGCTATGACGATGGCATCGCGCCTTGTCGTTATGAAAGATGGAAAAATACAACAAATCGGAACGCCAAAAGAAGTATATGAAACACCAGAAAATGTTTTCGTTGGCGGATTTATTGGCTCTCCTGCGATGAACTTTTTCCATGGCCAATTAACAGAGAATCATTTTGTAATAAACAATAAAGTAAAAATTAAAGTACCAGAAGGAAAAATGAAACTACTGGATGAACATGGTTACATTAACCAAGAAATTATTTTAGGCATTCGCCCAGAAGATATTCATGATGAACTTTTATTTTTAGAAGCTTCCGAAGGTACAACATTTACAACGCGAATCGATGTTGCTGAACTATTAGGTGCAGAATCTATTTTATATATGAAACTTGGAAATCAAGATTTTGCAGCTCGTGTTGACGCAAGACATACTTTTACACATGGTGATCAGATTAACCTTGCTTTTGATATGAACAAAGCGCACTTCTTTGACGTAAAAACAGAAAAACGTATTCGCTAAATAAAAAAAACCGTCCACAGATAAATTGGGGACGGTTTTCAACTTATTATACTAAAGATTCTACTGTATGAAGTGACTGTTCCTTTGTACTGATAACACCAAAAATAGGAAGATCAGTCAATCTCACTTCTTCTTGCTGTTTCATAAAAGATGACCTCAGCTGTTTTATTTCTATCCAGACGTCATTTATACAAAGTGCATTGGAATCGTTCTCTTTTTCATGAGAAAAAATCGGATCTATTTTATATAATCCGGCATTATTAAACAACATATCGATTCTGTTATAGGCTTCAACTGCAACTTCTAAAACATGTTGCCAATCACTTCGCTTACTCATATCATGAGTAACAAAAAGTGCCTCGCCACCTAAATCTACAATTTCCTCCACTGTTGCTTGTCCATTTTCCTCATCAATATCTGTCACAATTACCTTTGCACCTTGCCCTGCCAACAAAAGAGCTGTGTTACGACCAATGCCGATGCCTCCGCCTGTTACAACGGCAACCTTTCCTGCTAGCTTCATCGTCATTTCCCCTTCTGGTTAGTCTCAACGTCATACAGTATACTCCTTTTTTTGAAGCATCCGCAAGCAGGAAAAGATAGATACATATAATGTAATCGCTCACTTTCGAATTTTCTCTTTTTTCTTACTATTATACTGATCAAAAACTAGACCAACAAAAATAAGAATTCCCCAAAATAATAAACTTTCTCCTGTCATTTCGCTCCCTCCCAATGTGAAGAAACATGAACTCTTTATTATAAATAATAACATTTTCCTAATTTTCAGTCTATTAATCATAAAAAAGCGCGCCTTTCCAGGACGCGCCATCAATATGGAGGGTACTATATAGGAGATGCCTGTCCTATATAAATTCTATTATACCAAATTAAATATATCGAATTTTGTAAAAATTTAGACTGGATAAAAATATTTTTATAATTCAAGTTGATTTTTATTCAGTCATTTCCTATTTAATCAAATTCCATAGTATCCTCCATTGTGCTGACAAAATCTTTAATGTTAGTATGACTAGTTCTTTCATATTTCCCCTGTACCAAATTATACAAACAAATTTTTTTCAAATTTTAAAAAGGGAAGCAACTGCTTCCCTTTCTCTAAACAACACCCATAACTTTAGTTTTCACTATAAGATCATGAAAACCTCTATTATCACTTCTAACCAACATCATGTATATATTACATATCATTGGAATACCAAGAAACAAAATATTCGGTACTAACAATACAATAAACCTCATTGTTAAAATTCCTAGCGTTAACTTTTCACGTGTAAGCGATACAAGTTTTGTACGTGTAACTTTTTTCCCTAGTGTATATCCATTCCAAATAAATGGTAGAACAATAAAATAAAGCGCCATTAATAAAAATGCAAGCCCAAAGTCATAACGGATGTCTCCTGAACTTACATTAAAACGATTCAAAATCGCTTTATAGTTTCCGGTTGTAATTGCAACAATGGCACCATACAAAACAGAAATGAAAAACATATCGATCATTGCAGCCCCTAGACGGTTCATAACAATCACTGGTTGATGTATTTTCAGCTTCATGCTGTGTCGACTCCTTTTTTCTATCCTTTATTAACCGTTTCATCGTATCATGTCTAAAAACAGTTGTAAACAACTCATAAATTGGTGTTTTATTTTCTTTTCCTGTAAAATATGTATCAATCACATTTCAGAAGGAGGAGCTCATATTGAAACGATTCATCATCGTTTGCTCTCTCGTATTTTTAACTAGTTGTGCAACAAATTTTAATCCATCTCATTACAACATTGGGGATGAATATGAGCTCATTAATGTTTCCGGTAATGCACTAGAACTTTTCCCTAAAACAGACGCCTTGTACGCCTCTCAATATATTCCACCAGAAATTGTAGAAATTGCCTGGAACGACAATTATATTTTAGCAAAACAAACAGAGCAAACAGATGACCCTAATAACCCCGATGCTTCTATTACTAATCAAGCGACAGAAAATTATTGGATTATCGATTTGAAAAATAACCGCCGGTTTGGTCCCTATACAAAAAAACAATTTGAAGAACAAAAACAAGAATTTCGTCTCCCTGAACAACTCCAATTACAAAGTGTAAAAACTTACCTTACAAAAGAAAAACAACAATCTTAAAAAAGGTCAAATGAGATATTTCATCTGACCTTTTTCTCTTTATTTTCTTTATAAAACAACATTCTATAAACAATGGTTCCAAACATAATACAAAATAATAACAGTAATGCGTGTTGAATCGATACAATGTGCAGTTGTAAAATGCTTTGAACTCTGTCATTATAACGATAATAGCCCCATCCGTATAAAAAGACGAATACGATTATAAGTATATAAATCTTATGTTTATAGAAATAATGTGCAATACCCATTCCAAATCCAAATAATGCTCCTACATATACCAGTTCATATAGAAGATGAGGAAGTGATAGTTGCTCGATTCGTTGTAACATACATAATAATCCTATTTGAAAGCAAGCGGCTATAATAACCCCGACCAAAACCGTGAATATTCTCACGGATTGTCTCTCCTTTCACTCTATTCACTTCATTATATTCACGAAGTAATAAAACGAGCAGGCCGTTGCCGGGAATTGTATTATATGAAAAGAGTTTGTATATCTTTCCAACCGTATGCAAGTTCTTTTATGTATAATTCTTCAATATCTTTCTCATCTACAAAAGAAGCTTGTAACGCTTCATAAAAATATTTAGACGGATTGTTCGCTACTACCCAAACAAGCATAGAACGATATCCATTCTTATATAAATCTGCTGCCACCGCTTTTATCAATCTTTTTCCAAGTTTGTTACGCTGATATGCCCGTAAAATATATATCGCATATAACTCTCCGTCATACTCATATTTACCAGTTCGCTCTTTCCCACCATCTGCAAAACCAATTATTTTCCCATCAATTGTTTTGGCAACATAAACATGCGACTGCTGCTTCTGTAATACTTGTTTCCACAATGCTTCTCGTTTCTCATACGATTTTTTATCTAACACATCTTTTGGCATAATGCCTTCATATGTTTCTCTCCAACTATCAACATGAACGCGTGCAAGTTCTTTTGCATCATGTAGATTTGCTTTGACAATATACATTACGTTTACTTCTCTCTCCTTTGATTATACTCTATATGTTCTTGTTTCATCGTTATAACAGCTCCGCAATTTTTACATACTGCCACTTCTGCTGTCATTTCTGCAAACGGAACAATATAACTTCCAATATTGCTTTCTATATAAGGTGACATAGTACCTGTTTCTATTTCTTTATTACCACATACGTAGCATCCCTTCTGCATTTTCATTTCCCTCCTAAACGCTATATGTATATAAATTCTCTACAAAACGACATATTTCCTGTCCTACTAACAATTAAGAAAAAACCATTTCACTGTTATAGTGAAATGGCAAATGTTTGTGGTTCTGCTACTTTCTCATGTGTATCGCCTGTTGCAAGTACATCTGTTGTAAAAGAAATCCTTTTTATTTTTTCATTATTATCACTTAGTAAAAGACCAATTAACCCTTCCCTTATTTCACCAGAACTATAATCCTCTCTCGTTATATTTTTTGTACCAACAAATGTGTCTTCTGCATATAAGAAGTTTTGCGCTGGCACATGAAATTGTTGCGTTTCATTTACAGTTACATCATTCATAGAAAAGAACTGCATCTCTTTGTCTCCTGTATTTTCAACCTTATATGTAATTTCAACATATTTAGCAGTATCACCAATATCTTGTCCACTTAATGATGCATACCATTCTGCCTCTTTTTGGTCCAGTGTCTCACCTAAACGACGTTGTACTTCTTCTGGACTTAATTTTGTATACATTTCCAACGTCTCTTTTGTTTCATCTTCCATATTCGATAGTGTAATAACTCTCACATTTTCTACATAGATTTTCATCGTTCCAACTGTAAATGTTTCATTTACATGTTTGATTTGTTCTAATTTTAGAGTGCCCCAATTTTTTTCTTTAATCTCTTGTCCCACTTTTGTTAATTGTATGCCGCCGTATTCATTCGTTTCTGGAATGGTCTGTTTCTTCGGCTGCTTCACTTTTTCATGCTGAGCACAACCACTTAAAACAATAACAAAACTACATAAAATACAAAATACGTTCCATATTTTCATTGTCTTACTCCAATCATTACATGCTATGAAACAACCATTAAATATAACTATACTAATTATTTTCTCTCTAAATATAAAGTGAAACTTCCTTCATTGAGGGTTAGTTGAACCAATCGGGCTTTTACGGGCAGTTATCCCCCACCTATCTTCTTTGTTTTTTTCTGAATCTTGAGGTGAAGGTATTACTGTCCGTTAATGCGGGATAAATAAATGAGATAACTCTTCATTATTACACTTCAACTGAGAACAATGCAATACAGGACTAAAAAGATTCTGTATTTAATGTCCTTAATTTTTTATTAATAAGTTGTCTAATCCTTGTCTTTTCTGCTATTTTGAAAATATAATCTACTTTGAATATAACTACACATTCCCCAACTTTAATGGTGTACCTAGATGCAACTATGTATTGCTTATATTAAGAAAAATACAAGAAGTTACTTTAGAAGAAACAGAGTATTATCAAACGGTGAAACTCTTTTTGAAGATCGAGGGAGACTATTTCATACAGAAACAAAACCAGCTAATGAACACATTAGCTGGTTTTGTTTCTTATAGTGCTTCTATAAATAACGCTGCTCCCATACCGCCGCCGACACAAAGAGAAGCAATTCCCTTTTCAAGTCCTTGTCTTCTTAATTCATGAATCAAGCTTACTGTAATACGTGCACCTGTACATCCAATTGGATGTCCAAGACTGATTCCACTACCATTTACATTCACTTTTTCACGATTTAAGCCCAATTCTTTTTCTACTGCTAAATATTGCGCAGCAAATGCTTCATTAATTTCAAATAAATCCGCATCGTTTACTGACCAATTTACATTTTCCAATCCTTTTCGAATTGCTGGTGCTGGACCGATTCCCATAATTTTAGGATCTACCCCTGCCATAGAGTATCCTACGATTCTCGCTAACGGTTGCAGCCCTTTTTCTTTCGCTTTTTCTTCACTCATTAGTACTAACGCTGCGCTTCCGTCATTAATACCCGATGCGTTTCCTGCGGTTACTGTTCCACCCTTACGAAAAGCTGCTTTTAAACCCGAAAGTTTTTCTAACGTAATATCTGCACGAGGATGTTCATCTTTGGAAACAACAATCTCTTTTCTACGTTCCTTTATCGTAATCGGCACAATTTGCTCGTCAAAATAGCCCGCTTCGATTGCATGAATGGCACGTTGATGACTTAATACTGCTACTTCATCCTGTTCTTCACGTGAAATTTCATATTGCTCAGCAAGATTTTCCGCAGTTTCACCCATCATAATATGATTCGTTGGATCTTCTAGCACTTCCCACACCATATCACGAATTTCTCCGTGTTGTAGTCGTTGTCCCCAGCGGTTCTCTTTTAATACATATGGACTAGAGCTCATTGTTTCTACTCCACCTGCAACAACAACATCACTTACACCTAATTGAATTTGCATTGCTGCTGAAATTAATGCCTGCATACCCGAAGCACATTGACGCTGAATTGTGTAACCTGTGACTGTATCAGGAAATCCCGCCATAAGCGCTGCTGTTCTTGCTGTATTTGCCTCATCTGTTCGTTGAATACAGTGACCTAAAATCACTTCATCTACTTCGTGCGGCAAAACACCGCCTTTTTTCACAGCTTCCTGTAATACAGGAACCATTAGTTCAGTCGGTTTTACATTTTTGAAAGCTCCTCCAAATGTTCCAATTGGTGAACGAACTGCAGCTGTAATGACTACATTGCGCATCTTGTACTTTCTCCTCTCCTATGTACCCTAGTGAATTTTTGGATGGAATAACATAAGATGTATATCTATATCTATTATATTATGAGGTAACTAAAAAATCAAAATATTTAATATAATAAAAATAGAAAGAAGGTTCATTCTTCTTCCTACTCTGTTAATGCTAATAAAAATTTTTGAAGGATTTTTTCTGTTGTTGTATTTAATTTCGGTAACTTATCAATTGGAAAATATCGAATGTCTACCCCTTCTTCATCACATTCTATTTCACCATATACGTGATGTGCTTGAAAGGCATTGATTACATTATAAATTTCGTCTCCATGCGGATAACGATAATATAAATCCTGTCCAGAGAGCACACCAAGAAATTGTAAGAAATCTGCTTTTAAACCTGTTTCTTCTCTTAATTCTCTCTCTGCTGTTTCTTCAATTGTTTCTCCTAGCTCCATTGCTCCCCCTGGCAATCCCCAATCATATGTATCAGAACGAAGTTGTAATAATACTTCATTCTTTTCATTTAAAACAATAATTGCTGAGCCTACTATAATAAGTGGTTTTGTTCCAACTAATTCCCTCAGTTCCTGTATATACCCCATTATATAACTCCCCTTTCTTTTCCTCTCCTATCATAGCAAAATTCCTTCTTTATTTGTTTGATACATATAAAAATATTTTCATAAAGCGAAACTTCCATCAGTGGGAGTTTTCCCCATCCCCCACTGATGGTTAGTTGAGCCAATCGGGCTTTTACGGGCAGTTATTCCCCCATCTATCTTCTTTGCTTCTCTCTGAATCTTGAGGCCCGTTAATGCGAGATAAACAAAAAAAGAAGCTAATTCACATTAGCCCCTTTCTTCCTTATTATCTAGCCTACACGGCTCTCATATTTTACTTCTTCAAATGCTCTTTCAATTTCTTCATCTCGGTAATGTACGTATGTAAAACGTCCTAATTCTACTAAACGCGCGATTTCACGCAACGCTTTTGCTTGTTCATACTCTTGTTTTATGGAGACATGAACATAAAACTTCATAAGAGGACGCTCATACAAAGGTTCACCTACTTCCACATATACACTTTCTATCCCTTGTACAACTTGAGCATAACTCGCAAACTGATAAACAGCTTCACGATCTGAAACAATTTTAAATGTATACATGTTTTTTCCCCCTTTTCTTTTTACTATAACAAAAAGTGGATATATAAACGTGTCGAAGTGTGACTATTTTCTGACTTCTTTCAATCAATTTTTTATTTTCCCGGCCAACACACAGCTGCTAATAAAATGAAACTTCCATCAGTGTTTTTTCATCCCCCATTGATGGTTATAACCAATCGGGCACATGCCAGCAGTTATCCCCCACCTATCCTATCTTCTTCATTGCTCTCCGAATTTTAAGGTGGGGGATCTTATAAACAAGTCGTTCCAAAGAAAGTACTCATAATCACAACATTTTCGATTATCTTACTACATATAATTCCACTGTTAAAAAATCTAACAACAAGAACACTAAATATATATAATTTAATATTACTGTTTATCATAAATCATCCTATTGTAAATATAATAATTTCTTATCAACTTATGTTGTGACATGATAAAAAACTACGCTAAATGATAGTTAATTTGTCCATACATATTCTTTATTTTCACATAAAGTATTGATATAGACATTTTCTATAGTTCATAAAGGAGAGGGTATTGTTGTGTTTTTATTATTATGAGCGCCGTCGAAAAAAACCCCAATATACAGAAAAACAATCTGCATCTGGATCTGGGTCTAAATCTGGATCTGAATCTGGATCTGAATCTGAATCTGGATCTGATCCACAAGAAGAAACTACAAAAAAACATACACACAATCACAATGTTGCTCAGATTTCAGACAGTGGAAATTCCCGCGTAAATTTAAATGTAGACTCTGATTTAGATTCTGAAACAGCTTCTTCGAATCGGCAGTCTACTGATGTAGAACAGGGGCAGGAGCAATCACAAGAGCAGGGACAAGGGCAAGCACAGGGACAAGGACCAGGGCAAGGGCAAGCACAGGGACAAGGACAGTTGAATACAGATGTTACAAACCAATTATTAGCGGCTTTGCTCCCATTTTTAACAAATGCATTAAATAATTCCGCTCAATCCTCACAAAATTACGCAAATCAAAATTATCCAAATCAGAATTACCCAAATCAGAATTACCCAAATCAAAATTACTCAAATCAGAATTACCCAAATCAAAATTA